>CAIMMI010000295.1 GCA_903842505.1 uncultured Verrucomicrobiota bacterium | reverse complement strand
CCCTTTGACTCCGCCTCGTGACCTCGTCGGCTACGGACGGGTAGGAGACGACGTGAGGAGGCTCTGGGGATTGGGAGCTCCCTTTGACTCCGCCTCGTCACCTCGTCGGCTACGGACGGGTAGGAGACGACGTGAGGAGGCTCTGGGGATTGGGAACTCCCTTTGACTCCGCCTCGTGACCTCGTCGGCTACGGACGGGTAGGAGACGACGTGAGGAGGCTCTGGGGATTGGGAACTCCCTTTGACTCCGCCTCGTCACCTCGTCGGCTACGGCGGCTACGTCGGTTACGGCTACTGGGGAGATTTCACGCAGCGGAAGCTGACGTGGGTCGAACCGGTGTCGGCGGCGCCCTTGCCGCGCGTGCCGATGCGGAATCGGGCGCAGTATTGATCGGAGCAGAGGTAGGATCCGCCGCGTTGGACGCGCTTGGGGATGCCGGGTTCGTCCGGGTCCAGGCTATCGGAGGGACCGCTTGGATTGATGGTGAGGCCAGCGGCGGGGCGTTGGGCGTAGGTGTCGGGACGGTACCAGTCGGCGCACCATTCCCAGGCGTTGCCTGCCATTTCAAAGAGGCCGTAGCCGTTCGGGGGGAAGGAACGGATGGGGGCGAGACCGCGGAATCCGTCGCTGCCGGTGTCGCGCACGGGGAAGGAGCCCTGGAACGAATTGGCCATCCACTTGCCGCCGGGATTGGCTTCGGAGCCCCAGGCGAACTCCTGATGATCGAGGCCACCGCGTGCGGCGAACTCCCATTCGGCCTCGGTCGGCAACCGCTTCCCCGCCCACTTGCAGTAGGCCACGGCGTCATCGAAGCAGACGTGGACGACGGGATGACTCTCCTTGCCGGTGAGGTCGGATTGGGGGCCGAAAGGATGACGCCAGTTGGCACCGGGGGTGTAACTCCACCACTCGAGCGGATTCTCGAGGGAGATCGGCGACTCGGGCGGGGTAAACACGACGGAACCCGGGACGAGCATCTCCGGGTCGGCGCCGGGGTACTGTTCGGCGGTGGGCTTGCGTTCGGCGACGGTGATGTAGCCGGTGGCCCGGATGAACTGCTCGAACTCGGCGTTGGTGACCTCGGTCAGGTCCATCCAGAAGCCGGAGACGCGGACGCGGTGGGCGGGTTGGGCGTCCGGGAACCCGGCGAGCAGTCCGGAACAGACCGGGTCGCCGGGGTGCGTGGCGGCGTGTTGCTGGATGGAGGAATCGGCGGACGGACCGCCCATCAGGAACTCGCCGCCGGGTATCCAGACCATGCCCGCGGGGGAGGGGATGGCAGGTGGGTTCGTGGCGAACGAAGGCGCTGGGGCCGGGGTTGGTGTTCCGGGCAGGGCGGCGTCGCTGGGGCTGGATATCCGGTAAGAAGCCGGCTTGTCGCATCCGGCGAGGATGACCGCCAAGGCAGTGCCGAGGAGAGGGGCCAGCGAGATCCGGTGGGGCGAGACTCGGTCGAACTGCGGAGCGTTGGGCGGCTCGTGGGGACACTCGCCCCACCCGCGGAGCTGTGAGGCGCACGGCTCGTGGGGACACTCGCCCCACCTTGGTGGAAGGGGCGGACGGCTCATGGCGCGTTCTTCGCGAGGGCCTCGAGGTAATCGAGGATCGACGCGAATTCCTTCACCGTGAGGCCGGCGACGAGGCCCTCGGGCATCAGGGAACGTTCGAGCTTCTCGCGCTTGGCGATGTCCTTGACCGCGATCTTCTGCTCCTGGGCGGCGACCGTCCGGATGGTGACGGCGTCGGCCGCCTCCTGGACGACGAAGCCGTCGACTTCGGAACCGTCCTTGAGTTCGAAGTGATGGGTGACGAAGCCCTGGGCGAGCGTCTTGCCGGGAACGAGGATCGCCTCGGCAAGTTCGCGGCGGCGGTAGGTCTTGGCGATGTGGCCGAGGAATGGACCCTTGAGGGGTTCATCGGTGCGGACGGTGTGACAACCGTTGCATCCGACCTGGGCGAAGAGTTGTTCGCCGCGGGCGACTTCACCGCGGGCCTCGAAGGCGGCCAGGAGGGCGGCGTCGACGGTGAGTTCGCCGACCTTGGTTTGCTTGGCGTCGTTGGCGAATTTCGCCGGGTCGATCTTGAGCTTCTGGACGGCCTTCTGGGCGGCGTCGGCGACGTCTGCGTTGGTGTCGGTGAGGGCGGCGACGTATTGCGCGGCGCGGGAGGTATCCCCCGCGATGGCGGCCGCCTTGAGGATCTGGACGCGTCGGCCAGCGATGGCCCAACCGTCGTCGAGGGCCTTGTTGGCGGCGGCCTTGGGTTCGACCGAGGCGGTCTTGCGTCCGGCGACCTTGAGCAGGCCGACGTCAGCCCACAGCGAACTTTCGCCGTTCAGGCGGGCGGCCTCGGACGCGAGCACGTCGTGGCGCGTTTCAAGGTGGGGGGAATTGAGGAACGCGGAGCGCGCCTTCTCGGCCTGATGGTTCTCGGTCTTCGTCGCAAGGGCCGCGGGAAGTCCGGCCAACAGGGAGCGCCAACCGTCGGCGGAGTCCGACTTCGCGAGGGCCTGGATGGCCTGGGCGCGGGCGGAGTCGGGAATCGATTTCTCGGTGGCGGCGCGGCCGAGCGCCGGGATGGCGTCGGCGGGGATGAACTCGGCGGAAGCCAACTGTGCGGCAACGGCGGGCAGCAGGGCGGGATCCTTGTCGGCGAGGCGCACCAACTTGCGGAGAGCGGCGCCGGCCTGGATGCGATGCCTGGAAAGCTCGCGTCCGAGGTAGGCGGCTTCGTCAGCGCCGGCGCCTTCAACGGCGGCCTGAAGGGCGGCGAGGACGCGGGGGGACGCGGACCATTCTTCGGGTTGGTAGTAAGGCCCACGGGTGTCCGGGCGCGTGCCCCAGGAGTCGCCCTTCCACGGACCGTCGACGTAGTAGAGTCGGCAGAGCGTGGTCAGGATTCCCTGGCGACGGACGGCGTCCTGCTCGCGTTCGAGGCGTCGGACGAGGCCGTCGACGACTTCGTCCTCATGCCAGGACTGCAGTGCGCGGAGCAGGCCGCGTCGGACGGTGGGAGACGTGTCAGCCTGGTCGAGGGCGTGGAAGGTGGCGGGGATGGCCTTGAGTGCGGCCAGTGCCTGGACGGCGGTTTGGGCAACGATGGGGTCGGCATCCCCCAGCAGCGGAGCGAGGGCGGCAGCGGAACGGATCTGGCGCAGGCGCGCCGTCGTGATCAGGGCCTCCTTGCGGGTGCGCGGATCGGAGGACTTGAACGCGGCGGCGATCGGTTCGGCGGGAATCTGGGAGCCTTCCTCGGGCCGGTCGCCGAGCGCGCGCAGGGCCCAGGGGGCGATCGTCGCGTCGGAGAGGAGGGCGAGGAGGGCTTCGTGGCTCGCGGTGCCCCGGGCCTGCTTGAGGGCGAAGACCGCTGCGATTCGCGAGGCCAGAGGTTGCGCGGAATCGGCTGCAAACCGGGCGATCCGGGTGGCTGTCTCGTTCTTGAGGCCGCGACGGACCAGCGTCCGCTGGGCTTCGAGTCGGCGGCGATGCGAGCGGGAGGAGAACTCCGAGACGAGCGCGTCGTCGGTGAGTTGGGTGTAGTTGGGGAGGGGATCGGACTTGTAGCCCTTGGGCGTTACCCGGACGAGGAACCCGACCTCGGGCCCGACCCAGGTGAATGAGGCACCCTTCCAACTGGCGGCGTAAATGGCCGAGTGGGCGTCGACATCGAGGTCGGTCACGCGGGGCAGTCGGAGGAACTCCTGCTGACCGGCGGCGAAGGTGGCGCCGCGGGGAGTGAGGGCGTGCTGGTAGATCCAGTCGCGTCCCCAGTCCGCGGTAAAGGGCGCGTTGTTGAAGGAGGCCGGGATCCCGGGTTCATCGATCCACGCCCCGCCGCAGCCGGAACCCCCACCGTAGTCGGCCAAGGGTTGGATGATCTCGTCGCCGAAATTCTTGAAGAGCCGGGGATACCCGTGCTGGGTCATCCCGCTGAAATGGTGGAGCCGGATATCCCATCCGCCGCCGTCGTTGGTGTTGTCCCGGGCGAATCCATCGAGGAGCGGGCTGACCGCGACTTCCAGGATGTTACGGGTGCCATCGGCCCAGACTTCGAGTCCGGAACCATCGGGGCGCACGCGGACGACACCGCCGCCGCGGAGTTGAAGTTTCCGGCCGTCGGTCCCTTCGGCTTCCATGAAGCCGAAGTCACCGATGGCCGCGTAAAGCCACCCATCGACGCCGAGTTCGAGTCCGTTCGAAGAATGGTCGGCCGGCCGGTCCTTGAAGGTGAAGGCGATGCCCTTCACGAGGGTCTTGCGTTCCTCGGCAACGCCGTCGCCGTCGCGGTCGATGAAGACACTGATGTCGGGCGGGTGCAGCACGTAGAGGCGGTCGTGGTCCCAGACCAGACCCCGGGGAGAATCGATATCGGGGACGAGGGCTCGAACTTCGTCGGCCTGCCCGTCGCCGTTGGTGTCCCGCACGCGGAGGACGCGACCGAGGTGAGGCTTGCGGTCCAGGGAACCGTTGCCGTCGGATGAGACGTAAACGGTGCCATCCGGCGCGGCGGCGACGAAGACCGGGTAATTGACAGCGGGCGGCGTGGCGAAGATGGAAGCCTCGAAGCCGTCGGGTACCTTGACGTCCTTCAGGAGGGCGGCGGCCTTCTCGACGGAGGCGACGGCCGGCATGCTGATGAGTTCCTCGGGCGTGGGTTGGCGATCCTTGGCGGTGAAAGGCGCGGCGACAGCCACGGCTGCGACGCACGGGATCGCGAGGCTCGCGAAGTTGCGGAGGTGAAGCACGCGGAAGGATGACGTGTTCCGGGGGGGCGTTTCAAGGGCGGGGCGGGCGAGTTGCCAGTTTCCAGACGGCAGTGACCGTTCGAAGTCCAGAGCTTCTTGATCGCCTTTGGGCTCCCGTCGACGGACCGCGCTCGCCGGGCCTGCCGGGTTCGAATTTACAATGCCATGTCGCACCTGCGACATCCGGATGTAAACCGTGAGGTTGCGATGGATGGGCGCTGTCCGGGGTCGGATTTACAATCCCATGTCGCACCTGCGACATCCGGATGCAAACCGTGAGGTTGCGACGGATGGGTGCTGTCCGGGGTTCGGATTTACAATCCCATGTCGCACCTGCGACATCGGATTGTAAATGGAGCCTGGGTCAGGCGTTGGGTTGGGAGGTCGTTTGGGAGGTGGTTTGGGTAGCCTCGGGGCGGGGGCGGATGAGGAGGACGGTGAGGATGGCGAGGACGGCGGCGCCGGCGAAGAAGGTGAAGCTGACGTTGAGGGGAACCTTGGCGTCGCGGAGTTTCCCGAATCCCCAGTCGGCGAGGCCGCCGCAGCTGATGGAGACGAGGTTCATGAGGCCGTATCCGGTGGCGCGGAGTTCGGGGCGCACGATCTGGCAGAGGATCGGCATGTTGTTGCAGTCGAAGAAACCCCAGCCGAGGCCAAAGAGTGCCAGGAAGGCCATGGCGATGGTGAGGCTGGAGGCGTTGCCGACGCCGAAGATGGCGGGGACGATGAAAGCGACGCCGATGGCGCTGGCGTAGATGCGGCCGCGGGTCGACCGGAGCATCCATCGGTCGGCGAGGAAGCCGCCGAGTACGGCACCCAGGATGGCGGCGATCTGCGGGGCACTGGTTGCGGCGACGCCCGCGGGACCCTGCTGGATGTTGAATTGTTGCTTGAGGATGGCGGGCATCCAGTCGCGAACGATCCAGGCAGCCAGCGCGGGAAGGGTGAAGTAGAGGACGAGCAGGAGGAACGAGGGGTTGGCCAGGAGGGGCGGCAGGGAGGCGAAGAAGGATTCCTTGCCCGTCTGGGTGGGGGTGGCGGGGCGGACGGGATCGCGGAGGATGGCGAGGAGGGGAATCGAGTAAAGGGCGCCGGCGACACCGCAGAAGGTAAACGCGGTGCGCCAACCGAGGTTCGGGGAGTCGGCGATGTAACCGCTGAATCCGCCCAGGATGGCACCGGAGTAGACGGCCATCTGATGGACGCCGATGGCCCGGGAACGGGTAGGGCCGAAGTGGTGGTCGGTGATCAGCGCGAGGGCGGCGGGAAAGTAGAAGGCCTCGCTGATCCCCATGAGGGTGCGGGTCCAGAGCAGGGCGTCATAGGTGGTCACATGACCGGTGATCCAGGTGACGATCGACCAGGCGAAGAGGCTTCCGGAGATGGTCCAACGGCGGCTGAAACGGTCGGCGATGAGTCCGCCGAGGGGGCTGAGGAAGGCGTAGACCCATTTGAACTGCCCGAGCATGCGGCCCCAGTTGGCGTCGGATCCGATGTCCTGGATATCCGCCATGACGGAGAACTTCATGGAGGCCAGCATCTGGCGGTCGAGGTAGTTGAGGAGAGCTACCGGCGCGAGCAAAGCGACAACGAGCCACGCGGTGCGCGCAGCGGACTGGGAAGCGGGGAGCACGCCGCGAGATTCACGGGGCCCCCCGGAAGTTTCAAGGCTGCCGGCAAGCACCGCTGCAGGATGCACCCCCCCGTTTGAGGCGGCTACCTCACCGCTTTTCGATGGTGAAGTAGTCGCGCAGTTGGCCGTGATCGCCCATGAACCGGATGTCAGCGCGGAGACCGTCGATGTCGAGGACGAGGGAGCCGAGCTTGTTCAGGGAAAGCCAGTTTGCCGGGTGGTTGAGCCGGCCTCCGGAAGCCTGACCGGAGGAACCGGCACAGATGTAGATGGCGCCTTGGTGCGGGGCGTTGCCGCCGTCCTTCCTGAACGATCCATCGAGGTCGAGTCGGCCGGATCCGGCATTGAGGATCATGGAAGGCTGCAGCGTGGACGAGAGCCCATAGTGGCCATTCAGGAGGTAGGACCGTTCGTAGCTGTGGGAGTGGCCGGTGAGCACGAGATCAACGCCGCCGGATTCGAGGATCGGCAGGAAGTTCTCGCGCATCTCGGCCATGCGGCCAGCGGAGTCGGAGAGTTTGTCGGAGTCGTGGGAACCCTTGGTGTAGGGCGGGTGGTGGAAGAAGGCGATGACCCAGTCGCGGGTATTGGCAGCCAGGTCGGCGCGGAGCCAGGCGGCCATGGCGCCGTCGCGATTCCGCTCGGTATCCTCGGAGTCGAGGCAGACAAAGTGGATGTTGGCGAAGTCGAAGGAATAGTAGGCCTCGGTGCCGGACGCGAGTCCGCCGCACTGGCCGAGGGTGGGCAGGGTGAAGATGTCGTAATAGGGACCGGAAAGGGTGGGGGAATCCGCGTGGTAGGCGTCGTGGTTGCCGAGGGTGGGCCAGACGGGGGATTGGCGGAGGATGGAACTGTAGACGCTGAAGACGGCGCGCTGGTACTGGGCGTCGGTACCGGAGGAGTAGGCATTGTCGCCGAGCATGAGCCAGAGGTCGGCGGGGCGCTGGCGGTGGAGTTCGTAGAAGGTATTGCGGACGTTGGCCTGGTTGGTGGACGCCGTTCCCGGGTCACCGATGGCCCAGACGCGGACGGGTTGGGAGGTGCCGGGTTTGGGCGGCGTGATGAAGCTGTAGTCTGGCTCCACCGGGGTGATCCAGCGGTTGGTCTCGGTGCCGACGGCGTAATAGTAGCGGGTGTTGGGTTGGAGACCCCGGATCTGGACGACGTGTTCGGTCAGGCTACCGGAATGGCTGACGCGGTTGGTGGCACTTTCGGGAGAGAGTCCCCAGCGGACGTAGCCTTTGGCCTCCTTGTCCGTCCGCCAGCGGACGACCATCGAGTTTTGCGTGGGCAGTTGGAGGTAAGGACCCCGGACCAGTTTTTGGGCGTGAAGTCCAGGCGAAGCCATGACGCCCAGCCACAGGGCTGCCAGCCAGAATGTCCATCGGTTGCTCATCGACTTGGCGAGGTTTGGTTCCCGGACGGGTTCACGGCAAGCTTGGCTTCCAGTTCCTGTCGCAACTCTTCGGAGGCGATGGTGCGTCGAAGGCGTTCCGGAAGTCGGTCCAGGGCTGCGAGGGAACGCTGGTACTCGGTGCGGGCATCCCGGGTGCGGCCTGCGGCGAGCAGCACGTCTCCGCGCCGGGCAAGCCATCGCTCGCGTCGATCCATGCCCGCCATGATGGCATCGATCCGGGCAAGGGCGGCGTCGACGCGGCCGCCGCGTTCTTCGAGTTCGAGGGCGTGGAGTTGGAGCGAGGGCACGGGACCGAGTCGACGGATGCCGTCCTCGACGCCTTCCAGGGCGCGGGCCCAGGCGTTGGTGTCGTGTGCGAGGAGGGTGCGCGATCGGGAAAGGAAGACGTCGGGTCGTGGCTGCGGAGAGTCGGCGATGATCCGGTCGTATTCGGGAATGGCCTCGCCGGGCCGGCCGGATCGGATGAGGACATCGGCGCGGGCGACGCGGGCGAGGAGGTTGGTTGGTTGGGCCGCCAGGGTTTGGTCGAGGAGTTGGAGAGACTCGGGGAGCTTCTCCTGGTCGCGGGCGACGAGGGCCAGGCGGAGCCGTGCCGGATGGCAGGCGGGGTTGTTGGAGAGGGCGGCCTGGAAGTCGAGGCGTGCGGAAGCGAGGTCGCCGTGGCTCCGGTAGCGTTCGCCGCGGTGGAGGAGCCGTTCCGGATCGCCGGGGTTGCGGGCGATTTCGGCCGTGAGGGCGACGATGACCTCGTGATCGGGACCATGCGCCTGTGCCGGTTGGCCGACCCTCGCCAGGAGGCAGGCGAGGGTGGCGAGCCAAAAGGTGCGGGACAGGCGCATGGGAGGCGGTCTCAGACCTGGATCCGGCCTTCGAAGACGAAGGTGGCCGGGCCGTTCAGGTCGACCTGGTCGAACTGGCCATTGGCATCCGTGAACGAGATCGCGAGTTCATCGCCCCCTTGAACCTGGACGCGGACGGGACTGGTGAAGCCGTGGATGCGGGCGGAGACGAGAGCGCTGGCGGTGACGCCGGTCCCGCATGCCAGGGTTTCGCCTTCGACGCCGCGTTCGTAGGTGCGGACCCGGATGAAGTTGGGTCCCTTGACCTGGACGAAGTTGACGTTCGTGCCGCGGGGCTTGAAGTGGTCGTGGTAGCGGATTTCAGCGCCGAGTTGCTGGACCATGGCTTGGTCGGCATCGGGGACGTAGACCACGGCGTGGGGAACGCCGGTGTTGAGGGAGGAGATCTGAAGGAGGCCAGCGCGGGTGGGCACGGGTTCGTTCAGGCGGAGGCCCTGGGGGTTGGTCAGTCGGATCGTGACCCGATCTCCCTGGAACGTGGCGGAGATGATGCCTGCGAGGCTTTCGAAGGAGAGGGAAGGCTTCTGCCATCCGGTGACCCGCTGGGCGTACCGGGCGAAGCAACGGGCGCCGTTGCCGCACATCTCGGCGTCGGAGCCGTCCGAGTTGTAGAAGGTCCAGGCCCAATCGGCACGGCCGGAAGTGCAGGGGACGAGCAGCATCAGGCCGTCGGCGCCGATGCCGAACTGGCGGTGGCAAAGCCGGGTGACCTGCTCGCGGGTCAGCGAGATCTGGCCGTCGCGGTTGTCGAGGAGGATGAAGTCATTCCCGGCACCGCTCATCTTAACGAAATCCAACGTCATTGGGCTGAAGCGTAGCGGGGGTGGGGGAAGATTGAAGTTTCAAGTTTCCAAGTTTGAGGCGGCACGACTTCAGGGGCTCGGCACCGGTTCGTGGGGACACTCGGCCCACCGGAGGGGAGCAAACCCGCATCCCCTGAGGGACGGGGGCTTGGCAAAGCGACGGCTCTGGCTAGGTTGGGTCCATCGCCTGCAACGAAGTCCGGGAACGGGCCGTCCCCGGGAGGACGTCTGTATTCGCGCGGAGTGTGTCGAGTTGGATCCTGAAGCATGAGCATGAACTTGAAGAGAGGGTTGGGACGGTGGTTGGTGATGTTGGGGGCCGTCCTCGCCGGAACATGGGGTGTGCTGGGTGCACCGGTTGAGTTGGTGCCGGCATCGGCGACCTGGCGGATGCGGTCGGGGCAGACCGAGGCGTCGACGCCGGACACGACGGCGTGGCGCCGGTCGGGGTACGACGATGGAGCGTGGACGGTTGGGTTGCTGCCGCTGTCTTACGGTGAGGGATTGGGCGGGACGCTGATCACGGACATGCAGAACCAGTACACGACGTACTTTGCCCGGATCCGGTTCAACCTCGCCTCCGCGGCGGACGTGCAGGACGCGTTGTTGCGGGTGGCGTGCGATGACGGATTCGTGGCGTGGATCAACGGTCAGGAAGTTGCCCGGTACAACATGCCCGAGGGTGAGGTGGGGATCCTGTCGACGGCCTTGTCGGCGGCACCGGAGCCGGTGGCGGACCTGGACTATCCGGTGAGCAACGTGAGTTCGCCGCTGCGAACCGGTGAGAACGTGCTGGCGGTGCAGGTGTTCAACGTGAACCTGACGAGCAGCGACCTCGTGTTCCGGGCGTCCTTGGTGGCCGAGCAAGACCTGGAGGCGCCGGTGGTGACGGTGGTGTTGCCGGAACCGGGGGCGGTCGTGCCTTCGCTGAATTCGGTGGAGGTCCAGTTTTCGGAGGCGGTGCGGGGCGTGGATGCGGCGGACCTGACGGCGAACGGAGTTGGGGCGACCGGCGTCACGGAGGTTTCGCCGGGGCAGTATCTGTTCGTGTTTGCGAATCCTGCGCCGGGGAAGGTGAGCGTCGGGTTCCGTGCCGGGCATGGGATTACCGACCTCAGTTCGGCCGCCCGGCCGCTGGTGTTGACCAACTGGTCCTACACGGTGGATCCAAAGCTGGCGGTGACGCTGCGGATCAATGAATTCATGGCGGACAACGACACCGGAATCCGTGACGAGGACGGGAACGAATCGGACTGGATCGAAATCCACAATCCGGGCTCGACGACGGTTTCGTTGCTGGGGTGGTCGCTGACGGATGACGCGGCGGTGCTGCGCAAGTGGCGTTTCCCGTCGTTGTCGATTCCCGCACGGGGTTACACGCTGGTCTGGGCGAGCGGGAACAACCGGACGAATCCGGCGGCGGCGCTCCACGCGAACTTCCGGTTGAGCGACACCGGTGAGTTCCTGGCGCTCGTATCGCCGGAGGGGGCCGTGGTTTCTTCGTTTGCGCCCAGTTATCCGCGGCAGCGGTCGGACGTGGCCTACGGTCGGTTGCCGGGGTCCTCGCAGGATGGGTTCCTGCCCACGCCGACGCCGCGGGCGGCGAATGCGGCCGGAGGGCCGGGGTTTGCGCCGGACGTCGAGGCGGTACCGCCGAGCGGTACGTACACGACGCCGATCTCGATGGGTTTGCTTCCGGCGGTGGGGACGGGAGCGCCGCCAGCGGGATTGGTCATCCGGTACACGTTGGATGGAACGTTGCCGGGGGAGGCTTCGCCGGTGTGGGCGGGGCCGCTGGCGTTGAGCAATCAGGCAGTCCAGTTGCGGGCGAGGGCGTATGTGCCGGGGTTGCTGCCGGGAAGGCCATCGACCCATGTCCAGTTGCCGCTCGCGACGACGGTAGCGCGCTTCACTTCGGATCTGCCGGTGATCGTCATCCACGATTTCAATCGGGGCCGACCGCCGGCGGACGTGCGGGTGCCGGCATACTTCCAGGTGTTCGAGCCGGGGACGAATGGGATCACGGTGCTGACGAACCGACCCACCCTCGTCTCGCGGGCGGGAATATCGGCCCGTGGTTCGAGCACGGAAGGGCTTCCCAAGGTCAGCCTGCGGGTCGAGTTCCGGGACGAGTTCGAAGAGGACCGGCGGGTGTCGTTCCTGGGGATGCCGGAAGAGGGAGACTGGGTGATGTACGGGCCGAATTCGTTCGAGCCGGTGCTGATCCACAATCCACTGATGCACGACCTGAGCCGCGCGATCGGGCGGTACTCGCCGCGGACTCGGCTCTGTGAGGTGTTTCTGGTGACGTCCGGGACGGGTCAGATCCAGAGCGCGTCGTACAATGGAGTTTACGTGGTGATGGAGCGCATCGAGATCGGGAAGGATCGGGTGGATCTCGGTTCGCTGGAGCCGGAGAACCTGACCATGCCCTCGGTCACGGGTGGCTACCTGATGAAAGTCGATCGGTTGGATCCGGGCGACTCGGGGATCCTGGCGGGTGGGTTGGTCTTTGGAATGGTGGAGCCGAAGGAGTCCGAACTGAAGGAACCGGCGCGGGCGCCCCAGTTGAACTACCTCCGGAATCACATGGACGGCTTTGCGGCGGCATTGACCGGACCGAACTACCGCAATCCGGTCACTGGCTTCCGGGCCTACGTGGATGAAGGATCGTGGATCGACCATCACCTGCTGAACACGTTTGCGTTCAATGTCGATGCCCTTCGCCTGAGCGCGTACTTCGGAAAGCGGCGCGGCGGGAAGCTTGAGTTCGGACCGTTGTGGGACTTTGACCGGGCCTTGGGATCGCTGGATGGACGCGATGCGAACCCGGCGACATGGACGTCGACGGTGGGCGACCGCGGGACGGACTTCTTCAATTTCAGTTGGTGGGGACAGATGTTCACGGATCCGGAGTTCTTCCAGGCTTACATCGATCGGTATCAGGAATTGAGGGCAGGCCTGATGAGTGACATCGCGCTGGGGCAACGGGTGGATGAACTGGCGAATCAGGTGCGCCGGGCTGCCTCGCGCGACTGGAACAAGTGGGGGGCATCGCCGCGGGCTGCCACCTACCAACAGGAGATCAACCTGATGAAGAGCTGGATGCGGTCGCGCGGGGCATTCATGGATTCGCAATTCGTCCGACCCCCGGCGCTGGGAACCGTACCGGGGACCGTGGCGCGGGGTTCGACCGTGACGCTGACCCTACCCGTGGCAGGGACGGTCTACTACACCACCAACGGGACCGACCCGAGGCTGCCGGGGGGAGGAATCGCCTCGTCGGCGCGGGTCTATTCGGGACCGGTCGTCCTCCAGGGGAACACGCGACTACAGGCGCGAACGCAGAATCCGGCGCATACGGCGCGGACCGGGGGGGGCAATCCGCCACTGCTGTCGACGTGGTCGGGGATGGTTTCCGGGGCCTACATCACGGATCCGATGCCGCTGGAGGTGGCCGAGATCCATTTCGCGCCGCTGGACGGTCAGGATGCGGGGCCGGAGGATTTTGAATTCATCGAGTTGCGGAATGCGGGGGCAACGGCCTTGGACCTGACCGGGGTTGGAATCACGGGGGCCGCCGAGTTCCGGGTGTCGCCCACCAATGGGTTCCGGGCGTTGGCATCGGGAGGGCGGGGGGTGGTGGTGGCGGACCGGGTGGCGTTCGGGCGACGATACCCGGGCGTGACCAACATCCTCGGCGAGTTTTCGGGTCGGTTGGCCAACGAAGGGGAAGTGCTGACGGTGACGGGGTTGCTGGGGGAGGCCGTGGTTTCGATCCCGTTCCAACCCGGATGGCTCGGCATCGAGCCCGGCTTGGGCCATTCGCTGGTTCCGGTGCGGGAGGGACTGGCCCCGTCCGAAGCCGCGTTGGGGTCGGGTTGGCGGTCCAGCGCTGCGGTTTCGGGCTCTCCGGGGCGACGGGATCCAGCGACCGTTGGAGTTCCGTCCGGGTTGACCGCGGTTCTGGATGGCTTGGAAGTGGTTCTGAGCCAATTGGTGCCGGTTGCGACGGCGGTCGAGATCCAGGCGAGTTCGGGGCTTCCCGGACCGGAAGGATGGCTGGCGCTGACGCGGTTTCCGGCGGGGCCGGCCCGGACCGGGACGTTGCGGGTTCCGGCCTCGCAAGGAGTCCGGTACTTCCGGGTGGTGTCGGTCGATTGACGGGGCCAATTTGCTGAACGGGAAATGCGGGCCGAGGGCGGTGCTGGGCGACTGGCTGGCACGGTGGGGATTCTTCGGTCCCGCAGTCGGGATGGGGCGAGATTTGGGAGGAAGCGCTTTTATTGGAGAATTCAGAATTCCCAAAGGGCTGCGGATTGCACAACCTACGCGACCGGTGATCAGCAGTACGGAAGAGTTGAAGGATTTTGCGGACCGCCTCAGGGAAGCGCCTTGGGTCGGCCTGGATACGGAAGCGGATTCGCTGCATGCGTATCCGGAAAAACTGTGCCTGCTGCAGTTGGCGATCCCGGGCGAGGCGGTGCTGATCGATCCCCTGGCGGACCTGCACCTCGAACCGCTTTGGGAGGCCCTGGATGACCGGGAAGTCATCTTCCATGCGGCCGACTACGATCTTCGGCTGCTTTTTCAGGGTCACCATTTCCGGCCGGCATCGATTTTCGACACGATGTGGGCGGCGCGCCTGCTTGGGGAGCCGAAGTTCGGGTTGAACGACTGCCTGACCCAGTTTCTGGGCGTCACCCTGGAAAAGGGCGCGCAGAAGGCGAATTGGGGACGGCGACCGCTGACGGAGCGGATGGTGGAGTACGCGCTCAACGATGTGCTTTACCTCAATGAATTGAGCGAAGCCTTGAGGGCGAGGTTGGTTGAGAAGGGGCGGCAGGACTGGCACAGCCAGACGTGTGCCCGGCTGATCCATGACTGCGCCCGGGCGGAACAATTGGATCTCGATGGCGTCTGGCGGATCAAGGGGCACGACAAGCTCGATCCGCTGGGGTTGGCTGTGTTGCGTGAGCTCTGGCACTGGCGCGAGAAGGATGCGATCCGTTGCAACAAGCCGCCTTTCTTCATCCTGCGACACGAATCCCTGAGCGAGGTGGCCGCGGACGCCGCCGAGCGCAAGTCTTCCAAGGGGCTGAAACTCCCGCCGTACCTGACGCCTCGTCGGCGTCATGGCGTGCTCGAAGCCGTGGAACGGGGATTGGCTGTTCCGGTCAGTGAACGCCCCGAGCACATCCGGGTCCGGGTCCGGCGGATGGCCAAGAAGGAGCTGGATCGGGTCGAGGAATTGCGGGTGATCCGAGACCGGCGCGCCGCGGAACTCGGAATCGATCCCACGTTGATCGCCTCGAAGGCGACGATGTATGCGCTGGCTCGCAACGATCCCGGAATCCAGGAAGAGCAATTGCCCTGGCAACGGGAATTGCTGAAGCCCTGAGCCGGGTCAGTGCGGCGACGCCAGCGGATTGAATCCTGGGGGGATCCTTTCGGTGGCCAGGTCGAGGATCCAGGGGTTGTGGGTGAACCAGGACTCACGGACGGACGCGAGGTCTGCCTTGGGGTCCACGACCGGTTGCAGGGGACGCAGATTGAGCGCGACATGCGTCCGCGCATGGATGGCGGGCCATTCTGGACTCGCAGGGTTCCACAAGCGGGCCACGTGACGCGCATAGCGACGGAGGAGGAACGGGTTGACCCCGATGTGCATGGCCTTGGAGATGCCGACGTCCGACAGCGTATCCCATCGGATTTCCGGGGCCGGATCGGGGCCCATCGTGGACTGCCACAGCGTGGCTCGTTCCGGGTAGGCGCTGCCGGCTTCCATCGGATCCTCTGCGTGCAGGATCAGGGGGCTTCCATTGAGGTCCAACCGGTGGGCATCGAGTGGGCCCAGCGTTGGCGGTCCGGACCGCCAGCGAGTGCGATCGATGAGGGTTGGAGTTTTGCTGGTCCCCTGCATGACGGCGGGATCCTCGATCCAGAGGAACCAGCCTGGACTGACGTCATCGAGGCCGGACGCGAAAGCCTGTGTGCGCCGGAGGAAAGGCAGCATCTGGCCGTTTCCGGCCGGACCGTGTTCCCGGAGCATGAGCGCGGCAGCCTGGGCCCGGTCAGGCAGTTGGATTCCCCGGGTCTGGGCCGCCTTTGTGTAAGCGTCCGCCAGTTGGCCAATGGAGAGCGGGCGGTGAAGCGCAGCGGGCGGGTGTCCGTGGAGAGCCTGCCAAAGGCGGGTGGCGGTTTCGCGCGCTTGCGTCTCGGTGGTGACGTGGATGCCGGCCGCTTCGGGATTGAACAGGATGCGTTCGCCGAACCCGGGTTCGGAAATTGCCAGGATCGGTGCCAGATCCTTCCAGGGCACCTGCCCCCCAACGATCTCCCGGTAGAGGATTTTCGCTCCTCGCCATTCGGCCCAGTCGAGTCGGTTGGTCCCGTTGCGGGAAGAGAGGACCTTCGAATCGTCCACGAGCAGGGTCGCCGGGCGCGATTGATAGAGTTCGGCCTTGAGGCGCCAACTGAATGAAAGGCCTTCGAAGGTGATGCGGGTGTCGCCGGGAATGAGCAGGTGCCGGATCGGCATCAGGGTCTGCCAGGCCATCCAGATGATACAGGCGACCGCGACCCAAGACGAGTTGGGGGAACGGGCCATGCGCGGTGCTGGTTGCGATCGGTTCGGCTGCCATCCGAGGAGCACCCCGTATCCGGGCAGAAGCAGCGCACCCGGAATGGCCCATCGCAGGTTGGGCGCGCGGAATCCAGGTCGGCGGAACCATCGGCCGACGCGTTCCGGCCAATCAGGATCCAGGAAGATGAGGGCGGTGGTGGCGCCGACGAGGGGGAACCATTCGATGTCGGTGAACAGGAGGAAATGATTCAAACCGTGAAACGTCCACATCAGGGCGAGGCCGAGGAACCGGGTCCGGCGGGCGAGGAGGAGGAAACCGACCAGCAGGTCGAAGGTGGCGCCGGTCCAGGACAGGAACCCGGCGCCGGTGTTGCCCAGCAACCACGGTTTGACCTGGGAAGCCAGGCTGCTGCCGAGGAAGGAGTCCAACCGCTGCTCCACATGCGGTTGGGTGAGGAACCACTTCACGGGCATGAAATCAATCATCCAGTCGTGCGTGAGCTTGGCGACGCCGGCATAGAAATAGGTGATCACCAACTGGCCCCGCAGCAGCGCGATGCACCAGAACGGAACCGTTCGTTCCCCGGGCGGTCGGAGCGAGCGCGTCGCATCGATTGAGTACCGGTTCGACGCGGGCATCCAGACCATGAGGAACGCCACCAGGAGCTCGAGGTAGTAGTAGCTCATCCAGTAGGTGCGGGAGGACTCGATGGCGTAGAGGTATCCCCAGGAGACCAGGATGAGGCTCGCGGCGAGTCGGTGCCATAATCCCAAAACCAGCAGGATTGCTCCTGCCGCCAAACTCCAACCCAGTCCTGCCATCGCCCAGTCCGGAAGCGTTGGGAGCCAGCCAAAGGCGGCGTATGGGAAATGGAACCGTCCCGCGGCGCCGGTGAAGTAAGTCTCCATGTGGCTGCGCCCGCCGGAGCTGGCGGAACCCCGGAACAGGGTCAGGGCCTCCAGAAACATCACGATGCCGAATCCAATGCGGAACAAGGCGAGGGAAGTTCCGTTGACCGGGGCGCTGAGGAGGGAGCGGACCTTTTCCCAGAGCGGAATGGGAGGCGTGGCGGTACTGGCGGCTTCGGAGGAGATCAACATCTGGAGCAATCGACCAGCACCCTAGGTCACCGACGGGTTGGCAGGGCTTGAACGTTGGTGCCTTGGGTCGGATTAAGGTGCGTTCATCATTGTGCAGGCTGTTGCAATGTTGCGGGCGCTGTTGCGATCGACGCCTCAGCCTGTCGATTGCCGATTCGGCCGGGAGTGGCTAGGATCCGCCCATGGAAGTACCGCCGATCCAGCCGCCGCCGTTTTCCGTGCCGCCTCCACCCGCCATGCCGCCCCGCGTGCAGCCCGCTCCGGTGCCTCCCGCACCTAGGAAGTCGGGGTCGGGTTGGATCTGGGCGTTGGGGATCGTTTCGGTCCTCGTGCTGGGAGTCGTCGGGCTCTTCGCCGTGATGGTTTCGTCCGTGAGTTCAGCGGCGGGTGGGAGTGCGTCCCACGGCGTCTCCGGTGGCAAGGGACTCCATGAGGTCGTCCTGGAGGACAACGACTCGAAGAACAAGATCGCGGTCCTGTCTGTCGAAGGCGTGATCACGGGGAGCCCGATTGATGCGGACGGGCGTTCGTTGGTGGACTTGATCAAGCACCAGTTGGAACGGGTGGCCGAGGACAAGGCGGTGAAGGCCGTGGTCCTGCGGGTGGATTCACCGGGTGGCGAGGTGCTGGCGAGCGATGAGATCTACATCCTGCTCTGGGAGTTCATGGAGGCACACAAGGACAAGCCGATCGTGGTCTCGATGGGATCGCTGGCGGCTTCCGGTGGGTACTACGTCAGTGCGCCGTGCCAATGGATCGTCGCGAACGAGTTGTCGATGACCGGTTCGATCGGCGTGATCTTCCACGGCTACAATTACCGGGCCTTGATGGACAAGGTCGGTGTGCGGCCGTCGATCACGAAGAGCGGCAAACTCAAGGATATGATGAGCGGAGAGAAGACCTCGGAAGAGGAACTCCCCGAGGAGCGCCAGATCATGCAGTCGATGATCGACGAGAGTTTCGGTCGGTTCAAAGAGGTCATCCGCGAGGGACGGAAGCGGGCCGCCGAACGGAACCGGGGCGAAGGAAAGACCCTGGTGGCGAACTGGGAGTCGATCGCCGACGGTCGGATCCTCTCGGGCCGTGCGGCCCTGGAGCAGGGCTTGGTCGACGAACTGGGGAATTTCCGGACGGCAGTCAGTCGGGCGCGGAAGTTGGCCGACATCGAGGACGCGGACCTGGTCTCTTTTGATCCGCCGATGTCCATAGGCAGCCTGTTCCGGATGTTCGGCAAGGCGCAGTCGGAGGCGAACACCGTGCGCTTGGACCTCGGCGTCGGCATCCAATCGAAGCTCCCGCAGGGTCGGTTGTACTTCCTCTCGCCGGTGCACGCGCACTGATCGCACGACGAGGGTTTCTATCCGCAGATGGCGCAGATGGCGCAGATGAACAGTCGGAAGGTCTCGGATTCGAACAAGGCGGGAGTACACCCCGCGGATGCGAGGGCATGAAGTTTCACGCCCCTTCCTATCTGCGCCATCTGCGGATGGATGAACTGCCGATTTCAGGGCGAACTCTGTAGACGACCGACCCCGGATCCATCGCTGAAATCCGTGGTCAGGCGCCGCCCTCCGGCTGGAGCAGTCGCCAGACGCGGAGTGCTTCGGTCACGCCCCAGGCCTGGGCGTCGCAGCCTCGATGGGTGTGCGGGAAGTCCCCGTCGATCACCTCGGGCACCTGACCGAGGCAACCTTGGCCGAGCAGTTCGGCCATCGAAGCCAGATAGGCCCGGGCTGACGCCCGAGCCGGCAGGCTTCCCGGGTAGGCCTTGGCCAGGGCTTCGCAGAACGTCGGAAAGGTCCACGTCCAGGCCGTGCCGTTGTGGTAGGCCGGCTTGCGCCGGGTGTCTTCGTCGCCCTCGTACCTCGGCCAGTAAGGCCAGTCCGGGTTGTTGAGGAGTTGGCCGTGGCTGCTGCGGATTGGAAGCGGCGGGAGGACCGGCAGCGGCGCCAGCGAGCGCAGCGCACCTGGGATGACCAGGTGTTGGCGGGCGGCTTCGACGATGCGCCGGGCGCGTTCGCCCTCGATGAGGTCCAGCGCGATGGGGACCAGCGTGTTGCTGCGAAGGGCATTGGACGGAGCCGCGGTGCGAGCCGGGACGTCGGGTCCCGCGATCAGGCAGTCGGCAAGCCAGCCGGACTCCTCGAGCCAGAAGTAGGTCTCGAACGATTTCCGGGTCCGCCGGGCCAGGTCCGCCCAACTTTCCCCGCGGCCGTCCCACGGCGATGCGCCCAGACGAGCCAATTGCAACAGCAGGCGGATCCAGAGCGCCTGGATCTCGACCGGGTAACCCTCGCGCGGGGTTCCCGCGGGGTGGTTGGTGTCCATCCAGGTGAAGTGGGAGGGACTCCATACGAGGCCGGACGCAGGATCGACGCGGATCCGGTTCGGGGTGCCTGCGAGGTAACCGGACGCGATGGAGCGGAGTACATCGACGAGGGTGCGGCCCCGGTCATCGATGCGGGTCTGGTAGAGGGACGGGCCATCGGTTCCGAGGCTTGCGGCGAGTTCTTCGCAGACGATGCCGAACCAGAGTGGGGCGTCGGTGGTGTCCCGGTTCGAAGCATCCTCGCCGTGGATCGAATTCGGCAGCGTGCCGTCCTTCTCGAACCGGGCGAAGGTCACGAGGAGATCGCGGACTTCGTCCAGCATTCCCGCGGCGATCAGGCCCCGGGCGGCGATCAGGGAATCGCGCCCCCAGTCGAGGAACCACGGATATCCCGCAATGACCGTGCGGGTGTCATCCCGCCGGACCACGAAGGCCTGGGTGGCGAGGACGAGTTGACGACCGAAGGAATCCTGCGCTGGGATGCCGGCGCGTTCGTGGGCCGAGGCGTTCCGGTTCAGGCGTGCGGTGACAAAGGAGGCGACGGTCGCGGGGGCGGGTGGCTGGTCGTCGGCGCTGGCAGTCACCGTGGCCGAGGCACCCGGGGCGAGAGGAATGCTGAACCAACCCGGCGACCAGGCGTCGCCGGAACCCGTCATCCCGCGGCTGGATTCCACCGGGTGCGGCAGGCCTTCGCTCCATTCCGGTTGCGACTGATAGGTTCCCGCATCCGACCAGGTCTTGATCTGGCGACCGGGTGCGGGAGCGAAGACGAAGCCGGGTCGGTCTTCGAGGGTCCAGGTGTTCGAGGAGAAGTGGTGGTCGGCGCCTCCGTTTCGGCGGGTTTCGCAGTGGAAGCTCCGGTCTTCGAGGTCAATCCGGACAACGATGCGGACGTCGGCCTCCGGAGGGAGGGCGCGGCCATAGGTTGGACTGCCGCTGGAGCGGTTGAACTGGAGGACGACCGTGTTGGAGTCCTGGAGGAGGTCGACCAGGAGGTGGATCTCGACGGAGCGTCCGTCACCGGCGTTCGCGACGAAACGCCAGTGCGCGGGCGGTCCGGGCTCGAAGCCGACCAGGTTGTCGATGTTCAGCGGTGAGATGAAGCCATCGGCGTTGATCCAGGCCCGGACGCGCTTGGCAAAAACGTGGCGGTCCACGGGCACGCGCGGATGGAGGTTCACCCCCAGCAGGCAGTCGTATTTGGAGGTGATGCGCCCGAGGTCCACCCCGAGACGCGCCATTCCGCCCCGTCCGTTGGTGAGCAGGACGAGGGGACCATGGAAAGTGGGACGTTCGGATTCGAACCGGACCAGCGGTTCGGCGCCCAGATACAGGAGGCTGCCACCGAAGCTGGCACCCATTGCACCATCGACCTCGACGAGCAGTGTGGCGGCTTCGGGCGTGTGACGCGGGGGCAGGGCCGCCACGTGGCGGCCGCCGGCGGGAATCGATTCGGCAACGGTCCAGGAACCCGGGCCCCGGTGAGCCAGTCGGACCCGGAATGGGATCGAATGCTCGACCAACAGCCAGTGTCCGGGAGGGATCGGCACGCAGCGCCGACTATCCGCTTCCAGCCATCGGACAACCGCCGGGAATCCCCCATGGCCCGGCACGGTGCGGGCGAGGAAGGCGACCGGATCCTGATCCACCCAGCGCGCGAGGGTCTGCCAGTCCTCCGAGGGGACGATGGGATTGGGGGAGGTCGCGTTGAGTGCCGTCAGTCCCCAGTCAGCGCGGGCGCGGGCATTGCGGTAATCAACGCCGGCCAGGCTTCGAGGGGAGGGAACCGCAGCCAGGCAGTGGACCGCGCCGGGTCGCAGGTGGATTTCCACCTGACCGGAGCGCTCCACGATGGACGCAAGACGGGGACAGCCGGGTTCGACCAGATCCAACGCGGGACTCCCGAGTTCCCGCCAGAGGGTCTCCGGGAGCACGAGGGTATGGGGGCGATCGAATTCCGCATTGATCAGCACGAGGCACGTGTCGACGCCGTTGGCGGAGTCTCTCCGCAAGGCGACGACCGGGGATCCGGAGGGTTCGATGCGGGTGAGTCGGGCACCGTCGAAGAAGCACGGATGCGAGGACAGGAGGTGGGAGAGGTGGGCGAGTTCGTCGATGATGTGGTCCGGGTTTCCCCAGTGGAGGCCGCGGGAGGAATGGACGTTGAGTTGTTCGGTGGCGCACCACTCGACGCCGTTGGTGTACCCGAATCCGCCAACGACACTGGTGAGGGCGCAGAGGCGGTTGCGGTAGATCGACCAACGTCGGCCTTCCGGAGTGAGCGGCGCATGCGGACTGGCGCCGCGGGCCGCGAGGCGGGTGTTGTCGTGGGTTTCGCTGTAGTGCACGAGCGTGCCGTGTTCGTGCGATGTGCGCGTGGCGTACTGGAGATAGCCTCCGAGGGCCTCCGGGCCGGCGTTCTGGAAGAGTTCGCTATAGGCCCATTGCATGCCGCCTTCCGCGAGCAGGGAGTTGGTGGTTTCCCAAGGTCCCCCAAGACCCTCGAGAAGGAACACGGTGTTCGGGAACTCTTGCCGGACACGGGCGGTGATGAACTGCCAGACATGGACCGGGACCTTGTACCCGGCGTCGCACCGGAAGGCATCGACCCCGCGACGGCACCAGGTGAGGAACACCTTGGCGAGATAGTCCCATAGCGGGACGTGCCGTTGGTCGAACTCCACGAGATCTTCCCAGACGACATCCCAGGCCCCCGGGCTGTGGAACCTGCCATCCGAATGCCGGACGAACCATTCGGGATGCTCGTTCCATTCGCGACTGCCCCAACCGGTGTGGTTGATGACGAGGTCCAGCATCAGGCGGCCCTGTCGCGCATGGACGGCGCGGGCGAGTTCGACGAACTGATCGACACCCGTCGTGCGCTGGTCGAACTCGACCAGCGCTGGATCGATGGCCGTGAGGTCCTGCAGGGCGTAGGGAGAACCAAATCGGCCGAAGCGTGCGAAAGTGGTCGGGGCGGGACTGATCGGGAGCAGGTGCAGGATGCGGCAGCCCAAGCGGTCGAAGATGTGGGGCAATTCCTGGATCAGGCTTCGAAGGGTTCCGCTCGGTGGAATGACCGTCCAACCGGCGCTGTCCAAAGTCTTCAGCTCCGGCGTCGCATGGGCCGCGGCGGTTGCCTCGTGCTGCTTCGACCATGGGCCGAACATCCGCGGGAACGCGCAGTAGAGGATGTTCGCCGTCCGGGTCCACGAAGGATGGACCGAGACCCCGGCGTCCGCCCCGTGCGGCCAGTGCTGGTTGCCGTCGGGATCAATCGCAAAAGCCTTGGCGCGGAAGAAACCCACCTCGGTCAGCGGTAGATCGATCCGGGCAGTTGAACCGTCGATGGTCATCGGCAGGTCGCGCCAGGAGGCCCCTGCGAGGGGGAGTTTCTCGAAGTGGGACCGGACGATCTCCTCACGCAGGCGGCTGGCCCGGCCGATGTTGGTGCGGAGGCGTGCCTGCCATCCCGGCGGGATCGATTGCAGGGTGAACGTGATACGGTCGCCGGCGTGGTGGACGATGCGGGCGCCGGTTCCGGGGGTCATGTGGAGGTCAGCCATGTAGCCTCTTGCAGAGACCCAAGGGTGAGGGGATTCCAGTGATCTCGGCAATGCCCGGCGCAGAGGATATCGGCAGTGAGGTTGGGGTGAGGGTCCCCATCGCCTCGGAGGGCGTACTCGTACTCGTACTCGTACTCGAGCCGATGGCGGACTTGGGGTGTTTGAGAGCTCCCAGGGACCGAGTACGAGTACCGCCCTTCGGGCTGAGTAGGAGTACGAGTACGACGGGGGGCAGGCCCTCTCATCCCTGAGGGGGTGGGAGACGATAGACCGGGGTCTCGAAGCGCACCCCGGGTCTGGACAGAGAAGAAAACCAACCCCGGAGGAGTTGCAGAAGGAGGTCAAACCCCTCCAGAAGCATGACCCGGAGGGGGTGGGGCGAGTGTCCCCACGAGCCGCCCCATGCCTGCCTCCAATCCCAGATGGACGTCCCCAACCGCTGAGGCGCCCCAAGCCTACCCTAGTTCGACGAACCGCTCAGCTTCAGGAAGGCCATGGCCAACAGTCCAAGCGTGACCACCCCGAGAAGGATCCCGACGCCGATGAAGATCTTGTTGACCTTGTTGTTCTTCTTCCCGAAGCCCGCTTCCTTGGTCATGACCATCGTGCTGCCTTCGCCGATGCGGACGGTCTGACGGGGTTGCTCGGACTGCTTCTTGCCGGTCTCGTAGCGGAGTTCGACCTGGCCGAGTCGGAGGACCTGACCGGGCTTGAGGGTGCCTTCCTTGTCGGCGCCCAACTGAACCTCGTTGAGGAAGGTTCCGTTGGTGGACCCCAGATCCTTGACGATCAGGTCATCGCCCTTGAGCCACACTTCACAGTGGTGACTTGAGACGGACGGTTCCGGGAGGGTGAACTGGTTATCATCGACGCGCCCAAGGGAGGTCTTCGCGGTCGCGAGATCCAGGGTACGACCGGTAAAACCTTCGGTGAGGACAACCAGCTTAGCCATAGCGTGCGTAGAGCCCAGTAAAGCGGGCAAAATGAATGAGGGTCAATCGCGGAAATCAGCCGTGACGCAGGATAAGCTCACGGAATTCGTCGAACAGCGGTGTGCTGTCGTGGGGTCCCGGCGATGCTTCGGGATGGTATTGGACGCAGAAAACAGGTTTGGAACGGTGCCTCAACCCCTCGACGGTCTGGTCGTTCAGGTTGATCCGGTTGACCGCGACGTTGGACGGCAAGGAGGCCGGATCGACCGCGAAACCATGGTTTTGCGAGGTGATCTCCACGCGGCCGGACTCGAGATCCTTGACCGGTTGGTTGCCGCCGCGATGACCGAACTTGAGCTTGAAGGTCTTTCCGCCGAGCGCCTGGCCGAGGATCTGGTGGCCAAGGCAGATGCCAAACATCGGGATGCCCGAATCCACCAAAGAGGTTACCTCCCGCACGATGCCACCCAGCGCTGCCGGGTCGCCCGGACCGTTCGAAAGGAAGATTCCAGCAGGCTTGTAGGCGAGCACGTCCGCCGCCTTGGTATGCGCCGGGACGACCTGGACGCGGAATCCCTTCTGCCGAAGCCGGCGCAGGATGTTGTACTTGATGCCAAAGTCGTACGCGACGATCGGGATGTCGGCCGCGGGAAGGGGATATCGGGCGGCCCGGGGAAAGGGATGGGGAACGCTGCCCTGCACGAGTCGGAACGCCGGGCTCAGGGAATCGTCGGCATCCCACGCAAACGGAGCGGGGTGGGTGACCTCGGAGACGTAGTCGCGGCCTTCCATGCTGCCCCACGCACGGGCGCGGGCCACGGCCTCGGCGTCGGTGATGTCCTCGGTCGAAAGCGTGCCCGGCATGGCACCCTGCACCCGGAGTTTGCGGACCAAGGCCCGGGTATCGATGCCGGTAATCCCTGGAATGCCGTTCTCGGCGAGGTAGCTGGCGAGATCCTGATCCGCGCGCCAGTTCGAAACCACGGGCGAAAGCTCCCGCACCACGAGGCCGGCGGCGTGCGGACGCCAGGATTCGACATCGACGGTGTTCACACCGTAGTTGCCGATCTGGGGATACGTCATCGTGACGATCTGCCCGCGGTACGACGGATCGGTCAGGATCTCCTGATAACCCGTCATCGACGTGTTGAAACACACCTCGCCAACGGAGGTGACCCGGGCACCGAAGGCGGTGCCGTGAAAGATGGTTCCGTCAGCTAGAGCGAGAACGGCGCGTGTACTCATGTCGTCACGTGTGGGGGCCAGACCCTGGGGCGGGTGGCCTCCCGAAAGTCAGAACGGCGCGGAGTATGGGGAGCGAGCGCCCGGGGTCAAACGTGGTTTCTGGTTCTCTTGCGGATCGCGACCGTCCGGAAGCCGAGGGGGGTGGTGGATTTCACGTCGGATCCAGCGGCGTGACTGGACCGGCGTGGGGCGGTGCGCCCGTCGGCATCGAACTGAAGGTGGTTGGCTGGTCGATGGCCAACGCCAACCGTCGGAGATATTCCGATCTGGGGATCTCAAAGGCGCCCAACGACCGGGTGGTTTCGGTCAGCATCTGGGTGTCGAACAAGGTGTAGCCCCGTGCCCGGAGATGCTCCATGAGGTGGACGACGGCGACTTTCGAGGCGTCGGAAACGTGGTGGAACATGGATTCGCCCGCGAAGAGGGATCCGATCGCCACCCCGTAGATCCCTCCGGCCAGTTGATTGCCCTGCCAGCACTCGAGGCTGTGGGCCCACCCCGCCGCGTGCAGGCGCTCGTACGCCTTGATGAGTGCGGGGGTGATCCAGGTGGCACCGTCCTCCCGTGGCACCGAGGCGCAGGCCCGGATGACCCCGCCGAAGCAACGATCCAGGGTGATGGTGAAGGGCGCTCGCCGAAGTGTCCGGCGCAGGCTTCGGGAAACGTGGATCTCGTCGCAGTCGAAGATGGCCCTCGGATCCGGTGACCACCACGTGACCGGGGCTGCACTCCACGGAAAGATCCCGCTGCGATACGCCAGCAGCAGTCGCTCGACCGACAGGTCGCCCCCCAGAGCCACCAATCCCTGAGGAGGCGCGTCCTCGGCAGGAGGAAATTCGAGCGCCGAACCAAGGAGGGGGATGACCGGGATGGGCACGGGATCAGGGGTTGGGGGCGTCTCCGGACAGCGAATCCACCCACCAGGCGATGTAGGCGTTGGCGATTTCCTTCGCCTGCTGGAGTGTCTCGATCTCAGGGCTGATGGACGGCTGCACGGGCGCATTTTCATCCGGACAGCCCAGGGCCTCCCAGAATGCCATCTTCGCGTGGTTGAGCGCCTGGAGGAGCGTTTCAGCCTCACCCTCGCTCAGGGTCAGCGCAAAACCACCCTTGCCGGTAATGCAGCGCGCCGGATCCTCCAGCCATCCCAAGGCGCTGTTGCGACTGTCCTGCTGCTGCTCGAGCGCTGCTTCCCGCAGCATTTCATCGGAATCCGGCGGAACGAAACCGATCGGCCCCCGGGTGAAGCGGGGCGGACGCCGCCGGAGTTGTGAGCCCAGCCGCAGGATCCCGCGGAGGCTGTTGCGGTCCCGGGCGCGCAGTTGGTAGACGAGTCGGCCGGGTTCTCGGACAAGGAGCTTCATCCTGGAAATGGCGGTTGGATCCGCCGGTGGGGCCGATGGACGGGGACCTCGATCAAAACGGCTGGGGGCAGATCCATGGCCTCAGACTTTCCATCTGCGGAATGGGCGTCCTGTGCGGAGGAATGAAGTGCCGTTTCCTGGTTCATGCGTCGTCCCGCTCGACCGTGGCCTGCAGCGAATAGGCATGCAACTGGTGCACGTGGGCTTCGGCCTCCTCGAAGGTTTCGCGGGCGAGCACCGACTTGCCCTTCTCATGAACCTCCATCATGTGGCGCTCGGCCTTCTTCCGATCCCACCCGAACACAACCTGGAAGACGTGCGTGACGTAGTTCATCAAGTTGACGGGATCATCCCAGCAGATCACGAGGTAGCCCGGCGCCCGCGCCTCGCGCGTTTCATCGCGCGGGGTCACCAGGGGCGCCGGAACGGTCATTGGATTGTCCGGACTGGCCACGAGCCGATGCTAGACGAACCGCAGCGCGGAGGCAAAGGGGGCGAGGCCTTGGAAGATTTCAGGAGGCTTCGATCCGCGGAGGAGTCGACGAAGCGAGGGGGACCGAGAGGTCGAAGCGGGTGGAACCGGGGCGGGAATGGGCGAGTTGGAGATCGCCGCCGAGGTGGCGGGCGAGTTGGCGGCTGATGGCGAGGCCGATGCCGCTACCTTCGGAGCGGGAGGAGAGGACGGGAGCGAAGAGGCGATCCCGGGTTTCCGGGGGGATGCCGGGGCCGTCGTCCTCGAGTTGGAACTGCCAGGAATCCGGGGAACGGACGGCGCGGATGCGGATGCGGCCGGCGCCGTTCATGGCGTGAATGGCGTTGGAGGCCAGATTTTCGAGGACCAGGAGCGAGAGGTTGGCGGATCGGTTGTCGAGGGCCGGGCCTGCGTCGGCGATGAGCTCCCATTGCAGGGACGGGCTGACGCGGGCGTGGGATTGGCAGCGGCGGCGGGCTTCGTCGAGGACTTCGGACGCGGGGATCTCGAATCCGGGGAGGCCCTGTTCATCGCGGAGCATGCGGACGACGTCATCGATCATCGTGCGCATGCGTCGGGCGGAGTCGGCGGCGTCGCGGGTGTCCCCGCCATTGGCGACGGCGTACTGGAGTGCGGCGAGTGGATTCCGGAGGCCGTGGACGAGGTGGGAGGCGACGGCACCCACGGCCGAGGTGCGGGCGGCGAGGGAGAGTTCGCGGTTGGCCTGCTCGAGGCGATGGGATCGATCGGCGAGGAGTCGGTTGGCCTGGGCGAGATGTCGGAAGTTGAGGGCCAGGATCCCTGCGAGTGTGGTGCCGATGAGGACGAAGGCGATGGAGACCTGGCGAAGGAGGTTGGAATCGAGGCGGGAGTACTCGGCGGCAAGATCGCTGCCGTCGAGGGCGATGAATGTGTAGCCGACGTTCTCGGACGCTTGCTCCGGACGGAGGGGGAGCCAGACCTCGAGGCTCGGCTTTGGGTTCTCGCGAAACCGGACGACCGGTGCCGAGGAATTGGGATCGAGCGGAGCGGATGGGGTGATGGCGTTGGTGGGGCCGAGGAAGGTGGCGAAGAGGCGCCCTTCCGGGCTGTAGGCCTGGACGGCTTCGACGCCGGGGAGATCCGGGGCGATGGAAGCGGCAATGATGGCCGCGAGCGGGTCATCGCCGGCGGCGGGGTTCTCCGGGTCGTTGAGCTGTTGCTGGATCAGCGCAGCGAGGACGCGGGCATCGCGGGCGGCGAGTTGATGTCGGAGTTGGTCGCGGAAGGGGATGCGGACCGCGGCCATGGCGATGGCGAGGAGGACGAGCGCTCCCAGGATGGCGGGCGAACCGGCGGGCAGACGGAACCGTGCTGGCTTGGGATGGGGCGTTTCCATGGAGGAGCAACGGATCTCAGCGAGAGGCTCGTTGCCGGAGTGAGCCGGGTCAGAAGTCGAGTTCGAGGCCGGCCTGCCAGGTGTTGGCGTGGTAATTGTCGGCCTGGACGTTGGAGTGCTGTCGTTCGTGCATGTACTCGGCGTAGGTGCGGAAGCGCGGGGTCCAGCGGTATTCGATGCGGGCTTCGAACTCCGTTTCCTCGCGGGTGCGGGGAATGGGGTCGAAGACCGATACGATCTGGAGCGCGAAGTCGAAGGTGGACCAACGGGCGAGGCCGCGGAAGGCCCATTTGCCGTACTCAAACTGCGCGCCCACGGAACCACCCAACCGGTCGTAGTCGGAGAAACCGTCGCCGTTCTCGAGTCGGGAGAGCGTGAATCCTCGAAGGGTCGTCTGGAGCTTGAGGGGGGCGTACCAGACCTGCTTCCAGGTGGCTTCGTACCGGGTGTCCGTGGTGGTGAGCGAGGTGTCGGAAAGGGGTTGGCCGAGGGCGTCGGTCTGGAGGCGGGTGTCGAAAGGACGGTCGGTGTGCTGGAACGAGACCTCGACCGAGCCGTTGGTCGTGTATTGCCAGCCGAGGGCGGCCTTGGGGCCATACTCCCAGTAGGACGAAACAGGCGACTGGAACAGTTGCCGGGTGACGACGTAATCCCCCTGGACGTAGAAGCCGCGGGGGAGCGGGTATCGAAGGGAAGGGGTCAGGATGAGGGCGTGGCCGGACGCCCGGACGGTCCCGGGGACGCCCTCGAGATCGGTGGCGTCGAAAACCTGTCGGGCGTGGAGGTGGGTGAAGTTGAGACCCGGGATCACGTGGTTGCCGTAGTACTTGTAGGCAACCTGACTGAGCAGGAGGAGTTCGTGGTCGGCCGTGTCGCCGGTGCGGAGTTCGATCGGATCCAGGTAACGGCGTTCCTCGCCACTGAAGAAGACCGTGAACTGATGGCCGTCGATGGGCAGGCGGGTGAGGAAGAAGTCGATGCCGCCGGTGATGAGCGCGGTGTCCGCGGGGGTGAAGGCGGCGAGCAGGGCGTTGTTCTTGTAGCCCGCGCCGGTTTTGAGGGTCAGGACGTGGTCCCAGATCAGGAGCGGAGATTCCGTCGGATGGACACCGGGGAGATCCATCGGCCCGGCGAGGAGGGCCTGCCCCATGGCGACGAGGCAGCCCGTGGCAGTGACCCAGGAGGATCGAAGGGGATCGGCAGATCGCATCGGCAGGGCGAGGCTTTATGGGGACAGCCGAGGGGGTGGTCCAGAGGCCAAAAAACCGGCGGCCGAAGAGGCCGCCGGTTCCTGCGAACCCGCATGGGGACGGGTCTCGATCACTCAGGGACGGTTGCCCCGGCCCTTGCCCTTGCCCTCGGTGCCGCCGTCCACAGCGGTGCCGCTCTCCTTCAGCTTGGCGCGGAGATCGCGGACCTGTTCCCGGATGTCGGCACGGAGTTGCTTGGTGTCTTCGAGGAACTTCTCGCGGTTCGTCTTGAGCTGGTCCTTGAGCTTGGACTTGTCCTCTTCGGAAGCGCCCTTGATCTGGGAAATGAGGGCCTTCTGCTCCTCGGCGAACTTCTGGGCGGCGCCCTGGTACTGATCGACGAGCTTCTTGAGGTCCTCGGGCAGGGTGACGTTGCGGGGAATCCCGAGCTTGGGGATTTCAACCTTCGGCGGGCGGCCATTGCCGCGGCCCTCCCGATCCGGGCGGGGGGGCGGGTCGCCGGCGAAGACGGACGAGAAGGACGCCACGGCCGCAGCGGCGGCCAGGGCGAAGGTGAGCTTGCGGAACAGGTTCATGTGTTGCTGTGTTGAGCTTTGCGTTTCGGCGGGCGACTGGACCAAATTCTCGGAGCGACCCCGCTGTCTACCCCTCACCCGTGCAGGCTACGTGCCACGATCGGGTGGCGGCGATCATAGACTTAAAACTCTCAGGGTGAGTGGTTTGTGTGGTAGAATCTTCACAGACTGCGTGGGATGGACCTGGGGAATGGTTGCAGTTCCCCAGCCTCGTCTGCCGGGGACTGGGGGAAAGTCCCCAGCCGACTCCCTGGAGGCGGGCGACTGAAAACTTGCGACTTCAGCACCGGCTCGACGGAGTCTCGCCCCACCCCAAAGGCTGCCGGCCTTGAAACTTGAACCTGAAAACTTGCCACTTCAGCACCGGCTCGACGGAGTCTCGCCCCACCTCCTCCCTCAGGAGGTGGAGTCGGGCTTCTGGGGTGCAAGCCGGTAGCGGAGATAGTCCCGGGAGACGCCGAGGACCCGGGCGGCGGCGGACACGTTGCCGTTGGTCTGGTCGAGTGCCTGCCGGATGAGGTGGAGGATGGCGTCCTCGAGGGAGAAGCCCTGGTCGGGGAACTGGAACGACGGGTTGAACCAGTTGGAGGTGGGAGATGCCGGAGAGGACGCGGTTGGGGGGAGGGGTGGAGCGCCGGCGGTGGCGCCGAGGAGATTGTGGAATTCGAGGGCGGGGCCGTCCTCGAAGACGAGGGCGCGTTCGATTTCGTGGGAGAGTTCGCGGACGTTGCCCGGCCAACCGTAATGGAGGAGGCGGCGTTGTCCGAGTTGGGAGACGGGACGGTGCGGGAGTCGCTGGCGGAGGCAGACGCGCTGGGTGAGGTGTTCGGCGAGGCGCAGGATGTCCTCGCCGCGTTCCCGCAGGGGCGGGATCACAACGCGGAAGAGGTCGAGTCGATGGTAGAGATCGTCGCGGAAGCGGCCTTCGGCGGCGGCCTGTTTCAGGTCGCGATTGGCGGCCGTGATGATCCGGACGTCGACGGGGATCAGGTGATTGCCGCCGACGCGGCGGATGCGGTGTTCCTCAATGGCAGTGAGGATCTTGCCCTGGAGTCCGACGGAGAGGGAGTTGACCTCATCGAGGAAGAGGGTGCCACCGGCGGCCGCCTCGAAGAGTCCCAGGCGGGTGGAACGGGCGTCGGTGAAGGCACCGCGTTCGTGGCCGAAGAGTTCGGATTCCGCGAGTGAATCGGGGATGGCGGAGCAATTGGCCTCGATCATCGGCCCCTCACTGCGCGGGCCGCGTTGGTGGAGCCAGCGGGCGAGGGTGGTCTTGCCGGTACCGGTTTCGCCGAGGATCAGGACCGGTGGGAGGTTGACGCCGAGACGACGGTCTGCGGCGAGGATACGATGGAGTTGGGACTCCAGTTGGGCGAGGTGGCTGCCGAAGAAGTAGCCGAGTTCCGGGGATTCGGCGCGGCGATGTTCCTCGGCCCGGGAGGACTGCCGGTTCTTTCGGGCGCGGGAAAGGGTCAGGGCAAGGGCTTCGGGCTCGAAGGGTTTGGTCAGGTAATCGATGGCGCCGAGTTGAATGGCCTCGACGGCACCGCGGATGCCGCCCTCGGCGGTCATGACGATGGCGCTGGTGTGGCTGCCGAAGGCTTTCTCGCGGAGCAGATCGGTGCCGAGGCCATCCGGCAGGTTCACATCCAGGAGGACGAAGTCGAAGTTGAGTTCGTTGGAGAGGCGTCGGGCGGCGTTGACCGAGTCGGCGACCGAGACATCGGCGCCCAGGCGTTCGAGCGTGGCGGCGATATGACGGCGGAGCATGGCCTCGTCGTCGAGGACGAGGACCGTCAGGCCGGAGAGTGGTGTTTTGGCCACGGGTCGAGGCTCCCAGCTTTTGGGTGGCAGTTCCAAGCTGGAACACAGGGTTGCCATCGCTCCCTCGGCCCGTCCCGAGAACCCGTCTGCCACGGGGATTGAATGGTGGGGCGCGACGCGAGCAGGATCGAGGGACTTCCATGAGGCAATCGAGAGCAGCAGTGGTGCGGTGGTTGGGGGCGTTGATGACCTGCCTGGCGGCGCTGGGGATCGCCCGGGCGGCGGAGGGTCGCCGGCCAAACATCGTGTACATCCTCGCCGATGACATGGGCATCGGGGATGTCTCGGCACTCAATGCGAAGTGTGCGTGGAAGACGCCGAACCTCGATCGGTTGGCCGCGGACGGACGGGTCTTCACCGACGCGCATTCGGCGTCCGGTGTCTGCACCCCGAGTCGGTACACGCTCCTGACGGGACGGTACTCGTGGCGTGGCCCGTTGAAATCGAGTGTGCTGCACGGATACGACAAGCCGTTGATCGAGTCGGGCCGGATGACCGTGGCGTCCTTCCTGAAGGGACAGGGCTATTCGACGGCGATGGTCGGGAAGTGGCACCTTGGGGTCGAGTGGGCGAAGAAGGGGCCGAAGCTGGAGGATGTGGACTATTCCAGGCCTTTCGCCGGCGGGCCGTTGTCGCGGGGCTTCGACCGTTTCTTCGGGATCAGCGCGTCGCTCGACATGCCGCCGTACGTTTACATGGACAATGACCGCGCGACGGCGGTGCCGACCGCGACGGTGACGAACAGTCCGAAGCCGAAGATGTGGCGGGCGGGCCCGATTGGCGGCGACTTCCGGTTCGAGGAGGTCCAACCGCGGTTCATCGATGCGGCGCGGACCTATCTGGCGGAACGGGCGTCGGCCCGGGATGGAAAACCTTTCTTCCTCTACGTGGCGCTGGCGGCTCCGCACACACCGATTGTGCCGACGCGGGAATTCGAAGGCCGGACGCGGACGAATCCGTACGGGGATTTCGTGGTGGAGGTGGACGCGATGGTGGGTCGGTTGATGGCGTCGCTGGAGGAGCACGGGATGGCGAAGGACACGCTGGTGATCTTTACGGCGGACAACGGTTGTTCACCGGCCGCCAACCTCGAGGAACTCCGGGCCTTGGGACACGATCCGAGCGCGGGATTCCGGGGGCACAAGGCGGACTTGTTCGAGGGGGGACATCGGGTTCCCTTCCTGGTGCGATGGCCGGGACAGGCTCCGGCGGGGACGCGGTGTGGGGCGGTGGTGGGGCAACTGGACCTGATGGCCACCTGCGCCGAGATCCTTGGCGTGCGTTTACCGGAGGGAGCAGGCGAGGACAGCGTGAGTCTGCTGTCGCTGATCCGAGGCGCGGATTCGCGCGAGGGCGGCCGGGAGGTGCTTGTGCACCATTCGAACAATGGATCGTTCGCGGTTCGGCAGGGGCGCTGGAAGCTGTTCCTGGTCCCGGATTCGGGGGGCTGGAGCGCGCCGCAACCGGGCAGTCGCCAGGTGGATTCCCTGCCGCGGTTCCAATTGTATGACCTCGAGTCCGACCCGGCTGAAAAGCGCAATCGGGTCGGGCAGCATCCGGAGGTGGTCGAGCGGTTGGGCGCGGCGCTGCGCCGGGTGATTGAGAATGGGCGGAGTACGCCGGGACCCGCGCAACCGTATGACGACCGGACGCCCTGGCCTCAGATTTCGTGGCTGAAGGAGTTTGGGGTGACGCGGAACCCCGATGCCGCGCCGGGAAAGCGGAACTGACCTTCCGGCCGCGCTCTGATCGAACCCTGGCGGCGTGCGAGGTTGTGTCAGGATGCGCCCACTAATTCCTTCCCGGCGTGACGAGGGTTGACGCAGGGTCCGGCCATGCGATCGATGTCCGGCCAAGGCCGGGGAGAATGCACCCGGGATGGGGTGCGGGTGGTGGTGGAATTGCGGACCGTGAACCGGCGGCAGGCGGAGATTGTGGCGCAATTGCCGGAGACGTTGGGCGCGTTGGAGCCGAAGGTGAGGGATGTGGTCGGGGCCGTGGTTTCCCGGGGACGATGCGAGGTGCGGGTGCAGTGCGAACTGCCGGGTGGATCCACGCCGGCGCGGATCAACCACGCGGTGGCGCTGGCCTACGCGACGGAATTGAGCCGGCTCTCCGCAACCCTGGGTCGTCCAGAGGTCCCGTCTCTCGACGTCTTGATCCGGTGTCCCGGGGTGTTGGAATCCGGCAGTGGCGGGACCGGGGGCGAGGAATACTGGCCGATCCTGGAGGAGGCGCTGAGGTCGGGGTTGGCCGCGATGGATGGCATGCGGCAGCGGGAGGGCGGGGCGATGGCGTCGGATCTGGCACAGCGGATCCAGACGATCCGTGAGGCCGTGGTCCGGGTGCGGGAGCGGGCTCCAGCGGTGATGGCCCGATATCGGGAGTTGTTGGTGCAGCGGTTGCGGGCGGCGGGCCTGGACGGGATCAACGTCGAGGACGAACGGGTGCTGAAGGAGTTGGTCGTGTTTGCGGACCGGTCGGACATCTCGGAGGAATTGGCCCGGTTGGAGAGTCATTTCGTGCAATTTGAAGACTGCCGGAAGTCGAAGGAGGCCGTGGGCCGGACCCTGGACTTCCTGGCGCAGGAGATGCATCGGGAAGTCAACACGGTAGGCTCGAAGGCGAACGACGCGGTGATTTCTGCGGAGGTTGTCCGGTTGAAGACGGAACTGGAGCGGTTCCGCGAGCAGGTCCAGAATGTGGAATGAATCAAGGGAAACGGCTGGCATGAAGAAGACGGGAGTGCTCTTGCTGATATCGGCGCCTTCGGGCGGCGGTAAGACGACGGTGTGCAGTTCGATCCTAGCGGTGAACCCGCGATTGAGGCGGGTCATCACCTGCACCACGCGCAAGCCGCGGTCGGGTGAGGTGAACGGCGTCGACTACCATTTCCTGGAGATGGCGGACTTCGAACGGGGGTTGGCGGCGGGCGAGTTCCTGGAGAGCGCGCTGGTCTACGGCAACCGTTACGGGACGCTGCGTTCGAGTGTGGTGGATGTCCTGCGGGCGGGGTTCGATGTGCTGTTGAACATCGATGTGCAGGGCGCGGCCTCGATCCGCGCGGCGGCGGCAGCGGACGCCGAGTTGGGTGCGGCGCTGGTGACGGTTTTCCTGACGCCGGGGACGATGCAGGAACTCGAAGGCCGACTCCGGGGGCGCGGTTCCGAAGCGGAGGAAGTGGTGGCCCGGCGGTTGGCGGCAGCGCCCGGCGAGGTGGCTGAATCCCAGTACTTCCACTACCTCGTCGTGAGCGGCACGCGGGAAGAGGACCTGCGTCGGGTCCAATCCATTTACGAGGCGGAGCAGGTGCGGTTGCATCGGGTCCATCTGGATTTTGGAGGGCTGGGATGAGCGCGTCCCGGCCGGCCAATGTGGTGGTGGGGGTGACGGGGAGCATTGCGGCGCACCGGGCGATCGAGGTGGTCAGCCAGTTGGTGAAGGCGGAGTGCGCGGTCCGGGTGGTGATGACGTCGGACGCGCAGCGGTTCGTGACGCCGCTTCCCTTCAAGACCCTCTCGCGGAACCCGGTGATCACCGACCTCTACGACGAGGAAGAAGGTTGGAAGCCATCGCACATCCGGGTGGCGGACGAGGCGGACCTGCTGTTGATAGCGCCGGCAACGGCGAACACGCTGGCGCGGATGGCGCATGGAATCGCGGACGATGCTCTCGGTTGCGTGGCGCTGGCCTTGGAACCGGGCGTGCCCGTGCTGGTCGCGCCAGCGATGAACGGGAAGATGTGGCTGCATCCGGCGACCCAGGCCAACGTCGCGATCCTCAAGGAACGCGGCGTCGAGTTCCTGGGTCCGGACACCGGGATGCTGTCGTGCGGATACGAGGGCGTAGGGCGGATGCTGGGTGTGGAGGCGGTGGTGGCGCGGGTCCTGGAGGTTTTGGCCCGGATTCGGCACAGGAACGGCTAACAGGATTCCTGATGTCACCCGTCCGAACAGCATGGGATCCGACGCGGTCCGGAAGTTGGACTGGCCCAATGGATCCCGTTGGCGGGTCGACCGGAGTGGCTGGGGAGGCCGCATGAGGCCGGATCCGCTGAATCGCTTCGGCGCGTGGGTGAAAGGTTGGCGGGACCTGGCGGACTCGCCACCGCCGGAGGATTCGGTGTTCCTCCAGCGTGTGGCGTTCGTGGAGCGGGGAGTCACGCTGCCTGCGAAGCTGGTTCTGATGGTGGTGCTGCTGTACCTGCTGTTCGTCTCGAACTGGTTCAGGAACCTGACTCCGTTGCAGGAGGACGCCTGGAACGTCCTGCGCACCTTCTACCTGATCTATTTCTGCGCGAACGTCGGGGCGGCGATCGTGGTCTGGGGGATGGAGGAACTCTCGGCGCGCCTCGTCGAGCGGGTGGTTTACAGCGTGGCGTTGCTGGACTCGATCTTCCTGGCGGCGCTGACGCTGGTGACGGGGGGATTCGGCAGCATCCTGTACTGGTTGTTCCCGGGATTGATCCTGCGGAATGCGGCGGTCGTGCCCCGCGCGGACGTGCAGATCATGGTCAACGTCTCGGTGGCTGTGTTCTACGCGGTGGCCGGGATCCTGCATCCGATGCTGGACCGCGCGGAGGCCGAGATCATCGAGTCCACGGGCCGAGGCGCGGTGCTGTCGTCCGGAGACGAACCAGGGCGGGAACCGGTCGAGTCCCTGGTGTTGCGGTTGCTGCTGCTGTTGCTTTTGGCCGCGTGCTGTTACGCGCTGCAGGTCTTGCTGGACCGGAAGCGGCGTGAGGAGGCGGAAGCACAGGAGTTCGCCGTGAAACAGCAGCAACTGCAGGCGGCGGGCCGTTTGGCGGCCGAAATTGCGCACCAGTTGAAGAACCCGCTCGGGATCATCAACAACGCGGCCTACACGTTGCAGAAGACCGTCAAGGAGGGGAAGACCATCACCCAGCAGATCTCCATCATCCGGGAAGAGGTCAGCCGGTCGGACCGCATCCTGACGGAGTTGATGGGCTATGCGCAGTTGGCCGAAGGCAAGGTGGAGCGCCTGTCGGTGACCGACGAGATCGATCGGGCCATCGCCGAGGCGTTTCCGTCGGCGGCAAACTACGCGGTCACGGTGAAGCAGAACTACGGTCCAGCCATCCCGACGTTGCTCGGTCAGCGCGGCCACTTCTCGGAAATCTTCCTGAATCTCCTGACGAACGCGCGGGAGGCCATGAACGGGCGGGGCCGGGTGGAGGTGAACGCCCGGGCGACGCCGGACTACGAGGTTGAGGTGCGGATCCGGGATTCGGGACCCGGGATCCATCCGGATGTGTTGCCCAAGTTGTTCGATGCGTACTTCACCACCAAGGAGCGCGGCACGGGCCTCGGCCTGGCGATCGTGAAGCACAATACGGAACTCTACGGGGGCACGGTGCGGGCGGAGTCGGTCCTTGGACAGGGCGCGACCTTCATCGTAACGTTGCCCGCTCGATCTATCATGAGGATACGCCGATGAACCTGCCTCCGATGCTCGTCGTGGACGACGAGAAGAACATGCGCCTGTCGCTGGAAACGGTCCTTCGCGCTGAGGGGTACGATGTGCGGTTGGCGGACTCCGCGGAGTCGGCATTGAAGCAGATTGTGGCGGAGGAACACTTCATGGTGGTGACGGACGCCCGGCTTGGGGGGATGAGCGGGTACGAGTTCCTGAAGGAGGCCGCGCGGATCAAGCCGGGCCTGCCACTGCTGATGATCACGGCCTACGCGACGCCGAAGTTGGCGGTGGAAGCCATCAAGTCCGGGGCGATTGATTATCTGGCGAAGCCGTTTGAGCCGGACGAACTGCTGCATGCCGTGGCGCGTTGTGCCGAGCGTCACCGGTTGCTGGCGGAGAACGCGGCCCTCAAGGCTCGGGCCGGGGAGCCTTACCGCGTGGAGCATATCATCGGGGAATCACCGAAGGTCCGGGAGTTGCGCCAACTGATCCAGACGGTGGCGCCGACGGATGCGACGGTGCTGATCCTTGGCGAGAGCGGCACGGGCAAGGAACTGATCGCCGGAGCGATCCATAGCCTGAGCCGGCGCGAGGGGCAGAACTATGTCCGGATCAATTGCGCCGCGATTCCGGAGACGTTGCTGGAAAGCGAGCTGTTCGGGCATGAGAAGGGCGCCTTCACGGGGGCGCACCGGACGAAGCGCGGGTATGTCGAGGAGGCGGACGGAGGGACGATATTCCTGGACGAGATCGGCGACATGAGCCGGCCTTTGCAGGCGAAGCTGCTGCGGTTCCTCGAAGATGGGTCGTTCACGCGGGTCGGTGGCACGCAGGAGTTGCGGGTCAACGTCCGCCTGATCGCGGCAACGAACCGCAACATCGTGGATGCGATCCGCAAGGATGAGTTCCGCGAGGATCTCTTCCATCGGTTGAACGTGATGCAGTTCCGTCCGCCGCCGCTGCGGGAGCGGGGGACGGACGTGATGTTGTTGGCGCAGCATTTCCTGCGCGGCTTCAACGTGCGCTTGGGCAAGTCGATCCAGGGAATCACAGCGGCGGCTGGGGACGCGCTGATGGCCCATTCGTGGCCGGGCAACATCCGGGAGTTGAGGAACGTGATCGAGCGGGCGGTGATCCTGGAGCCGACGTTGGAGATCCAGCCGGGTAGCCTCCCGGATTTCGAGGTGGAGTCGCGGTTGCGACGACCGGAACCGAGCCGGACGGGCGGGGAATCGACCCTGGGCGACCACGTGATTGCGTATGAGCGCGACCTGATCCAGTCGGCGGTCCAGCAGAGCGGCGGGGACCTTCTGGCCGCCGCGGCGCAGTTGGGTTTGTCCCTGCCGGCGCTGCGGTTTCGGATGGCTCGATTGCAGTTGTTCCCCGTAGCCGTTGACGACGAGGGGGATGCCTCCTCTAGGATCCCGGGCAGATGACGTCCGTCCTGATCCCAGTTCAGTTGGCAGCGACCGGTGTGGACCTCCCGGAGTTGGCGCGGGAAGCCCGTTCCGGGCCGAGTTCCGGATCCATGGTCGCGATTGTCCTGATGGCGGTCCTGACGGTGGTGCTGCTCGTGGTCCTTTGGGCGGTCTTCTTGAGGAAGCCGTTGCGGGCCGCGGAACGGGGACGGTTGGTCGCAGCCAAGGCCAAGGATGGCAGTTCCGAATCCGGTAGCGACGGACGTCGCCGGCGACGGAAGCGGGATCATCGCGGGCGGAATCCGACGTTGGCCGAGACCGGAGGCTTGCCACAGGCGAAGTCGTCGGGACAGCCTCCCCCGACTCCGTGAATTCCCCGGTCAGCGACCAGATCACCAAGAAGAGCGGCTCGAATCTCGCGCTGGCTTTCATCCTTTTGCCTCCCGAGAAACGGGCGGCGATGACCGCTTTGTATGCCTATTGTCGGCAGGTGGATGACATCGCCGACGAGGATTCGGTGCCGGTGGAGTCGCGAGCGGCGGAACTCCAGCGCTGGCGGGAAGAAACGCGATCGGCCTGCGAAGGTCGGGAACCCACGCTGCCGGTCCTTCGGGAGTTGCGGCCGTTCATCGAGTTGTACCGGTTGCCATTCCGCTTGTTCGACGAGTTGATCGCCGGGGTGGAGATGGATCTGGTGAGCGTCCGGTACCCGGATCCCGCAGCGCTCGAGAAATATTGCTACCACGTGGCGTCGGTGGTCGGGTTGCTGAGCATCGAGATCTTTGGCTATCGGAATCCCGGTTGCCGGGCTTATGCGGACGCGCTCGGGAAGGCCCTCCAGTTGACCAACATCCTCCGGGACGTGGGCAACGACGCCCAGCGGGGCCGGATTTACCTGCCCTTGAGCGATCTGAAGGAGTACGGCGTGACCGAGGAGGAAGTGCTGCAGGGACGTGGCTCGGAACGCTTCCAGGCCTTGGCTCGGGAGATCGATCGCAGGGCTCGCGCCTGCTTCGCTCAGGCTCGACAACTCCTGCCGCCGGAGGATCGGGAGTCCATGATGACCGCCGAACTGATGGGGGCGGTATACTGGGAGTTGTTGATGAAGTTGGAGCGGGAGGGTTTTCCCGTCCTGGGACCCAAGCCAGCGCGCTTGAGTCGTGCTCACAAGATCCGCATGGTCCTCGGGTCTTGGTGCAGATGGAAACTGGGTCTTGGGGTGGCTGCCTATGGGGGATGAAAAGCGGATCAGACTGATCGTCAATGGGGATGACTTTGGCTCTTCACACGGAGCCAACAAGGCGATCCTCCGCTGTCATCGGGAGGGAATCCTGACCAGTGCAAGCCTCATGGTGAACGGGAATGCTGCGGACAATGCGGTCCGCCTCGCCCGTGAGAACCGTAGCCTCGGGGTCGGCATCCACATCACCCTCGTCTGCGGCAAGTCCACGCTGAAGCCCTCGGAGACGTTCGGACTCGTGAACCATCGGTTCGAGTTCTCGAACAGCCCCTTCCTCGCGGGTTGCAAATACTTCTTCAACCGGGCGATCCGGCACTTCCTGCGACAGGAAATCGATGCCCAGTTGCGCGAATTCCGCATCACGGGCCTCCCACTCGACCACCTGAACGGGCACTGCAACATGCACCTGCATCCGACCATCTTCACGATGGTGAAGAAGCACGCCCGGGAATGGGGCGTGCGTGCGGTCCGGGTGACGGATGATCCGCTCCTGATGAATCTGCGGATCGCGGGGGGGAACTATCTGTACCGGCTTTCCCACGCCTTCGCGTTTTCGAGGCTGTCGGCCCGCGCCCGGCCCTCCCTGGATCGACGAGGGGTGTACTACACGGATCGCGTGTTTGGACTGCTGCAGTCCGGCCGGATCACAGAGAAGTACCTGCTCCGGTTGCTGGATGAACTCCGTCCGGGAACCTACGAGTTGTATGCGCATCCGGACGAGGACGAGCACGAGGAGGAGACCGAGGCGCTGTGCAGTCCGGCGGTCAAGGCGAAGGTGGAAGAGTTGGGAATTGAACTCGTCCGTTACCAGGACGTGGCGCCACGACGATGATGCGGATGCTTGCGGTTGTGGCGGTCGGCCTGGTGCTGGAGGCGATCGGAGTGGTCTTGATCAGCAAGGGCCAGAAGGAGCTCCACACGGTTTTCCGGCTGGAATTCCAGGCGTTGTGGCGACTCGCCGTCGAGGCGTTGACCAACCGCAATCTGGTGTTGGGAGTCGCCTTTGAAGCCGGTTTCTTCGGCTGCCTCCTGTACCTGCTGTCGCGCGCGGACGTCAGCTTCGTCTGGCCCTTGATGTCGCTTTCTCTGGTCGTCACGACCTTCACTGCAAAATGGTTGCTCCATGAACACGTCTCCCCCCTGAGATGGGCCGGCGTCTGCCTGATCCTGCTGGGGGCCGTCGTGGTCACCTTCACCGAGAGGCAGAAGGACCCTCCACGTTCGCAGGCGGCCGGATCCGACCCAGGTGCAAACCGGACGGAGCACCGTGATGCGGTCGGCCAGTGAGCGGGAACAAGGGAAGGGGTTCCAAGCCCTCTCCGTCAGGGGATCAGGCCAGGATCCCGCGGACCGCTTCGCCGGCGACGTCGGTCAGGCGGAAATCACGGCCGGAATGGCGATAGGTCAGGCGTTCGTGGTCGAAGCCCATGAGGTGAAGGATCGTGGCGTGGAAATCGTGGACATGGACGGGATTGTTCCCCACGCGGATGCCATGGTCGTCCGACTCGCCATACACGGTTCCGGGCCGGACGCCGGCTCCTGCCATCCATGAGGAGAAGACCCAGTGATGATGTTCGCGTCCCCGCGCGTCCGCGGTCGCATTGAAGGGCGTGCGTCCGAACTCGGTGGTCCAGACGACCAGCGTGTCCTCGAGCATGCCCCGCGCCTTGAGATCCTGGAGCAGTCCGGCGACGGGACGGTCGACGTTCTTCGCCAGCGGCGTATGGGTGAGCATGTCCCCATGCGCATCCCAGTTGTCGGAGGACCCGACGTCGATGAGTTCGATGAAGCGGACGCCGCGTTCCGCCAGTCGACGGGCAACGAGGCATTGCCAGGCGAACCCTTGGGTGCTGCCCCGTTCGAGTCCGTAGAGGCGATGGGTGGCGTCCGATTCGCGCGACAGGTCGAAGACGTCGGGCAGTTCCATCTGCATTCCGAAGGCGGTCTCGAACGACTTCATCCGCGCGGCGAGCAACGGTTCGGCATGACGGGGTTCGAGGTGCTGGCGGTTGAGTCGGGCGAGCGCGGCCAGTTCGAGTTCCTGCAAGCGTCCCGTCGGGGCGCGACGCCGGAGGTTGGCCACGGGTTCGCTGCCGGGCACCACAAGCGTTCCCTGATGCGCCCCCGGAAGAAAGTCACTGGCCCAGACCTGACCGCTGGCATAGGGCGTCTTGGGCGCGATGACGACAAACGACGGAAGGTTCCGGTTCTCCGTTCCCAGGCCGTAGCTGACCCACGAACCGAGCGAAGGCCGCGCGAACGTGAAGGATCCGGTGTGGATGCCCAGCGTGGCCTCGTAATGGTTGGTGTGGTCCGACGTCATGGAGCGGATGACGCACAGGTCATCGACGCATTCTGCCATGTGCGGGAAGAGGGAGCTCACCTCGGTACCGCAACGTCCGTGACGCGAGAATTCCCACTGCGGGCGCTTGGCGAACATCTTGAAGTCGCCCTTCCGCCCCTGGAATTCATCGACGGAGACGGTCTTCCCCGCGTCCTCAAACAGGCGGGGCTTGGGATCCCAGGAGTCGACGTGGGAAACCCCGCCGCTCATGTAGAGGAAGATCACCCGCTTGGCCTTCGCCGGGAAATGGGGCTCCCTTGCGGCCAGGGGATCGTCAGCCCCCGTCCGCGACGCATCCTCGGCCATCAGCTGCGATACCAGCGCCGGATACAGCAACGAACCTCCGACCATCGAGCGGAGGAATCCGCGGCGGGTGGAATCAAAGGCGGGGTGCATCGGACAGGAGACTGACCGCGGGCGGTGGGTATTTGAAGAGCCGAAATGGGGCAGCGGACGGGATGGGTAGGAGGACAGGATGGCAGGACGGACAGGATGGTAGGATTACGGGATCGAATGGGAAGGGGGGCGGGGCTCGGTGCGTTTGGGTGCGCCCCGAGGGGGCACTGCTGGCTCCGAGGTGTTGCGGCTCTGGCGGGTCGGTCGATCGGGGGATTACAAGACGCCAAGACAGGAGGTCCGAGGTTTCCCCCTTTGCGTGAGCCATTCCCCCCAAGTATCACGGCTAGGTCATCGGGGATGCCGTCGATGCCGGCACGATGATCCACGAAAGGTTGTTACTGGCGTGACCATCTTTCACTTCCACAAAGGCAGTGGCGGGCCCATTCCTCACGCCCGCTTCGCTCAGGACGCAAAGCCAACAAGACCCGTTCTTTGGTGATGAGCCACGTGCACAACATGACTCGGAGAGGCGGGTGAGCCTGAATCTGTAGGCCGGGTGCCCTCACCCGGCGGGGATGGCGATGCGCCGCGTGGGGGCACGCGGCCTACAGCGAAAGCCGCGTGGGGGCACGCGGCCTACAGCTGGCCAGTCCATGATGGGGCTCTGGAGGAGAATGTCCGGGATGCTGATCCGCCTCATTTTGCGGACTTGATCTGGGCCTGCAGGATCTTGTCGAGCGCGGTGGGGGAGACGTTCGGCCACGGGAGTCTGGCGAGGAAGCGGTTCGTCTTTTCGACGGAGAAGGACTCCGGATCGAAGGGCCGGCCTATCCACTCCCGCCTGTCCTCATGTTCGGGATGCTTCGGATCCTGGAGGGCCGCGACGAGCATCTGGTAGCCCCCAGGACCACCGGAGTCCTCGGGAGGACAGGCGCGTTCTCCGGCGAGACAGACGGCACCCTTCTCAGTCGGAACCATCGCCTTGGGCGCGCGCTTCAGTGTGAGTCGATGTATCCAGCTGTCGCCGAAATCGTATTGGTACTCGAGTTGCTTGGCACCGGAAGCGAGGCACTCCGCCAGGGTCACGGTGTTTTCGTCGACCGTGGAACCGCTGGTGAATTCCTCCGGATCCTGCGTCGGAGCCCCCATGCGGATCTTGCCTGCGCGGAAGGAGTGCAGGTGGTCGTCCTCCCATCCCATGGCGACCTGAAGGACGGCGTGCAGCCAGCCCAGGTGGGCGGACGTGGGAACGAGCAGTCGGCGGGTGATGGGCGGTTCGCACCACTCGAGCTTCACATCGATGACGCAGAAGGCGGGCAACACAGGCCGCCCGGCCGCCGCCTCAGCCTCGTTCAGACGAATCATGGTTCGAGGTTCCAGACGGATGGGCGTCGTGTCCAACCTCGACTGGGCCGGGACGATCGTTGGGGCATCACCCAGGGTTGGCCTCGTGCCTCGGTCAACCCTGAGCCAACGGCGGCCGGGGATGTCGACGGCGTTGACACCTGCGTGGCCCGGCCCGGAGAGTCGACCCGACGGCAATGAGTACCCCATTGAACGCTTCCGGATTGGGCGGCCCGCTGGATGATCTGGCGAATCTGGCGACACAAGTGGCCCAGGTGGCCGCGACGGCTGTGGTGCTCTGCGAAGGGGAGGATCTCCGGGTCGAGGGACAGAGCGGGTTGCGGCCCGAGGATCAGGGGTTGCTGAATGGGATCGCACGTCGGGCGCTGCGCGAAGGCGGGGCTCTGGAAATCCGGGAGTGTGCTGAGTTGGATGGATCAGCCTATCGGTGGGCGCTGGCGATGCCGGTGGATCACCCCCAGGGGGGGCGCGCGGGCGTGTTGCTGGCCTTGGACCGGGTACCGCGACGGCCCACGGTGCGTCAGCGGGCGGCACTGCAGACGGTGGCCCGCGAAGTCATCCTGCACCTGAAGTTGCGGCATCAGGCAAAGTCGCTGGAGCAAACCCACGAGGTTCAGCGGCAGACCGAACTGGCACTGCGGGAAAGCGAGGCTTTCTACGAGGCCCTGGTCGAAAGCCTTCCCCAGAACATCTTCCGCAAGGACCTGAACGGCCGGTTCACGTTCGTGAACGAGCGGTTCTGCCGAACCGTCGGGCGCCGTCGGGAAGGCATCATCGGACAGACGGATTTCGACCTGTTCCCGTGGGAGTTGGCGTCGAAGTACCAGCGGGACGACCGAAAGCTCGTGGAGACCGGTGGAGCGTTCGAAGCGACCGAGGAGAACCTGACCCAGGACGGCGAGCGTCACTACGTCCACGTGACCAAGACGCCGATCCTGGATCGCAGCGGGGAACGGATCGGGATCCAGGGAATCTTCTGGGACGTGACGCTGGAGCGGCGCACGCAGGATGAGTTGGCGCATGAGCGCGACCTGCTCCAGGCGCTGCTCGAGTACGCACCGGACGTGATCTACTTCAAGGACTCCGAAAGCCGGATCCTGCGGGCAAGCCGCGCCTTTGCCCTGAAGGTGGGAAGGGAGAATCCCATGGACCTGGTCGGCATGACCGATCACCAACTCTTCGATCAGGCGCATGCGGACAGCGCGTTGGCGGACGAGCGGCACATCCTGGCGACCGGTGAGGCCATCAACGGAAAGACCGAACGCGAGTTGTGGGGCGGCAACCGGGTGACCTGGGTGCTGACGAGCAAGCTGCCGTTGCGGGACGCCCGCGGGCAGATCGTTGGGACTTTCGGCGTTTCGCGGGATATCACCGACCTGAAGATGGCGCAGGAGAAGGTGGAGCGGGCCGAGGAAAAATACCGGAGCATCGTCGAGAACGCGCTCGACGGCATCTTTCAGACCACCCCGGACGGGCACTACCTTTCGGCGAATCCCGCGCTCGCACGGATCTACGGATTCGAAAGCGTGGCCGATCTGATCGAGGAACGGACCAACATCGCCAAGCAGCTCTATGTGAATCCGGACCGGCGTCTGGAGTTCCAGCGACTGTTGCACGAGCACGACCGGATCGAGGGCTTCGAGAGCCAGGTTTATCGTCGGGATGGAAGCGTCATCTGGATCGCCGAAAACGCACGGGCCGTCCGGGATTCGGCCGGGGTATTGCGGTTTTACGAGGGGACGGTCGAGGACATCACGGCCCGGAAGCGCGCCGAACAGGAACTGCAGATGGCTCGGGACGCAGCCTTGCAGAGTTCCCGGGCCAAGGCGGCGTTCCTCGCCAATACGTCGCACGAAATCCGGACGCCGATGAACGGGATCGTGGGCATGACGCGGCTGTTGCTGGACACGCCGCTGACGCCGGAGCAGCGGGATCATCTGGAGACCCTGCGCTCGTGCGCGGACGGCTTGCTGACGATCCTCAAGGACATCCTCGACTTCTCAAAAATCGAGAGCGGAAAACTGGAGTTCGAGATGGTCGGCTTCGATTTGCGCGACCTCGTGGAGGACACCTCGGAACTGCTGGCCGAGCGGGCCTTCGGCAAACACCTCGAATTCACGGTGTGGATCGACCACGCGATACCGGCCCAGGTCCGCGGGGATGGCGGTCGGGTCCGTCAGGTGCTGACCAACCTCCTCAACAACGCGATCAAATTCACGTCACGCGGCGAGGTGGCGGTGCGGGTCGTGCTGGTTTCGGAGGACGCCGGCAGTCTGCTGATCCGGTGCGAGGTGGTGGATACGGGGGTTGGAATCTCGCCCGAGGCGATCGGCAAGATTTTTGAGCCCTTCGTCCAGGCGGACGGTTCCACGACGCGACGCTTTGGGGGAACCGGGCTGGGCCTGTCCATCAGCCAGGGACTGGTCCGGGCGATGGGCGGCGAACTGGGCGTGGAGAGCACGCCGGGGAAGGGGTCAACGTTCTGGTTCACGCTTCGGGCGGCCCGCGTGTCGGTCCCGGTCCTTGAGGAACCGATGCACCCACCTTGCCGGGTTCTGGTGGTTGAGGACCATGGCCGGACGCGGGACATCTTCGTGCATGAGCTTTCAGGAACCGAGTTCCGGGTGACGGTGGGCGCGACCGCAGCGGAGGGTCTTGATCTCTTGCGGAACGCGGCGGAGCAAGGGGAGCCTTTCGACCTTGCGATCCTGGACCTGCAATTGCCCGACATGGACGCCTTGTCGTTGGCTCACGAGATCCACCTGACGCACGGCTTGGAGAGGGCGAGGTTGGTGCTCGCGGCGCCGCTGGGACAGCGGTTGGAGGTGGGCTTGCTGAGGACAGTCGGCGTCGCGGCCTACGTGGTGAAGCCGGTGAAGAGGGAACGACTGCTCGCAACCCTTCGGGCGGTGGTCCGCGGGGAGGACGCCTTCGACCGGAAGACCCTGTCCGGTGGACGATCCGATGCGGCACCCGAGGTAACGCTGGGTTCGCTGAAGATCCTCCTGGCCGAGGACAATGTCGTGAACCAGAAGGTGGCCCTGTCACTGCTCCGGAAACTCAACCAGAGCGCAACCCTCGCGGCGGACGGGCGGCAGGTTCTGGAGATGGTCCAGGGTGGAGGCTTTGACGTCATCCTGATGGATTGCCAGATGCCGGAATTGGATGGCTACGAGACGACCCACCAGATCCGACTCGAAGAGGCGGATGGAACCTACGGGCGCCGTGTTCCGCACTTCATCGTGGCACTCACGGCGAATGCAATGGTGGGAGACCGGGAGCGCTGCCTCGAGGCGGGCATGGATGATTTCCTGACCAAGCCGGTGGAATTGACCGCGCTGGAGGCGGCCCTGCGTCGGGCGGTGGCCTTCCGCCAGACTGCCCTCGGTCCAATGCCATTGGCACCGATGGCCACGGTGTCGGGAGTCACGCCTCCAACCACCGAATCGATCCGGAACGAAGCTGCGGCAGACGCGATTGCCGGCGTTGAAGCCGAGGCCGCGGCCCTCGTGGTTCTGGATGTCGGCACCGTGAACCTGCTGATCGTTCCGGGGGATGCATCCTCGCTGACGGAGTTGGTCGATCTTTTCCGAAGTGATGGAGGAGCCCGTCTGGCGGCCTTGCAGACGGCAGGCAACGCGGGCGACCTCCGGACGCTCGCGGCGGCGGCCCATACCCTGAAGGGAAGTGCTGGCAACCTGGGGGGACGGAGGCTGGCCATGCTGGTGGGCCGACTGGAACTCGCCGCAAAGGCTGGCGACCTTGCCCTGGTTCGCGGACTCCTGACCTTGGTCGAACGGGCGTACGAAGCGTTCGCCAAGGCGCTTTCCGAACACCAGGCCTGAACGCCCGCGTCAGCTCAGCGCGGAGATTCGTTCAGGTAGACCTTCACGTTCCGCGAGGCACGGCCCGCAGCGACGATATCCGGCCGGCCATCACCGTTCAGGTCGGCGACCTGGAGGTCTTCGAACGCCGGATTCAAGGATTCGGAACTGGCCTTTTGGGGCAGGTGCTGGAGGGCGCCTTTTGCAATCCGATGTCCCAT
>CAIMMI010000294.1 GCA_903842505.1 uncultured Verrucomicrobiota bacterium | reverse complement strand
GTACGTTGACACCGCGGTTTTCGTGAAGGCCTTCATTCTCGAGGCGGACTCGGCAGAGGCCATTGCCCTGTTGGAACGGATCGGGGAGCCGTTTGCGTACTCGCATCTGCACGAGGTTGAGATTCCGAATGCGATTCGCCTGAAGTGCTTTCGGGGAGAAGTCACCAAAGCGCAGGAGTCGGCCGCCATTCGTATGTTCAAGGCGGATGTGGATGCCGGACGGTTTGAGCGGATCTCGTATGACTTGGCCGCCGTCTTCATCCGTGCCGAGCAGCTTTCGGCCAGATTCTCAGCGACCTTGGGAACCCGAAGCCTCGACCTGTGGCATGTAGCGGCTGCCTTGGAGGCGGGTTGCCAGGCATTCGCCTCGTACGATTCCCGGCAGCGCAAGGCGGCGGAACTCTGTGGACTGGAGCTGATACCCAGTTCGGTCGCGAGATAGGCGGGCAGTGGGGGAATGGCGGTTGGGCCTGTGTCAGACCTGGAGACGCGATACCATGGCCTTCTAGGGGGAAGTTGGGGAACCCGCGGGAAGCTTCACGCGAGGCGTGTATCGGATGGGTTGGGCCGTGAATTCCATCGTCCGCGCGGGGACGTAGGCCAACCAGAGGTCGAGCGAGGTGGCATTGGTCGAGACATTGAACGTGAACAAGAGCGCGTTGTTGTCCTCGTACTCGACCCCTTGGCTCGAAGTTACGTCGAGGCCAGTGGAGTCGATCGCCTTGGCGATCGTGAGACGCCAGCGACGTTCGTCCGGAGGGGACCCAGTTGCCGCGCTGAGGTTGACGCCGCGCAGGCCCATGTGTCCGAGTTCGTCCGGGCGGCTGTGCTCGAGCGAGTTGATCCAGACCACGGTACCGCTCATTCGATTGGTGATCGGGATGAGTGCGGTTGTGGCTGTTGCAATGGGAACGTTCCGGAATTCCCAGAGCTCATTCGTGGCGAAGCCATGTCGTTGGCGGAAATCCACCTGCATCCGCCAAGGTTCGCTGAGTGGAAGCGACCAGCGCTCGAACGACAGAAACGCCCGTCCATTCGCCCAACCGTGCGGGCCGGTTCCTTCGCCTTCATTGCCCGTTGCGTCGGAGAGTTGGTGGATGCGGTGTGCGACCCAATGGGTGGTGGGATGGCCGCCTTGGCGCAGGGTGAACTCGAGGTGCGTTTGTTGCCACACGGGGTCTCCCAGCTTCATGCCGACGGGCGTGGGCCCGACCTCCAGGGACTCGAGCGTGGCTTCAAGGTCGCCCGAGGTTCGGGTTTGCGGCAGGGGTTGGGCCGCGAACGGTGGGACTGCCTTTGTGGAGACGAAGGCGGGATTGGGAATCCGGAATTCGTGCAGCAGCCGACCCCACCCGATGGGATTGTCATAGATGCGGATCCGGAGTTCCGGCGAACGACGTGGGAAGATGGGGAAGCCGTGCCCCTCGTAGTGGGGGATCTCGGGAGTCCAGCCGACGATGGATCCTGCTTCGTGAACCGGGCCGGCGAAGTTGTTGTCATCGTCCCCCACGAACACACCGTAGGCGGGTTGGCCGGGGGTGGGGGGCGCCTTCGATGCGGTCAGCCACACGGTGAGAAGCGGGTGGCTGCCCTTGGACTGGATTCTTGGAGGAATGTTGAGTCCGACCCGACGGGTCCAACTCTCAGGAAAACCGGAAGCCCACTGTTTCCAGGAGGGCAGGAAAGGGCCGGTGTCCCGCAGGCCAAGTTGGACCGAAACGAGTCGAAGGGTTGTGCCATTGGTCAGCACCACCTCCTGGATCGGGAACCGCGGCACACTGGCCTGGTAGATCCAGACAGCGAGGCCGACGATGGCAATCACGGTCAGGAGAGCGAACGCCCATCGGAAGCGTCGGAACATGGGGATACCTTGCCGGGAACTGCTGTGCCTGTCGATCCGGGCGGCGTCAGGTCGCGGGCGCATCTTGACACTGCCCCGCGTGCAACGGGGTGGCTACGTCCTCGTCGCCGTTCCAAAGCTATTCCCAAGGCGATGAGGACATCGCCGCCCCGAATCCTTTCCAAACGGTGGCAGTGTCAAGATGCGCCCTCAGGCCGCGGCATCCGGGCGATCCCGGGAGAGGATGTGTTCCCTGCGCCGGGCTGCACGAAGCCGTAACCCTGCGGTAGAGAACGGGAATAGGTTCACGCGGAGGCGCGGAGGCGCGGAGGATGGACCTTTGGAAGACAGGCGGGCCCGTCACCGTTTGGTGACCGGTTGCCGAGGTTGCAAGGCTCGTGACCAGCCCCTGTCTCGGCGCTCTCCGCGGCTCCGCGTGAGACTGCTACTGCATGATTACGGCTAAGCGAACGGTGACCCCACGCACCCTGTTCCGTGTGCCCTTTCAGGGCACGGAGGACGTGGTGTGGCGTGGTCCCCGGGGTTCCACCGCCGACAGGCCCCATCCGCGTGAGATCAGCGGGTGATCAGGGGCCCGTCACGATCTGGAAGAACTGGGCGGACCCGGTGGTCGTGGAGAGGTCGCTCCGGACGGTGACGGTGTCGAAATCTCCGGCGGTCACGATACCTACCGGGATGGCTTGGGTGGCCGTGCTGAAGTCGAGCGTTGGAGAGGTGAGGACGCGGACCTGGACCGAGCCGAGGTTCCGCCGTTGGGTGAACGTGAGGGTGGGATACTCGAGACCGTTCACGGAGAACGTTCCGAGGATGAACTGGGGACGCACGGCGGCGGAGGTGGGGTCGGTGCCGTAGGCGAATTCGGCGAGGTTCTTGAAGCCGTCGCCGTCCGGGTCGGCATCGGGCCCTGCCGCGGCTCCGGTGAGGCCGGCCGTCGCGGCCCAGGGTGACGAACGGATCGACGGCGGCGTTGACGGTGAGGGTGCCGGTGAGGCTGTTGGTGGATCCCCCGCCATTGGAGATGGTCACCCGGTAGTCGCCGGCATCGGACGGAGTGGTGGAGGGAATCGTGAGGGTGGGACCGTCGAAGTTGGCGAGGAGATTGGTGCCGCGGAACCACTCGTAGAAGAGATCTGGGCCGGTGGCGCTGACGTTGAAGGTGAACGGCGCTCCGGCATTGGCGCTGCCGGTGACGGGATGGGAGGTGATGTTGGGGGGCGGGACCGGGGTCGAGGGTTGTGAGAGCGACGCCACTTCTGCATCGGTGAGGGCGCGGTTGTAGACCCGGAAGTCGTCCATCTGGAAGGTGGCTGCCGGGGTGTAGCGACCGATGGCGTTCTGAAGGTTGTTCGGGGTGAAATCGAAGGGGCCACCCCCCAGCTTCAGTTTCTCGCCATTCAGGTAGATCGAGAAGTCGGCGACGGGATTGCCCCCAGGGTAGGTGATGGCGAAGTGGGTCCATTTACCGACGAGGTTGGGGACGTAGGCGCGAGGGTCGGCGGACACCATCGTGTTCATGGAATTGGCGCCGATCTTGAGGCGGTTGGTGCCGAATCCCTGGCCGAGCCCATTGGTTCCGCTCAGCCAGAAGGTGAGTTCGGTGCCCTGGAACGAGCCGGGGTTGTTCCCGCGCTTGAGCATCAGGTAGCTGAAGGGATTGATCGTCCCTTCGGACTCCGGCTTGATCCAGAACGAGACGGTGAAGAGTTCGTCGGTGAGCCGGCTCGCGACCCCGGGTCCGTCACCCATCTGGATCCAGTTCTGTCCGGAGCGGACCTTGAGGGCGGAGGCGGATTCGATGCCGGTGCCGTACGTCAGGGTGCCGTAGGGAATCGTGGTGAGTCCGGAGACGGATTCGGTCAGATTGTTTTCGAAACGCCAGCGGCGGACGAGTCCGTTGGCGGGGCCGGCCCCGACGCCGGTGGCGGGTTGTGGGCGGATCCGGATTTTGGCGACGAGGCTGTCGTTGGTGCCGGCGGGATTGGTGACGCGGACGAAGTAGGGCCCGGCCCTTGCGGGACCCACGTTGCTGAGGATGAGGGTTGCGTTGGTTTGACCGGGGAGGTTGGTGGCGCTGGCGAGCCACTGATAGCGGAGTTGGACGCCGACGGCGGTGACGCTCAATTGGGCGGATTCGCCCTCGGATAGGACGAGCGAGGTAGGATTGGCCGCGATGACTGGAGGAACGATGAGGGACACTCGGGCGGGTTGGCTGGTGAGGGAACCGGAGGCGTTGGTGATGCGCACCGAGTAGTCGCCGACGTTCGGGGCCTGGACGTTTCGGAGGACGAGGACGGAGTTGGTTTCACCGGGAAGGTCCTGGCCGTTGAGTTGCCATTGGTAACGGATGGCGGAAGTCCCGGACGCAGAGATCTGCAGGCGTGCTTCGCCTCCAGGAAGGACGGCTTGCGGTTGGGGTTGGAGGAGGATGGAGAGGGGCGTGACGAGGCCACTGAGCCGGAAGAGCAGGGTGGCTGGATCGGTTGCAGTACCAACGCTGCCGTTGGCGAGCCAGATGGAGCCATCGGGGCTGACCCGGACCCAGCTATACCCGTTGAACGAACGGGGTACCTTCATCGTCGCGAATGGACGGCCTGGCATGCCGTTGGCGGATCGGATCACGCCGTTGCCTTCGCTGCCGTTCAGCAAGCCGATCAATTGTTGGGTCGGGAGGATATCCCAGGCGTTCAGTCGGGTGGCCCAAGCGTAGGCGAGGTCACGGGCGCCGGATTCGGTAAAGCGAAAGAATGCACTCTGGTCGCCGACGAGTGCGCCATCGGGCAGGGCGGTCACAACGCGGGTGCTCGAGAGGACCTGGGTGGGAACGAAGGCGGAATCAACGGTGCCATTCGCCAGAAGGCGAGCGAGCCCGGGTCGTTGAACCCCGCCCACGGTGGAGAAAAAACCGGCGACATAGATCCGGCCCGACGGATCCACATCCACCGAAAGCGCCTGTCCGTTCATCGTAGCGCGTTGTTTGAAACCGGCGTCCACCGAGCCATCGCCGTTCCGGCGTTCGATTCCACTACTGCCCACGACGAGCACGCCGCCATCGGGATGGAGGCGGAGGTCGCTGCCATAGAACACCTCGGTTTCAACGAATCCCGAATCAACGGAGCCGTCGGCCAGCAATCGTCGGATGATAAAGGGAGAGGGTGCGGTGGAGAGGCGCAGCAGGACGACCAAGCGTCCGTCTGGCTGCCGTTCCACGGCTCCGAAGTCGGAAATCCCGGCGGCGTTGAACTGGAAGGTGGAGTCTACGGTTCCATCGGTGTTCAACCGGGTGAGGAAGGCGTTGGGGCCACCGGTTCCGGTGGTCGAGAAGTTGCCGCCGACGATTGCCTGGCCATTGGGTAGGAAGGCGATGTCCCGGAAGGTGGTGAAGGTGGTGGTGGTGGAAAGGGCGGGGCGGAAGCTGGCGTTGGTTGAGCCCGGAGCGGGGACCACGGCGAGATAGGCGGGCCCGCCTTCAGCGGAGGAACCGTCGCCGGCGGTCACCCGGACCGAATAGTCGGCGGAGGCGGAGAGGCTCAGGTTGGTGAGCGAGAGGGTTCGTCCGGTGGCGTTTGGTACGGCGACGCCGTCCCGGAACCATTGGTAGGACAGCGGAAGTTTGCCAAAGGCGGTGACGGAGAAGTTGGCGGCATTGGAGAGGGCGACCACCCTGGGAAGGGGAGGTTGGTCGATCACCACCGGGCCGCGCACGCGCACGCTGACGGGAGCGCTGGTGTGGGCACCACCAGCGGATGCCACCACGAGATCATAGAGGCCGGAGGCGGCCGTCGTCAGGTTGGCCAGCGGGAGTTCCAGTCCGGTCGCTCCGGGGACGGGATTGCCCTGAAACCGCCATTGAACGGTATTGAAGGAACCTGAAGTGGTTCCGCGGAGGGTGATCGACGTCCCGACGTCCGGGGACTGATCGACTCCAGCGTACCCGATCGTGGGACCGGTCCAATCGGTGAAGAAGCGTGCGAGGTTGGCGCTGGTCTGGCCGGCGATGGGGAGGTTGCCACCTCCGATCCACAAGCGTCCGTCCGTGGTGAATCGCAGTAGGTTGATGGAGGAAGCAAGGGCGGCCGGTAAACCCGGGTTTGGGGCATTGGTGTCCACCGTTCCATTGGCATTGATCCGGATCAGGTGGTTGCGTCCCTGAACCCCAGCAAATTGTCCACCGACCCAAACCTTGCCGTCGGGTTGGGTTTCCAGCGTGTTGACGACCGACCCATTGGGAAGGATCGGACCCACGGAGGCGTCGAGCGTGCCGTCGGCGTTGAGTCGCGCGAGGGCTCGATAGGGTTGGTTTCCGACGGTTGTGAAGTTGCCGCCAAGAAGGATCCGTCCGTCGGTCTGGATGGCGACGCTGAACACGGAGTCACTAATGGAGGCGGGGATCCACCCGGTGTCCAACGCGCCGGAGGGGTGCAATCGGGCGATGCTTCTCCTGGTTTCTCCATCAACGAGGGTGAACTTACCCACGATGAGGATGCCGCCGTCTGGCATCACAGCGAAGTCGGACACGTAGTCGCTTTGGAAGGAGCCGATGCTGGTGGGGCCGAGGAACGTATTGTCGAAGGAACCGTCCGCATTCAATCGGTGGATGCCGCCCGTGCTGCCGCCGGCCATGAGGAATTTGCCGTCGGGAAGTTGGGCGATCTTGCGCGGCCCGCCTGCGATTTCCTGCGGCCAGGGCCACGACGTGTCCTGCGAACCGTCCGCGAGCAGGCGGCGGTAATAGCGCGCATTGGCCGAAGTGTCCGCGGCGCCAACCAGCACGGACCCGTTGCCCAGGGGCAGCAACGCCCGTGGGGTACCCTGGGACAACCCGGGGCCGGATCCGGATCCGATGACCGCCCCGGTGATGAAACTGGAGTCCACGGTCCCGTCGACCAAGGTCTTGCGGACGCCCGCATAGGTCTCGAGTTGGGAGAAGAACGGACCGCCGTAGAGGACCGAGCCGTCGCGGTCGATGGCCATGGCCTGGACGGTTCCCGGAGATTGCGGGCGATAGGACAGGTCGGGTTGGCCGGGGCCAACCGGGGCGACAATCAGGCGACCGAAAAGGAAGGTGGCTTGGCCGGCGGCATTGGCGACCACCAGACTGAGGTTGCCGGCGTCATTGGTGGTGGTGGGAGTGAAATCGAGGGTGGCCGAGGTTTGTCCCGGGATGGGCGAGCCATTGAGTTGCCATTGGAAGGTGAAGGGGGCCGTGCCTTGAACGGAGGCGGGGATCGAGAGGCGGGATCCGGTGTTCGCGTAGAACGGCGCCGTCGGCAAGCCCGTGGCAACGGGCAGGAGGTTGGTGCGGTTGACCGTGGCGAGGTGAAGTCGGTGGACACCCTTGTCGCCGGCGAAATAGAGCGCGCCGTTGTGGGCTTAGAAGGACTGGGCGAGAATGCTGGCGGTCGTGTTGTTGCCCTCGATCCGGGGCAACTCGGTCCAGGAATCCCCCAGGGCCGTTCCTTCGAAGAAGCGGGGATTCGTATCGGTCGTCGTCACGAATACCCGGTCGCCGAGCACCTCCACCTTCCTGGCGGAGGGTTGGACCACCGAGGGCACGAAGGGATTTGGGCTTTGGAGGATTCCTGATCCAACCTCGGTCCACGAGGCGCCGCCGTTGCGGCTGCGGTAGAGTCGGCCGTCGGACACGGCAAAGGCAGTGCCGTCCGGAAGGCCGGTGACATCCGTTCCGTTCCAGGTACGCCCGCCGACGATGGGGCTGTCGACGACGCCGGGGATGCCGTTGATCGACTCGGTCCAGTTGGTCCCGCCATCGGTGGAACGGAAGACGCCCCTGTAAGGCTGGATGGTCAGCAGGGCTTCGCCCGCGCTGGCCACCGCATAGTAGACCTTGGTGTTGGTGACGAAGCGAGCCGTGGGGAGTTGCGCCCCCGCGACGTTCCACGTGAGTCCGTTGTCGGTGCTTTTCCACACACCTTCGGAAAGCAGGTCCGAGAAATAGAGGGCGCCCTGATGCAGCACGAGATCACTGATGCCAATGCCTGCCGGGTTGCGTGGGGTGGATCCGAATGGCAGGGGTACCTCGGTCCACGAGTCGCCTTGGTTGTCGGAGAAGAAAAGGGGTGAGCCGACGCGGTTATTCCAGGAGGCATTGTCACCGCCGCGGAGGACGCGACCGGTGGGAGTGAGTACGAATGCCTTGGGTAGAAGCATGCGGCCCGAGTTGTCCACAAGCCCATTGTTGATGGCGGTCCAGGTGAGGCCGTTGTCGGTGGAGCGGAAGACCTGACCGGGGACCAATGCGGCGTACAGCGTATCGCCCGAGCCGGCGCCGATGGCTGAACCGGCAACATCATTCAGTTGAACGACCCGCTGCCAGCCCTGAGCCGCTACCTGGGTGGCAATGGCAATGCTCAAAGCCATGGACATCAGGGAGATTTGGCCTTTATTCCGGGTAAATCGTCTTGGGGGACGGCTCATACTCCTAATTCCAGTTAATCCCTGATCGGTTTCTAGCTGCTAATGTTGGGTATTTATCTGCCGCGAAGCCGGCGGCGCTTTGTCCGACGCAACCGGGTCCGTTGGTGCGTGAGCGAAGGTGGTGAGCGATGCGTTGTCGTCGAGGGTTTTGGCGCCTGCAGTTAGCGGTTGCGCCTGTGGGGACGCATCCCCTGGACATGCATCCCGCGCCCACCCTCGCCGCAACGCGGCGCACGGCGACAGCCCAAGGTGCCGCGGAGCGGAACCTTGTGGCACCCCTCGGGTCTGCGTTGGTGGATCGGTGCAAGGCCCCGTGAACGACCCGGGAGGGCAAATAGGGTGTCTGTAGGGAAACCCCGTTGGACACAGGCAACCGATTGGCGTTGGATAGGGTCAATAATGGAACCGAACCGCACGCAGTTGGATCTTCGCTCCCGTCGCCGATCCGCCGTCTTCCGGGCCTGGGTGGGGTTCTTCGGTCCGGTTGTCGCCGTCTGCATGCTTGGCATCGGAGCCAGGCTCTCCGCGACGGACCTCGGTCCGTTGGTGCGTGAGGGCGTTCAGGTCCGCCTGGGCTGGACCAACGCCCCCGGTCCGTTGCAGCTCCAGGAATCGGACTCCCCGGTGGGGCCATGGACGAACATGGGTGATCCGGCGTCGACCAACTCGGTGCTGATCAACCCGGTCGCCTCGCAACGTTTCTTCCGGACTTTCGCCAATGGCGGAGGGACGAATGCGGATGAGGCTGCGATGCGTGCCACCTTGAAGGCGGTCGGCGACTTCGTAAACGCGGTGCCCCGCGACAACCCGTCCCGGTGGCGAAGCGAGGTGCTCACCTTCCTCCAGGCACGTCCGGACATCGATTCCGCTGGCGAATCACCGGACGGCGTCTGGGCTTTAACCCGGGACGGAATTCCGCTGTGTCTCTGGAACAATCGAGGAGCGGACCCGGCCAGCCTGATTTCAACCGAGCGCCTTGCCGAACCGCAGGGGACCGCGACCCCGGGTGGATCTCCGGCGCGCTTCTCAGTCGCAGTGGGTTCAGGATTTGTCCTCGCGGCGCCTCGTCTTGGTGGGTTGCTCCGTGCCAATGGCTATCAGACCACCACCGACGACGGCGCCCTGGCGTCGATGAAGGGTGTTCACTCCGAGTCGGCCTACTTCCTGAACACGCATGGCGGAGTGGTCCTGGTGCCGTTGTTCGGGAACGATGGGAAGCCCTCGCGCAATGCGCAGGGCAAGATCCTGTACTATCAGGATTATGGGCTGTGGACCGGGACGAAGATCGATCCGGCGAAGACCGATGTCAGTTATCGGCACGACGAATTCGTCTCGGATTTGAAGGCGGGCAGGATGGCCGTCGCGTTGGCGCCGGCTTCGTACACGATGGGTACCGGAGGTGTTCAGTCACCAAACAACGAATGGCACTTCTGTGTGACGGCGGCATGGGTGCGGGCCAACGTGCGGTTCCCGGCTGAGAACCATGCGAGCGTCTGGCTTGCGGTCTGTCGGAGTGGTTCGTCAGACGCCCGGCCGCTTCGGGACGCCTTTCGCGCCGTCGGTGCGGAGATGGTTTCCGGTTGGACGGAGGACGTGAATGGGAATGCGGTTCTGGCAGCGACGCCCTTTGTCTGGGACCGGATGCTGGGAGCGAACCAGATCCTGCCTCCGGCGACCCCGCAGCGTCCCTTCGACTACGACAATGCCTGGGTTGAGTTGAGGAGCCGCGGGTTGCACCGCCACCCCACCACCGATTCCCGGGGCAACCCGACCACGACCGACTTGATCTACGAGGGGACGCCCGGTGACGAACGCTTCGGTGTCTTCGCGCCGTCCATCGAATACGTGCTCGTGAGCGAGTCCACGGATGAACTTCACGTGGTTGGTCTGTTTGGAAGCCCGCCCGCAGGCCAGCGCAAGGTACTGGTGGGCGGGGTCGAGGCCGTCGTCCGTGTCTGGGAGTCGCGCAAGATCATCTGCCATCTGGCACGGAGCGGGGGCGGATCCGCGGGGGATGTCCAGGTCCTCGTACGCGAACATCGCAGCAACGTCCGTCGGCTCACCCGCTGGACCCTGACCGGAACCTACCGGTACACCGAACAGGATTCGGCGCATCGGGTCGACGGCACCGTGAGCCTCATCTTCCGGGCGGACGTGGGAGAGTACCGCAGGGTGCCGGGTCAGGTCTTCATCCGGCCGACCCGGTCCGCGCAGGCTGCCAAGGATTCCGTGGTCTTTCTCGAGGCCAAGGGAATCGATACCTTTCCGTGCAGCAAAGGCTCCGAGCGCATCTTCTGGGAAGGCAGCGGCGAATGGAAGGTGAGGGGGTTCAACGAGGAGGTTACCAACCCTGCCCACTCGCTCGTCATGCTTTCCGTCAATACCATCGACCGCGTCGTGGCCCTGGGGTTTGCCTTCGGGCTCTTCGACCCCGACGCCAGTCCAATGAAGGTCCGGTTCGAACCCTGTGCTGGCGGCAGCTTCTCGTTTCCGCTCGTGCCAGCCATCCCGGGTGACGTGGATCATCCCCCGACCTTCAAGCTGCCGCTGGAAGAGCTCCTGCCGGATGGATCGACGTTCGATCTCCCGCTGCCCGGAACGGAGACCATCCTCAGCGGTGACTACTCGATACCGGCTGGCAGCATGCAGAACGATTCGGGCGCCCGCCTCGATTGGAACTCGGCCGCTGCCGAGTTCCCGCCGGACCCGAAGGCGGCGCGTTGAGTGGGGTTCCACCCCGTATTGGCTTTCGCTGTTTGCCCTGTTGGGGCGCGAGTCCGCCTCACCACGCGCCGCCGAGGGACTTGATGAGTCGGACGGAGGCGATGTGTTGCTGGGCGAGGATCTGGGCGTGGCGGAGTTCGACGAGCAGGCGGGTGCGCTCGGCGTCGAGGAGTTCGACCTGGCTGACGAGGCCACGGTCGTAGCGTTGTCGGATGAGGTCCTCCGCCTGACGGGCGGAGGCGAGGGATTCGGCGAGGGCGGCTGACTGCTCGGCGCGGTATCGGACCTGGGCGAGCGAGGTCTCGACGTCGCGGATGGCCCCGAGGACGGCCTGACGATACTGCGCGGTGGCTTCGGCGTGGGCGGCCCGGGCGTTGCGGACCCGTGCGCCGATCACGGCGTAACCCGTGACCGGAAGCGTCAGGGACGGACCGATGGACCAGGTGCGGCTGTCGACGGAGAACAGGGAGTCGACGTCGCTGCTGAGGAATCCGGCGTTGCCGGTGAGGCGGAGGCTGGGGAAGTACGCGGCCTTGGCGACGCCGATGTCGGCGTTGCGGGCGGCGACGAGTCGCTCGGCGGCGGCGATGTCGGGACGTCGTTCGAGGAGTTGCGCGGGAAGGCCAGGAGGAACCGTCGGGGGCGCGTTGGTGCCGAGAGGGCTTTCGGTCAGCGGGAGTCGACCGGCGGGTTCGCCACAGAGGAGGGCGAGTGCGGCGGCTGCTTCTTCGCGGAGGCGGATGGCGTCGGCGAGATCGGAGCGGGTGTTGGAGAGTTCGGTGCGGGCGCGGAAGACGTCGGTCTGGGCGATGGTACCGGCGGCGGCACGTTGTTCGAGGAGTCGGAGTTGGCCTTCGCGGAGCGCGAGGGTGCGTCGAAGGGCGGCAATCTCGGTGTCGAGGGCGCGTCGGGTGAAATGCTGGGCGGCGACGTCGGCGCTCAGGGTGAGGAGGACCTGGTTGTAGTCGGCGGCGCTGGCGGCGGCGGTGTTGCGGGCGGATTCGACGGTGCGCCGGACCTTGCCCCACAGGTCGATCTCATAGCTGAGGTCGAGCGGGACGGAGAAGCTGTTGATCTGGGCGGCCGGGATGCTGACGGGGACTGGGGTGGGCAGGTTGCCCGAGGTGCGTTGGCGGTCGAAGGCGGGGTGGAACCGGATGTCGGGAAAGAAGTCGACCTTGGAGGCGCGGGCGCGGGCGCGGCCCTGTTCGACGCGGGCGACAGCGGCCTGGACGGTCGGGCTTCCGGCGCGGGCGCGGGTTTCGAGGGCGTCGAGTTCCGGATCGTTGAAGGCCTTCCACCATTCGCCCTTGGGCAGGTGGTCGACGGGTTGGGCCGGTTGCCACGTATAGGAGCCCGGGGTGATGGCCGAGACGTCCGGCGGTTGATGGTCCCGGCCGATCGGCGAGACGCATGAGGCGAGCGAGAGCAGCAGCGCACATCCACCGATGCGCAGGAGGTGCACGGATGACAGGGAGGTTGGGCGGTCCACAGATTTCACAGATTACACAGATGGTGGAGAGGGCGTGGGGCCACAGATTTCACAGATTTCACAGATTGTGGAGCGGGTGCGGGTCCGCAGATCTCACGTGGGGTGGCCGAAGGAAGGCGCGTGGAATGAAGCGTGCGGTGCCGGGTCCCCGACACGGCGCCACACTCCCCACGTCGGCTTCCGGGAATCCGTGTAATCTGTGTAATCTGTGGATACCCATAACTCAGTTCCTATCCCGAAATCTCTGCCCGGGGTCGTTGGAATCTCCGGATGAGGTCGTCGAAGAGCGTGTAGAAGACGGGGGTGGCGAGGAGGGTGAGGAGGAGGGAGAACAGTTGGCCGCCGAGGATGACGCCGGCGGTGGCGTTGTTGTAGGCGGCACCGACGCCCTTCGCGAGCATCATGGGGATCATGCCGGCGACGAAGGCGAGGGTGGTCATGAGGATGGGACGGAGGCGTTCGCGATTGGCGCGGAGGACGGCTTCGTTGCGTTCGAGGCCGTGGGAGCGGAGTTGGTTGGTGTGGTCGATCTGGAGGATGCCATTCTTCTTCACCATTCCGAACAGCACGAGGATGCCGAGCATGGAGAAGATGTTGATCGATTGACCGAAGAGGATGAGCGAGAGGATGGCGAAGGGCAGGGTGAGCGGGAGCGCGAGGAGGATGGTGGCGGGGTGGAGCCAGCTTTCGAACTGCGCGGCGAGGATCAGGTACATGAAGATGAACGCCATGAGGAAGGCGGTCAGGAAGGCCTTCTGGGCCCGGTTCATTTCCTTGGTGCGGCCGGCGGCGCCGGAGAGGTAATCGGAGGGCAGGTTGAGCTTCTTCACGGCCGCCTCGATGCCTTCGAGGATCTGGGTCTCGCCGTATCCGGGGGCGTTGTTGGCGGTGATCATCACCTGACGTCGGCGGTTGAGCCGGTTGATCTGCGAGGGGCCGTCGGCGGATTCGAACGTCACCAGATTTCCGAGGGGCACGGGACCGGTCCGGGCGGACGGGACGGAGAGCAGGGGGAGGGCCTCGGCGCGATTGCGATAGGGTTCGAGGGCGCGCAGGTGGATGTCGTACTGCTCGCCGCCTTCGTCATAGGTCGAGACATCGAGACCGCCGACGAGCAGGCGGAGGGTGGTGGAAAGATCGGAGATCGGGACACCGAGCTGACCGGCCTTGCTGCGGTCGACGCGGGCGACGATCTCGGGTTTGCCGGCGATCAGGGAGGAATCGAGGTCGCGGATGCCGGGGATCTTCTTCGCGTCCGCCAGGACGGTGGCCGTGGCCGCGGTGAGGCGGTCGAGGTCGGGGCCGGCGATGAAGTACTGGACGTTGGCGGAGGACATGCCGGTGTTGAAGGCGGGGACGGGGAGGACGGTGATGCGCCATTCCTCGGGGAAGCGGGGGACGATCTCGTTGCGGACCCGTTCCATGAGCTTCTCCTGGGGATCGGCGCGTTGATCGGGGGGCACGAGGCGGACGTAGATGCCGGCGAGGTTGGCGGTGCGCTGTTCGTTGTCGCCGATGGTCAGGAGGGTTGACTCGACGCCGGTCAGTTGGCGGATCTCGCGGGCCACGCGTTCAGCAAGGAGATCGGTGGCGGCGAGGGTGGAACCTTCGGGGGCACGGAGGTTGACGACGAATTCGGCTTCCTCGACCGGAGGCAGGAAGTCCTTCTTCACGACCTTCATCAGGCTCGGGACGGAGGCGAAGACGAGGACGCAGGCGAGAACAACGGCCCAGCGGTGGCGGAGCGACAGTCGGAGGAGGACCATGTAGGCGCCTTCGATGGGGCGGTACACGGTGTTGACGGTGTGTTCGAGGGCGCGGTCGATCGGGCCTGGCTTCTCGTGGTTGGCAAAGAGCCGGGCGGCCAGGGCGGGGGTGAGCGTGAAGCTGACGAGGAGCGAGACGGCAATGGCGAAGGCCATGGTGAGGCCGAAGCTCTTGAGGAACATGCCGACGATGCCGCTCAGGAAGGCGATCGGGATGAAGACGGCGAGGAGCGAGAGGGTGGTGGCCATGACGGCCAGCCCGATCTCGCGGGTGCCGAGGATGGCGGCGTCGAAGGCGCTGGCACCCTTCTCCTCGATGTGTCGGAAGATGTTTTCGACGACGATGATCGCGTCGTCGATGACGATGCCGACGGCGAGGGCGAGGGCGACGAGGCTGATCTGGTTGATGGTGAGGTTCTCGGCCCACATGACGCCGAAGGCGGCGATGATCGAGGTGGGGATGGCGAGGGCGGCGATGAGCGTGGCGCGGCTGTTGCCGAGGAAGAGGAGCACCACGAGGGCGGCGAAGCCGGCGCCGAGGACGAGGTGTTCCTTCACGGCACCCACGCTGGTTCGGATGACGCGGGAGTTGTCGCGGGCGATGGCAACCTCGTATCCGCGGGGCAGGAGCGGGCGGTTCTCGGCGAGGCGTTCGTTGACGGCATCGACCACGGCGATGGTGTTCGCGCCGGACTGCTTCCGGATCGAAAGCAGGAGGGTGGGGATGCCGTTGCGGCGGGCGCCGGTCTGGGGTTCCTGTTCGCCGTCCTCGACCTGGGCGACGTCGCGGAGGCGGACGAGGGCGCCGTCGCGTTCGCGGAGGACCAGGTCGGCGAGTTCCGGGATGGAGCCCGCCTTGCCGAGGACGCGCAGGCCGGCTTCGGTGCCGGTGCCCCTCACCATCCCGGCGGGAATCTGGACATTCTGGGAACGGAGCGCGCGCTGGACGTCGGGCGCAGTGAGGCCGAAGGCGTGGAGTCGGACGGGATCCAGGCGGACGTTGATCTGGCGCTTGCGTCCGCCGAGGACGCGGACCTGTCCGACTCCGGGGACGGACTCCAGTTGGCGTCGCAGGACCTTGTCGGCGTACTCGGTGAGTTCACGGACGGGGCGATCGGCGACGAGGGCCAGGTTGAGGATTGGGGCGGCGTCGGGATCGAGCTTCTCGACGACGGGGGGATCGGCGGCTTCGGGGAGGTCGGCGAGGATCTGGTTGACGCGGTCGCGGACCTCCTGGGCGGCGACGTCGACATTTTTCTCGAGCAGGAAGGTGACCAGCACCTGGGAGACGCCATCGCTGGAGGTCGAGTGGACCTCGTCGATGCCGCTGACCGTGTTGACGGCTTCCTCGATCTTGTCGGTGATCTCGGTCTCGATCTCGCGCGGCGTGGCGCCGTTGAGGCGGGTGGTGACGGCGACGGTGGGGAAATCAATCTTGGGGAAGCGGTCGACCTCGAGGTGGGAATAGCCGTAGATGCCGACCACCAGAAAAATCAGGACCGCCACGCTGGCGAGCACGGGGCGGCGGACGGACAGTTCAGCGAGCCATTGCATGACTTGTGGGGATCAGGGCTGCGTGACCTGTGCCGGGAGACCGTCGGCGAGACGGGGTTCGGCCGGATTGACCACGGGGGTGCCGTTGGTCAGGCCGCGTCGGATCTCGACCCAGCCTTCGATCGCGTCGCCGACCTCGACGAGGCGTTCCACGAGGGTGTTGCCCTCGACGAGGAACACGCTGCGGCGGTTGCCCTCGGTGCGGAGGGCCGAGGCGGGAATGGTCGTGGCCTTCTGGTCGCCGGTGCGGATGCGGGCCTCGGCGAAGAAACCGGGACGGAGGCGTTCATCCGCATTGGCAACTTCGGCTTCGATCTGGAGGTCGCGGGTGGCTTCGCGGACGGCGGAGCTCACGAAGCGGACTTCGCCGGCGAAGGATTGGCCCGGAAAGGCCGCGGTCTGGAAGTCGACGGCCTGTCCGGGCTGGATGCCGCCGGAGAGGGGTTCGGGGACGTTCAGGACGAGCCGGATGCGTGCGAGTTCGACGAGGCGAACGATGCGCGAATCGGCGCGGACGTATTCGCCGGGTTGGACGAAGCGTTCGACCACCACGCCGCTGAAGGGCGCGCGCGTGGTGCAGTCGTCGAGGTTCTTGAGGGCCTGGTCGCGTCGGGAGCGGGCACCGGCGAGCTCGGCTTCGCGGATGGCGAGATCGGCCTCGAAGCGGCGGAAGTCGGCTTCGGCAACGGCGCGCGTCTGGACGAGCGGGGCGTTCCGCTCGACGTCGCTGCGGGCGAGTGCGAGCCGGGCCTGGGCGAGGGCGAGGGAAGCTTCGGCCTCCTGCAGGGAGAGGGTGGGACCGCGGTTGTCGATCTGCACGAGGACGTCGCCTTTGGACACCTTCGAGCCCCGTTCGACGCGGGTTTCGGAGACCTTGCCGCCGAGGTCGGCGGCGACGAGGGCATCCTGGTATCCGAGGAGTTGTCCGGTGACGCGGATGAAGCGTGGGATGGGGCGTTCGGTGGCGGGTGTCATCCGGACGGCGACCGGGGGCGTCGGAGGCTTGGGTGAGGCGGCAGGCTGGGAGGGCTTGCACGCGCTCAGGGCCAAGGCGGCGGCCACGAGGAGGCCGGCCTGAAGTCGGCGAGGAGAAGGGCGGTGGGTACGGTCGGTCATCGGCTTCGGGCTCTGTTGAGCCGCCCGAGGACGTTTGTGCCCGCCAATGGCTTCCGCAATCGGAAATCTTGCCGATCGGTCGGTTCCGGGGTCAGGAGGGGGGTACGCGGAGATGCGGAGAAGGGGCGGTCTCCCGCAGGCGCGCTGGGGCGCAGAGGGGGAGGCGCGCCTCGTCTTGCATGGGGCGGGACGATGTCGTGGGAGAAGGAGGTTGGCGAGTGGCGCAATGAGAGGGGATTCGTCGGAGACGGATCTCGATCCGGAAGTCAAACCCCCAAGGTTGGGGCGACGGGTGAAAAACGGCTGTGGCCTCCGGAAGAGGCCACGGTGTTGTGTGAGCTTGGGTCAGGTCAGGATGGCCCGGAGCAGGTCGTCCTTCAGGTGGAGGCGTTTGACCTTGAGGCCCTCGGTGAAGGCGTCCGTAGCGGGTTCGATCTGCTCTTCGATCCGGACGATATGCTTGTCGACCTCGTGATATTCCTCGTAGAGGCGTCGGAAGTGGGCGTCGCTGGTCTTGAGTTGGACGATGACGTCACGGTGTTCCGGGAACTCGCTGAGGAGGGGGTGTTCGAGTAAGCTGATCATGGGAGGCCTTTCGTTGGGAACCCAGCGGTGATTGCGTGTCGGTGAGTTGACGAATCTCTGGGCTCCGGGGGCAGGCTAGTTCGGGGAGGGGCAGGGGGCTCGGCTTGGGTTGGCGGAAGCAGGGCGGATGTTGGTACTGCACCCGTTCGAGGGTGGGCCATCGAGCGGTGGGACGAGGGTCTTCGCGAGACGCGTTGGAGTCCCAAGTTTCAAGATTCAAGTTTCAAGGCCGGCGGCCGCTTCAAACTTGAATCTGAAAACTTCGAACTCCGGACCGGCTCGAGTCTCGCCCCACCCAACTTGCTGAGCGTGAGGTGGGGCGAGGGTCATCGCGAGACGCTGCGGGGTTTCGGGTTTCAAGACTTCCCCTTCCATCCGCATCGTGACTTCGTAGGGGCTGACACGGAGCCAGCTATGTCGAAATCCCTTTCACTGGGCGTGGTCGTCAACCCGAAGGCGAAGGCCGGTCGGGATCAGTCGGCCCGCCTGAGTCAGTTCACGGAACGGTTGGTTGCGGCGGGCCATCGATTGCGGGTTGAGCCGACGGCGGGGCCGGGTGGAGGGATCGAGTTGGGACGGGAGTTGGCGGCGGAGTCCGACGTGTTGCTGGCGGTGGGTGGGGACGGGACGTTTTGCGAGGTAGTGGGAGGATTCCTGACGGCGGGTGGTGGGCGGGTGCGGGGCGTGGCGCCCGTGTCCTTCGGGACAGGAAATGACGTGGCGCGGCACGTGGGTTTGTTCCGGGAGGAAGACTTGTTCCGGGCCCTGGAAGGGTTGGGACGAACGGGCGAAGCCGAAGGAACGGGATCGAGGCGGATGGATGTCCTGGAGGTCCGGTGCTGGAAGGACGGACGAGAGATCGTCCGGCACGGATTCCTGTTCGCGGCGGTGGGTTTCGCGAGCGACATCCTGCGGTACACGACGCCGACGGTGAAGCGGTGGTTCGGGCCGCAGTTGAGTTATTCGGTCGGCTTTTTCCGTGCGTTGGCGAATTGGCAACCGGTGGGGCTGCGGGTGAGGACGGAAAAGGCTTTGTGCGAGGAGTCACTGGTCGTCGCGCTGGCCGCCAATGCCCCGCATGCCGGGGGTGGGGGGATGCGGATTGCTCCGGACGCGGACCTGACGGATGGGCTCCTGGAAGTGAGCCTGATCCGCGCCTTGGGGAAGGTCGCGATTGCCCGGCAGTTCATCCGGTTGACCCAGGGCACGCACATCCGGCATCCGCGGGTGGACTACTTCCGCTCGGGTTGGATGGCGGTGGAATCCGACGTCCCGCAGGCGGTGGCTTTGGATGGGGACGTTGTGGGGGAGACCCCGATGCAGGTCCGGGTGCTGCACCGGGCGGTGCCGGTCCTGACGGCGAAGTGAGCTGCGCCGTCAGGGCTGGGCTTTGCCGGATTGCACCTGGCCGCTACCGGGTGAGGGAGGCGCTGGAAATAATGTTCTTGGTAGCGTCGTACGTGTAGCCCGTGCGGCTGAGTCCAGCGATCGAGAAGGTGACGATACCCGTCGTTGTGAACCGCGGAGAAGTCAGGGTGATCGTGCCGGCCGTGCTGGTGACGCCGGAAACCGTTCCAGTCACGAGGCCGCTCCAGCGGCCGTTGACGGAAACGTTGGAGACCGGAGTGCCATTGAGGTTGGTGACCCGAACGGTGGCGCTGACCGTGGTGCCGCGGGTCGTGGTCGACCGGCTCAGAACGATCGAGCCGACCCGGACAACGGTCGCCGGATTCGTGGTGACGATGATGGTGGTGGACCTCGAAGTCTTGGCACCCCGGTTGTCGGTGACCGTCAGCGTGACGTTGTAGGTTCCGGCGGCGCTGTAGGTCTTGGAGACCGTGGCGGCCGCGCTGGTGGTGCCATCCCCGAAGGTCCAGGCATAGGAAGCGATCGTTCCGTCCGGATCCGAGGAACTGGCACCGCTGAAGGAGATGGCGAGCGGGGTAAAGCCGGTCGTGGCACTCGTCGAGAGGACAGCGATCGGTGGGAGGTTGGGGGCGACCACCTGGATGGGAACCGAGGTGGTGGCGGTGAGGCCGGAGTCATCCGTTACGGTCAGTGCGGCGGTGTAATTGCCGATGACATTGTAGGTCTTCGAGATCGTCGGGCCCGCACCGGTCGTATTGTCCCCGAAATTCCAGGCGTAGCGGACGATGGAGCCGTCCGGGTCGAAGGAGCCGGTGCCGTTGAAGGAAACGATCAGGGGTGTGGAACCCGTGGTCGGCGTTGCCGAGATGACGGAGACCGGGGCCACGGTGCCGAAAGGATCCACGACGGTCCCCGAGAGGACGTAGCTTCCGGCGGAACCGTAGGTGGAATAGCCGGTGGAGGGGGTGCCGAGGGCGGCGCCGCGGACATGAACAAAGTAGGTGCCGGCGGCGAGGTTGTTGGACAGCGAGGCGGAGACGGTGTTGGTGGGGGTGGAACTGAAGAGCAGGGTTCCGGCCGCGTTCCGCAGTTCCAGGGAGACGTCGAGGTTGGGGGAGCGGTCGTCCGGGTTGATCGCGAGGGTTACCGGGCCCGCGCGGGTCGTGAAGGCGAACACGTCGACGTCCGAGGCCTGGGAGATGATCCCGGCGCTGGTGAACGAGGGGCCGGCGGGTTGGTAGGTGGCCGTGGCGGCATTGTCGCCATGGTCGTCGGCGCGGAAGCCGAGGTACGAGTTGATGATGGCGAGGTCATCCTCGGTGTTGTTGGCATTGGCGTACTCGCCTTTGCTCCACTGGGTGACGGACTTGTAGTAGCCGACGCCCATGATGGGAGCCCATCCGGTTACGCCGGTGCCGTGACCCGTATAGTAGGCGGTCGCGGCGGTGGTGGCGGTGGCGAGGGTTCCGTCGTGGGAGAGTCCGAGGGTGTGGCCGGCTTCGTGGCTGGCGGCTTCGGCGACGTACTTGTCATTGCCAGCGCCGAGTTGGGTCGGGAAGACGAAGGCCGGTGAGTCGGTGTTCCAGGTGAAGGATCCAACGTAGGCGACGCCGCCGACGCCGGATCCGTACCAGTCGAGGGAACTGCCACCGATGCAGATCCGGACGCCATAGCTGGCGTCGGTGGCCGCGGTGCGGCGGAGGGCTTCGGCCCCGGGGTCCTCGGTGGTGACGTCGACGTCGAATGGAGCGTAATCCTCGGCGACGCGTTGCCAGATGCTCTGGATCACAGCCAGTTCTGCATCGGAGAGGACGGGGTCAGCGTCCGTGCTGAAGACTGGGGTGTTGATGTCCGTACCGAGGGTAAAGCCGGAGTTCCACGGGGTGGCCGTGGTGGTGTGGCCATCGAAGTCGAGGTAGATGACCTTGGTGGCGCCGGGACGGCTGTGGAGCAAAAAGGTGTCAGCAATGGGTGCTGCCAGGATGCGATTGCTGAGCTTGGGGGCGGTGGTGGCGGCGACGGGTCCTTCGCAGGTGAAGAGGAGTCGGCCTTCCTGATCGAGGGCGATGCTTGGATCGACGGAGAGCTTGAGTCGGAGTTCGTGAGGCTGGAGGCCGTAAGCCCCGGCGACGCGGGGAAGTTGGGTGCCCAGTGCGCCGATGGCATCCTGCCCGCGCTGGACGCGCTTCAGGCGGAGTTTTGGGAAGTTTCCAGCTTCAGGACCGACGACCCGCGTGGCACGAGCCGGCATGGCGAGGAGCACCATGCAAGACAAGAGCGCACACCATCCACTGAGTGAATGAGTCTTCATCTGAGGGGTGCTTGCCTACTTAATTTCGTACTTACTTGCTGATAGGAGGGAACTTATGGGGTGTTGCCCCCTCCCAAGGGTCTTGAGGGGGTAGCAAAATCGGGTGGGTCAGATCAAATGCTGATTTGGGTTCAGGGACGAAGTGGACGCCGCCCAAACAGCGACGGCCGCCGGGGAGAAATCCCCGACGGCCGTGCTTTGCTCAGGAGTGGAAGAAGGTGGCCTGGGTCTCAGAACGTGCGCGAGGCGCTGAATGAGATCAGGAAGCTGGCGAAGGCAGCGTCGCCATGGCGGAACACTCCGGTGTCATTGGTCCAGCGTTCGTCGGCGACACTGCGCTGGCGGTTGGCGTAGAGCATGACGGGAGTCGAGAGCGAGAAGGTCCAGTGGCCGGGCATCCAGGAGATGCCGGGTTCGATGGCGACCGAGAATCCGGGGCGGCGGAATCCGTTCTCGCTTCCGATGAGGTCCTCGACGGGGACGCCTTCGATCCGGCCGCCGAGCGTCAGGGTGAGATTCTTGACCCAGGGGATGGCGTAGCCGAGGCCGCCGCGGACCAGGTATTGGTCGGGAACCGAGGTGATCTGTTCGTAGGGGTTGCCGCGGGAGTTGCCAGACTTGGTGGGCGTGCCGTTCACGTCGCGGGGATTGGCGAGATAGAAGGCTTGGCCGTAGGCATACAGGCCATGGGTGATGGTCTGGTATCCGTTCAGTTCCAGGGTCATTCCCCAGCCGCCATCACCGGGTTGGATCGACTGGTCAACGTAGCCAATGACGGGGCCGTTGACGGTGTTGAAGGTGTCGGTGGCCGAGTAATCGCCGGTGGGAGCCTTGACGCCCAGGCCGACCTGGAGGTTGCCGCTGGGGAGTTTGGCGGGGTCGAGGATCCAGGTGCTGAAGGTGAGTCGCGCGTCGCCGAGGCCGCCGGACTGGCTGTGGTGACGGTTCGTGCGGGTGTGTTCGTACCAGGAAGAGCGGTCGTGGTGGACGAACGGCAGCGCCAGGCTGGCCGAGTAGCGGGGGGTGAAGGAGTAGCTGAGTCCGAGGTCGATGAAGTGGGAGTCATTGACGACCTGGTTTCCGATCTCGTGGCGCCGGGTCTGCTCGACATCGCCGACGAAGTGCCGATCCGAGTGGAGCCACCGGTAGGAGACGGAGGCGAACCACTTTGAATCGAGCATGTTGGTCATGCCGGCTGGATTGGCGGCGCAGTTGCCGGCGCCGCGGACGGCGACGCAACCCTGGGCGAGGATGTCTCCCTGGCTGGTGGCCAAGGCGATGATGCCGGCAACAAGGGCACGGCCCGGAATGGTGGAATAGGATCGAGTCATGGGAACAACGCCGTTCTAGAGCGTTTCCGGGTTCTACGCGGATCCTGTGGGGTGAGGCGCGCCGAACGTGGGGCGAACTGCCCCGCTGGTGGGGCGAGACGTCCAGCCGATCCAGAGTTCGAAGTTTTCAGATTCAAGTTTCAAGCCGCAGTCTTCCGATGCGCCCCGGATCATGGCTCAGGCGGTCAGATTCTTGCGGCGGATCCAGTCGCGGCACAGGAGGTCGAGGTCATCGACCATCCGCTCCGTGGGGAAACGTTGGCGGACAAAGGCCCGGCCGGTTTCTGCGAGGTGCTGGCCGATCTCAGGGGCATCGGCGAGTTGGCCGATCCGGTTGACGAGGCCGTTGAGGTCGTCCGGGGCAAGCAGGTAACCGGTTTCGTTGTTCAGGCAGACTTCAGAGGCGCCGTCGCAGTCGTAGGCGATGATGGGCTTGCCGGCGGCGAGGGCCTGGGGAAGGACCCGGGCCAGGCCTTCGCGACGCGAGAGGTGGACGAGGACGTCCATCAGGGCGAGATGCGCCGGAACGGCGGAAGGGGGCACAAGGCCGGCAAAGAGGATCCGGCCGGCCAGGTCGGGTTGGGCGGCGAGGGCTTCGAAGCGCTGACGCCAGGGCCCGTCGCCGACGAGCAGGATCTTCAGGTTCGGGATGCGGCGGACGAGTTCCGGGGCGGCGAGAAAGAGGTCGTCGTGTCCCTTGAGTTCGAAGAGGCGGGCGATTTTTCCGATGACGAAGTCGCCGGGTTGGATGCCGAGGTGCGCTGCGAGGACAGGATCGGGTTGGGCGTTGAGGAATGGGTTGAGGTCGAATCCGCTGAAGATGCGGGTGAAGTGGGATTCGGGGGCGACGCCGGCGGCGACGTATTGCCGGGTCATGGCGTTGGCGACGACGACGAAGTGGTCGGTGACGCGGGCCGCGATGCGCTCGGCCCGGGTGAAGAGGGCGTTGGCGGCGGGGCCCTGGAACGGCCCGAAGGACGGGCCGTGGACGGTGTGGAGGATGACCGGGACGCCGGCCTTCCGGGCGGCAAGCCTTCCGAGGACGCCGGCCTTGCCCGAGTGGGTGTGGACGAGGTGCGGACGGTCCCGACGGAAGGAGCGGACGAGGTCGCGGTAAGCGAGCCAGTCGGTCCAGGGACGGACCGCTCGGATGAGGTGTGGGAGGAGGGTCAGTGCGCCCGGGTGTTCGTTGAACAGGTGTTCCAGGGAGCCTTCAGCGCCGGTGGTGGGGCCGGACAGGAGGCGTACGTCGAAGTCCGGGCGTTGCCGGAGGCCGAGGACCGAGGCGATCGTGTTTTCCTGGGCGCCACCGACGATCAGGCGCGTGATGACGTGGTGGATGCGCCAGCGGCGGGTGGCGTCCGGTTGGATCATGGAGCGGCCTTGAGGGCGGCGACTCGGGCGGTGAGGTTGGAGTGAAGGGTGGTGCCGGACGGAAGCGTTGCGATGGCCTCGTTGAGGTGGCGGATGGCCCCGTTCTTGTCCTTGCTGCGGGCGGAAGCTTCCGAGAGTCCAACGAGGGCATCGACGGCCTTGGGAGTCTCGCGAAGGATCGCCTTGAAGTCGTCGGCGGCCTTCTCGGGGCGGTTGGCCGCGAGGTGGGCGGTGGCGCGGTTCATGCGTGCGCCGGCGTCATCGGGATGGCGGCTGAGGATCTGGTCGAAGACGGAAATGGATTCCTCGAGCTTGCCGAGGTGCAGAAGGAGGTATCCGCGGCGTTGCAGCAGGGCTTCGTCGTCCGGACGGACCTTGAGGAGTCGGTCGACGAAGGGCAGTGCCTTGGCACCGTTGTCGGTCTGCAGGTAAGTATAGGAAAGTTGGTCCATCATGGGGACATCGTCGGGCGACTCCTGGAGGCCGCGGATCAGCGCGCGTTCTGCGGCGGGGAAGTCCTGGTTCCGCATGTGGATGTTGGCCTCGACGCGGGTGAGGTGGCTGTACTGCGAGAGCGAAGGCTTTCGTTGTGCGGCGAGGGCCTTGGCGATGGTGTGGGCTTCGAGGGCGAGCTTGGGTTCGTTGGCGGAAACGCAGGTCCGCGCGTAGCCGATGGCGGCCTCCAGGCTTTGGGGATCGAGTTCGCGGGCACGGCCAAAGGCATTGGCGGCGGCGCGGACGAGGGGATCGCCGAGTTCCAGGCAGACGTTCCCGAGTTGTTCGAGGAAGCGGGGTTCGTCGATGGGGCCGAACTGTTCGATGATGTAGACGCCGAACGATTCGATCGGCTTGCGGACCGAGGGGTCGATGGGAGCGCGGCGCCGGAGCAGGTCGTTGACGGCCAGGTTGACGGAGACGTTGGGGTTCTCGGGGTCGAGTTTCTTGGCGAGGGCGAGGATCTGGGAGGCCAGGTCGAGGTGCCCGCCGCGTTGGCAGGCGATGCCTTGGGTGTTGGCGGCACGGGCCCAGAACTCGGCGGCGTAACGGGGAGCGATGGCCTTGCGGTCGACGGAGGCGAGGGCGACGCGGTCCAGGGTGTCCTTCTGGCCGGACCAGTAGGCGGCGGTCGCGGCGGCGTCGGTGGCGGAGAGGGGTGGCGTGACGACCTGCCCGGCTTCGTAGGTGCGGAAGGCGAAGATGGCCCCAGCGGGGACGAGGTAGTTGGGTTCGTTGAGGAAGGTGGTGGAGGGGTTGAGCGTGAACGCGCTCTTCGTCAGGGCGGCCTTGGTGAGCAGGCCCAGGAACGCGCCCCCAATGTTCTCCTGGACCTCGGCGAACGGTTTCAGGTCCGGCCACTGGGCGCCTTGGGTCTTGTAAAGGTGACGGCGATAGCTGGCGTCCGGGCCACGGCGCGAGTTGATGAGCAGGTGGTGCGGCGCATTCGGGGTGCGGCGGATCTGGGCATCGACGAGGGCGTGGAGGAGCAGGTCGTCGGTCACGACCACGGCCGGTGTCTTCGGCAGGGGAGCCACCAGATTTTCGGCGAGGTCCGAGAGGATCCGGCCATTCTGGATCTGGATGGGATTCCAGTTGCGGACGGCGAGGGCGGCGGGCAGTCCGACGGAAATGGCGACCACGAGCCACGCCAGGGCCTTGTGGATGAACCCGCCGGCGAGATCCGCCCGGGTCCATTGCTTGTCGGGCGTGATGGTTCCCAGGACGATGAAGTACCCGGCGATGTAACCGATGGAAAGGGCTGCGCAGAAGTGGAAGGTGAGCAAGGGCAAGGCGCCATAGCCGGGGTCGGTGGAGACGAGCGCCCGCGGGCTGAAGAGGCCGTCGAAACCCATCCAGATGTTGGCACCGAGCCAGGCAAGTTGGATGGTGGTCAGTGCGGCGAAGGTGGCCATCCGCTCGAATCCGGAGCCCCGGGGACTGGCCCACCGGATGCCGGCCGCGGCGAGCGGAAGGATCATGACGGCGCCGAGCATCAGGAAGCGGCCCTTGGGAATGTTGAAGAGGAAATCCTTCTGGCTGGTGAGGAGGGCCCAGAGGGCAGAATGGAAGGCCTCGGGAAGTCCGCCCCGGCCTGCGCCGACGAGGGGCGTGACGAGGTAAAGGACCAGGCCGGCAGCACCGATGCCTGCCAACCGGAGGAGGGTGCGGGCCTTCAGTATTTCCCAGCCACCGATCCAGAAGAAGGCGGCGATGAAGGCCGGCAGGAAGCCGATCATGGCCCAGTTGTTGGTGATGCCGACGCCGATGAGCAGGGCCATCAGGTCGAGCCAGCGGGCATTGCCGGAGTTGCGGAATTCCAGGAGGGCGCGGACGGCAGTGCCGAAAATGAGCGCGTTGAGCATCTCGCCGGACAGCGAGGTGGCGTGTTCCCAGGTGGTGAGTTGGAGGCTGAAGAGGGAGCAGCCGAGGACCGGCGGAACCCACGAGAGTTTCGTGTGGAGGGGGCGGCCGTCGGCGTAACCCCGGATCCGCTGGGGGTAGGTTCGGTCCTGGGGTAGGAGTTGCACGCACCGGGCCAGGGTCCAGACGGTGGCCGCTGCAAGCAGGACAGTGAAAAGGTTGCCGGCGAGGGGAAGGATGCCGGCGGACAGGAACGCCAGCGGCCGCGTCAGGAGGTACAGCACCGGGGCATTGGCCGGGAGGTTGTCGTCCCATCCGCCCACCTGGGCCACGAGGGTGAGGCTCTGGACGGTGACCCAACGGCTCACGGTGACCAGATAGACTGCCAGGACCGCGGCGGCGATGATCCGGGGGATCAAACGGCCATGGGTCGACGCGGGTGTGCGGGACTCCTCTTGCATAGGTGAGATCGGGATAGGGAACGGAACCCTTGGTGCGAGGGCAAAGCAAAACTCAGCGGAAGGCGGAATGGAAGCCGCCGGGTGACAGATGTGAAGTTTTCCAGCGCCCGGATCCGGGCGCTGCTTGCCGATCGAGGGACTGCTTGCGCAGGCTTCGGAAAACTTTCCCACGAATGAAAACGATCCGCATTGGCATCATCGGCATGGGCAACATCGGGCGGCACCACGCGGGTTATCTGTTGGACCGCAAGGTGGCGCGATGCGAGTTGGTGGCCGTCTGCTCGACGTCGCCCGGCAAGCTGGACAGTTACGCGGCGAAGGGCGTTCAAGTCTGGGGCGATGGCCTGGCGCTGATCCGGAGCGGGACGGTCGATGCGGTCCTGATCGCGACCCCGCACTACGATCACACCACGCTGGGCATTGCCGCGCTGGAGGCGGGGTTGCATGTGATGGTCGAAAAGCCGATCTCGGCGCACAAGGCGGACGCGGAACGGTTGTTGGCGGTGGCTTCGTCGCGGCCGGGGCAGGTGCTGGGCGGGATGTTCCAACTCCGGGTGGAACCCCGGTACCAGAAGATCCGACGCCTGCTGGAGAGCGGGGAACTGGGCCGGTTGGTCCGGGTGAACTGGATCAACACCGATTGGTTCCGGACCGAAGCCTACTATGCGAGCGGCGGTTGGCGGGCGACGTGGAAGGGGGAGGGTGGCGGTGTCTTGCTGAACCAGTGCCTCCACAATCTCGACGTGCTTTCGTGGATGCTCGGTCAGCCTTCCAGGGTCCGGGGATTCTGCGGGTTCGGTCGCTACCACGGAATCGAGGTCGAGGACGACGTGACGGCGTACTTCGAATATCCCGGAGGTGCCACCGGAGTGTTCGTGGCGAGCACGGCCGAGGCGCCCGGGACCAACCGATTGGAGATCGTGGGTTCGCGTGGCCGACTGGTGCTGGAGGACGGAAAGTTGCGGTTCACGCGCAACGACGGCGACATGCTGGAGTTCTCACGCTCGGCGAAGGGCGGCTTCACCAAGCCCGAGATCTGGAACGTCGAGATCCCGTTCGAGAACGCCGCCGCACCCCACGCGCAATTGATGGAAAACTTCGTCGCCGCCGCCCTCGACGGCGCACCACTGATCGCCCCCGGCAGCGACGGCGTGAATTCGGTGGAGTTGGCGAACGCCATCGTGTTCTCGGCGCTCGAAGGCCGGGAAGTCGAACTGCCGCTCGATGCCCTCGCGTGGGAACGGCGATTGAAGGAACTGATCGCCGGATCCCGGTTGGAAAAGGTCGTGGTCGCTGGGGGCAAGGAGGATTTCGCCGCGTCGTTCCGGAGATAGGCGGGGATTGGCGGCCTCCCGAGGTGCGGAGCACCGACAGAAGTTAGCCCACGGCGTCAGCCGTTGGATCCCGCGGGATGGGGCGGCAGAGGGGTGGGAGGGTTCACGCGGAGACGCGGAGGGGGACGGTTTCCCGCAGGGGCGCCGAGGCGCAGGGAAGGCAGAACGTGGTTCCCGTCGCTGCCGTTGTCGTAACCCCGACCCTCATTCCTTCGCACCCTCGCGGCTTCGCGCGAAACCCCTTCCGACCCGTGAAGGCTTCGCGCGAAGACGCGAAGCCGCGAGGACGCGAAAGAGTCGGACGGGGTGGCAATGTCCCCGTTGCCCGGTCTCGATTCCTCTTCGCGCGAAACTCTTCCGCTCGGTGAACCGGGAGACGGCCGTTGGAACCGCAGAGGGCACCGATGACAGACACGGATGGGGTTTCCCGCAGGGGCGCTGAGGCGCAGGGAAGACGGAACGTGGCGGCCGTCGCTGCCGTTGTTGTAACCCCGACCTTCATTCCTTCGCACCCTCGCGGCTTCGCGCGAAACCCCTTCCAGCCCGTGAAGGCTTCGCGCGAAGCCGCGAAGGCGCGAGGGTGGCAGGTGGGTAGGCTTCGTTCCTCGGCCAGGCAACTCCACTGCCTTGAAACTTCCAACTTGAAACTTGTCCGCCCGCCCCTCACAGGACAGGGCATGACTCGGCGTGAATTCCTGATGGCCGCGGGTGCGGCGGGCGGTGCGATGGCGTTGAATGGAGCGGATGCCAAGAAGGCCCCGCCGATTCCGAAGCTTAAGTCGCCGCAGGTGGGTTCGCAGTTGTACGGCTGGGGCCAGTACTACGAGCGGGCCGGGAAGGACCTGGGGAAGAACCTCGACGAGGTCCTGATGGCGCTGCGGGATGCCGGGTACGATTACGCGGAGGGGAATCTCGACGTCACGACGCCGGAGAACAACGAGAAGTTCGCCGAACGTCTGCGCAAGTTCGGCCTGAAGCCGGTCGCCCTCTACACGGGCGGTGCGACCCATGTGCTCGGCAAGGCCTCCGAGACCTGCGAACGGATTGCCAAGGCGGCGGTGGTGGCGGGCAAGGCCGGGTTCGGCATCATCAACTTCAACCCGGATCCGATCGGACGTTCGAAGACGGATCGCGAACTCGAGATCCAGGCCGATGCCTTGAAGGAACTGGGCGATGACCTCAAGGCTGCTGGCCTGAAGCTGGGTATCCACCATCACACGCCCGAGATGGCCAATGGCGGTCATGAGTTCCACTCGAACTTCCGTCGGTGCCCGGCGGAGACGGTGGGATTCTGCTACGACGTGCACTGGGTCTTCCGCGGGGGTATCGCGCCGGCCGAGTGCCTCAAGACCTACGGCGACCGGATCGTGTCGTGGCATCTGCGGCAGAGCCGGGACCGCATCTGGTGGGAAGATCTGGACACGGGCGACATCGACTACGCGGCGATCGCTTCCGAGGTGAAGGCGAAGAAGATCCCGCAGTTCTTTTCGGTCGAACTGGCCATCGAAGGCGGAACGAAGATCACCCGCGACGTCGTTCAGAACCACGCCCGCAGCCGGCAGTTTCTCGACCGGGTGTTCGGTGTGTGAGCGAGGGGATCCAGAGTTCGAAGTTTTCAGATTCAAGTTTCAAGCCGGACTCCCTTCGTGCTCGTCCTCAGCCCGCAGGGCGATCCTCGTACTGAATCCCGACCAGCGCTCTCCTCAGATGAGAAGCCCCATCGGCTCGTGAGGACACTTGCCCCATCCCTGGTGGGAGGGGGTGTCGGGATGGGGTTTGAGCCGACACGTCCGGGAACGATCCGTTGACACTGGGGAGTGGGGTTCGCGATGCTCGCGTTTTCTATGGCCGAACCGAAAGTCAACGAGTTGATGGAGAAGGTGGTGAGCCTCTGCAAGAGGCGCGGGTTTGTTTACCAGTCCTCGGAGATCTACGGCGGCATCAATGGTTTTTGGGATTACGGTCCGTTGGGCGCGGAGTTGAAGCGCAACGTGAAGGACCTCTGGTGGACCCTGATGACGCGTCGGCGGGACGACGTCGTGGGCCTGGAGGCGACCATCATCATGCACCCGCAGATCTGGAAGGCGTCGGGGCATGTCGACACCTTCAGTGATCCGATGGCGGACTGCCTGTTGACCCGGAAGCGGTTCCGGGCGGACCAGATCGAGCTCCAATCGGGCACGGCCTACCACTACACGGGTGCGGTGGATCCGGCGTCCGGGAAGGTGTCGGGCGAGCCGTATGCGGTGCTGTTGCCGCCGGGCAAGCCGCCGGAGAGCGCGCGCAAGGTGGCGACGCAGTTTTATCAGGCGCGCGGTCTGGGCCAGGTGGAGTTGCAGGGCGAGCGCACCGAGAAGGTGGAGAACTCGCAGCGGTTCAATCCGGAGAACGGTTCGCTGCTGACGGAGCCGCGTCCGTTCAACCTGATGTTCAAGACCTATGTCGGCCCGGTGGCGGACGAGGATAACGTGGCGTACCTGCGGCCGGAGACGGCGCAGGCAATTTTCGCGCAGTTCAAGAACGTGCTGGAGACGTCGCGCCAGAAGGTGCCGTTCGGCATCGCGCAGGTCGGCAAAGCCTTCCGCAACGAGGTCACGCCGCGGAACTTCACGTTCCGGTCGCGTGAGTTCGAGCAGATGGAACTCGAGTTCTTCATCCTGCCCGACGAGGCGGTCGAGGCCCTGTGCGGCAGCGTGGCGAAGCCGGCGGGCCCCGGGCATCCGGGTGCTCCGCAAAAGAACTGGGGTTGGCAGATGTGGCACCAGTACTGGGTCGAGGAGCGCATCCGCTTCTATGATTCCATCGGGTTGCCGCGCACGTTGCTGGAAGAGTACTGGCAGAAGGCCGATGAGTTGGCGCATTACGCGCGGGCGACGGTGGACCTGCTGTTCAAGTTCCCGTTCGGCACGCAGGAATTGGAGGGCATTGCGGCCCGGAGCGACTTCGACCTGAGCCAGCACGAGCGTTGTTCGGGCAAGTCCCAGGGCGTGTTTGACGAGGAATTGCGGACGGCGTGGACGAAGCTCGACGAGGCGACGCGGGCGCGGTTGTCGGACTCCTATTTCCAGCATCGTCAGAAGTACCTGCTCAAGGCTGGGGTGCCGGCGGAGCAGGCGGCGCGCGACGCGAAGGAAGACGCGGAAGGGTTGGCCAAGGGTCAGTTCATTCCGCACGTGATCGAACCGTCGGCGGGTGTGGATCGGTTGATCCTGGGTCTGTTGACGAATGCCTACTCGGAGACGACGACGACCGACGAGAAGGGCAAGACCGAGACGCGCGTCGTCATGCGGTTCCACCCGAAGGTGGCGCCGATCAAGGTGGGCGTGTTCCCGCTGTTGAAGAACAAGCCGGAATTGGTGGCCAAGGCGCGCGAGGTTCACGAGCTTCTGCGTGGGCACATGATGGCCTTCTACGACGATGCCGGGGCGATTGGTCGCCGCTATGCGCGCCAGGACGAGGCGGGAACGCCCTTCTGCGTGACGATTGACTTCGACACGCTGGGCGAGAAGCCCGAGTGGACGGACACTGTTACCATCCGACATCGTGACGATGGTCGGCAGGAGCGGATGCCGATCAGCGCCTTGACGGCCTATCTTCTTGAACGCATTCGATAGCCTTGGGTGGTCTGGCACAGGGGTGCCGGGCTGCCACCTTCCATGAACCAGCCGATCCGCATCTCCTATCTCTTCGTGCTGGGGCTCCTGGTCCTGGTGGCCGTCATGCACATGACGGTGCCCCTGATCGCGGTGCTGTTCGCGTTCTTCGCGTTGAACCGGCTTGGCTTCGGCCAACGCTGGGTTGGCGTCATCCTGTTCCTGGTGATGATGGTGGGCATTGCCAGTGGCCTGTACTTCTTCGCGAAGCAGGCCGTCGTCGCGCTCCCGACGATCGCAAACGAATCCATCCCGCGGATCATCGACTATGCGGAAGGCTTGGGGTTGGAGTTGCCGTTCACGGACACGAAGAGCCTGCGGACGCTGCTATTGACGAATGTCCAGACGCAGTTTGCCCAGGTGGGTGGCTACGTCCGCGTCATTGCTGTGGAGGCGGTCAGCATCGTGATCGGGGTCGTTGTGGCGATCAGCCTGTTCATGACGCGGAAGTTGGACCTGGGAAGCCATCCGGGCGCGGAAGAGGGCAACCTCTACACGGCGACCGGGCAGGCTGTGATTGAGCGGTTCACGACGTTTTACCACAGCTTCGCCACCGTGATGGGCGCGCAGATCCTGATCTCGACGATCAATACGGCGCTGACCTCGGTGTTCCTGATCTGGAACGGCTATCCGCACCTGCTGGTGATCGTGGTGCTGACCTTCCTGCTTGGGATGTTGCCCATCCTGGGCAACCTGCTCAGCAACGCCCTGATCATCGGAGTGGGTTTCACGGTGTCCCACCGGACCGCGTTCATGGCGCTGCTGTTCCTGGTCGCCATCCACAAGTTCGAATACTTCCTGAACTCGAAGATCATCGGGGACCGGATCCGGAACCCGATGTGGCTGACGTTGCTGGGATTGGTGCTGGGGGAACGCCTCATGGGGATCCCGGGCATGATCCTCGCGCCGGTGCTCCTGCACTATGTGAAGGCGGAGACGTCCCGGTTGAAGACCGAGCAGACGCGGACTACGCCGCTGTAAGCTCGAACGAGGCGGACTTCCATTCGCCTTCGGTGCAGTCGGCAATCCGTTTCCAACCCAGTTTGCCGTAGGCGGCTTCCACCTGCGGGAATTGGGTGACGAGGATTCCCGCGAGGACCAAGCGTCCGCCCTTCGCCACCCGGGCGACAATGCGTGTCGCCTCGGCGATGAGCAGGTCGGCCATCAAGTTGGCGCAGACGACGTCGTAGCGCCGTTCCGGGCGCTTGGGAATGCGGGTGACGTCCGCCTGTTC
>CAIMMI010000293.1 GCA_903842505.1 uncultured Verrucomicrobiota bacterium | reverse complement strand
GGAAGCTATCGCCCACTGGCCATGGAAGTACCCCTGGCCGAGATCGCCACCCACCTCCGTCAGCAACCCTTCGCCTCAAACCGTTGAATCCGCCGGCCCCGCCCTGGAACAGCCCGCTCACCCCCAGAAGCCCACACCGCCCTGCCGGCCCCACCCCGTTTACAATCCCATGTCGCAGGTGCGACACGGGATTGTAAATCACACCCCGATCCCGCCCGCATTTACATCCGGATGTCCCATATGCGACATCCGGATGCAAATCGCCACCCCTCGTAACCCCACTCGCCCTCGTACTCGTACTCAGCCCGCAGGGCGGTACTCGTACTCGACCCGAACGCAACCCCCACCCAACCCACCCAACCCACCCATCGGCCCGAGTACGAGTACGCCCCTCCACACGCGCCGCCCTCACCTCCGATCGTTCCTCGGCATCGGAATCGGAGTCGGGATCCGATTCGATGCCGATCCCGACCCCGGAGCCGGTGCGATGGTCACCCAACCCGACAACAACGATAGCGACGACATCGACATCCCTTCTTTCCCCGCGCCTCTGCGCCCCTGCGGGAAAACTCCCCCTCCGCGACTCCGCGACTCCGCGTGAACCACCCCCACCCTCGACCGATGGTCCTCACCCCGCGAATCGCCTCTTGAAACTCCGCGCCCCAGCCCTCCCCCTTTCCGGCGCGACATGTCTGTTCCCTACCTTCCCGGCCAACGCTGGGTCAGCGAGACCGAACCCGAGCTGGGCCTCGGTTCCATCCTCCGCGTCACACCCCATACGGTCACCGTGGCCTTCGGCGCCACCAACGAGTCCCGCGAGTACGCCCTTGGCAACGCCCCCATCCGACGCGTCCGCTTCCATTCCGGCGATTCCCTCCTCCTCCGCGACGGCTCCACGGTCACCGCCGACTCCGTCGTCGAACGCCGCGGCCTCATCCATTACCGCGCCGACGGACGAGACATCCCCGAGTCCGAGCTCTCCGACACCCTCACCTTCAACCGACCCGAGCAACGCCTCGTCGCGGCCGACGTCGATGTTCCCGCCGACTTTGACCTGCGCGTCGCCGCCCTCCGTCACCAACACCGACGCCGCAAGTCGCGCGTCCGTGGATTCGTGGGTGGGCGCATCGACCTGATTCCCCACCAACTCTGCATCGCTGCCGAGGTCTCCGGCCGACTGTTGCCGCGCGTGCTGCTCGCCGACGAAGTCGGGCTCGGAAAGACGATCGAAGCCTGCCTGATCGTCCATCGACTCCTCCTGACCGGGCGAGCCCAACGCGTGCTGATCCTCGTCCCCGACTCCCTCGTGCATCAGTGGTTCGTCGAGTTGCTGCGGCGCTTCAACCTCTGGTTCCACATCTTCGACGAGGAACGCTGCACTGCCATCGAGGCCGCCGGACCCGACACCAACCCCTTCCTCGACGACCAACTCGTCATCGCCAGCCTCAGCCTGTTCACCGCCAAGCCGGTCCGCCGCGAACAGGCCCTCGCCGCCGGATGGGACCTCCTCGTTGTCGACGAGGCCCACCACCTCGGCTGGACTCCGGAAGTCGCCAGCCCCGGGTACGCCGTTGTCGAAGCGCTCGGCAAGGCCACCGCCGGTCTCCTGCTCCTGACCGCGACCCCCGAACAGCTCGGCATGGCCAGCCACTTCGCGCGCCTCCGACTGCTCGACCCCGACCGCTTCCACAGCCTCGACGCCTTCATCCAGGAATCCGGAGCCTACCGCGAAGTGGCGCGCCTCACGGAGAAGGTGATCGCGAAGGAATCCTTCGAAGCCGACGAAGTCGCTGCGCTTGCACGACTCCTCGCCGAAACGCCCGCCACCCTTCAACCCCGCCTCGCGAAGCTCGCCGATGACTCCGTCCGCAACGCGCTCGTCGAAGCCCTCCTCGACCAGCACGGCACCGGGCGCGTCCTGTTCCGCAACACGCGCATGACCATCGCCGGCTTCCCCCGCCGCGTCGCCCGGCTCTGTCCTCTCGACGAAGACGGCGACAACGTCGAACTCTTCGAGCGCCTGGCCGAGGAGTTCTCCGCCGATTCCGACCCCAGCCTGGCTGCGCACTTCGAACCCGACTTCTCCGCCGATCCCCGCGTGCAATGGCTGCTCGAACAGCTCCGCGCCCTCGGCAACGACAAGATCCTCGTCCTGTGCCGCACCCGGGCCAAGGCCGAGACCCTCGAACGCGAACTTCGCGCCTGGACCAGCGCCCGTCTCGCCGTCTTCCACGAAGGCCTCAACCTCGTCCAACGCGACCGCCACGCCGCCTGGTTCGCCGAGGAGGACGGTGCCCGACTCCTCATCTGTTCCGAGATCGGCAGCGAGGGTCGCAACTTCCAGTTCGCCCATCACCTCGTGATGTTCGATCTCCCGCTCGACCCCGAACTCCTCGAACAACGCATCGGCCGCCTGGACCGCATCGGCCAGACCTCCGAGATCCAGCTCCACCTGCCCTTCGTCGTGGGCAGCGCCCAGGAACTCCTCGTCCGCTGGTACCACGAAGGCCTGAATTCCTTCGAAAAGAACCTCCAGGGCGGCCGCACCCTCCTCGAACAATTCGGCGCGCGTATCACCCACCTCGCCCTCGAGTTCCACGAACGCGCCGAGGCCGCCCGACGCGAACTGGAGGAACTCGTCGCCGAAACGCGCATCGCCCGGCTCGAACTCACCGCCCGGCTCGAGAAGGGACGCGATCGACTCCTCGAACTGAATTCGTTCCGAGCCGGAACCGCCGCCCGCATCGTCGACGAGATCCGCAAGCAGGACGCCGACGCCACCCTCGATCCCTTCATGGTCGCCGTCTTCGACCACTTCGGCATCCACGTCGAGGAGATCGCCCCCCGGACCTGGCGACTGGGCTCCGCCGGCATCTTCGCCGAGTCCTTCCCCGGCCTGCCCCTCGAAGGCCTCACCGTCACCGGGGACCGCACCCGCGCCCTCTCCCGCGAGGACGTCCAGTTCCTCACGTGGGACCATCCACTCGTCACCGGCGCCCTCGACCTGATCCTGGGTTCCGACAAGGGGAACTCGAGCTTCGGCCTGTGGAAGGACGGCAAGGGCAGCGGACTCTATCTCGAGACGATCTTCCTCCTCGAGTGCGTCGCTCCGCCTGCACTGCACATCGACCGCTTCCTCCCCCCGACGCCCCTGCGCGTCCTCGTCGATTCCCGCGGCAACGACGCCTGCACCCTCATCGACCGCGAGTCCCTCGCCCGTCAGGTCCGACCGGGCGACGCCTACCCGCACGTCAGCCGCACGGAGGTCCGCGAACAACTCCTCCCCGGCCTGCTCGAGAAGTCCGAGGCGATCGTCCAGAAACACCTCCCGGGCCTCGTCGCCCAGGCCCAGCGCGAGATGACCACCCAACTCGACGCCGAGATCACCCGCCTCCGTCAACTCGCCCGCGTCAACCCCAGCGTCCGCCCCGAGGAGGTCCAGCAACTCCTCGACCAGAAGGCAGCCCTATCCCAGCACCTCGCCGCCGCCCGACCCCGCCTCGAAGCCCTCCGCCTGATCCTCCGCAGTTGATACCCCGGTTCAATCGTTGGCCCCTTGGCCGTGCCGAGGCTCACAAGCGGGTCGGTTCCCGGACGGTCAATCCGGCAACCCGGAACTTGAAAGGATATCCGTGCGGGATATCCTAACCCTGTGAGCAGTGAAACCGTCGTTTTCAAGGTGGGCAACAGCCTCGCCGTCCGCCTGGTCGGCGACTGTCGCCTACCCCGTGGCACCCGCGTCCGTGAACGCTGGGAGGGCAAGACCATCGTCATCGAACCCGTGGTGGATGCCTGGTCGGATGCCTTCCTTGCCAGCGCGGGCGCCTGGGATGAACCCATCGAACGTCCCGGGAGAAACGAGCCAGCCCGGGATCCCTTCGCATGAAATTCCTTCTGGATACCTGCACCGTCAGTGACTACCTGCGCGGCGTCGATCCGGTGATTAGGCGCATCCAGAAGGCCAAGCCGTCCGAGTTGGCCATCAGCGCCGTCACGGCGATGGAGCTGCGGTATGGAGCCGCCCGGCGCCAATCCGCAAAGCTCACCGCGGCAGTCGATGGCTTCCTGAGCGGGATCACCCTCCTGCCTTTTGAATCCGAGGCCGCCGAGCGGGCTGGGATCCTCCGCGCGGCCATGGAAACCAAGGGACACAGCATCGCCTTGGCCGATTGCCAGATCGCCTCCACCGCCCTCGTGCACGGCCTGACTCTCGTGAGCAGTGATGCCGATCTCAAACGGGTGCCTGGACTGAAGCTCATCGATTGGCGAAGGGGCCCGTGACAGGGATGTCACCAGCGATACCAGGGTGGTTCATGCCGAAAGGACAGCTGACCGACTCACGAGCGCACCGAGAGCCACAGGGCAAGGCCCTGACAGGATGAACAGGATTTACAGGATGGTTCCGAGCCCCTGGGAACACGGCCATCCTGTCCTCTTCCTCCCCCACCGACAGGATGCACAGGATCGACAGGATGCCCTTCAACCCCCACCGCCACCGTCATCCATCACCGTCCCCCACCCCATCCTGTCCATCCTTCCCAAAAACGGGCGTCAAAAGTTCATCGCCCCCCGGGTTCCAACACATCGATCTCAGCCGTCCCAGG
>CAIMMI010000292.1 GCA_903842505.1 uncultured Verrucomicrobiota bacterium | reverse complement strand
TCCGCCATCGATGCCGGGTGAGGGCGAGTGTCCTCACGAGCCGCTTGGGAGTCACAAGATTCAAGCTTCAAGCCCGGCTCCCGGCTTCCATCTTGAAACTTCAATCTTCAAACTGAACCGCCGGCTCCGGCAACTCCCGCACCACCTCCGCCATCCGGTGCCCAAACCCCGTCCCTCGGACGGTCTCCAACCGAATGCATCCGTCCCGTCGCCGGTAGAGTTCCGGGTGCACCTGCGCTTCCGGCGCACTCGCCTCCGGATAGAACTGCATCCCGTTCGTCTCGATTCCCATGATGGTCGGGACGTGCGCCGCCAGCAGCGCGTGCGTCACCTGCGCCAGCATCGGGTTGGTCAGGTCCTGCACCATCAGCGTCATTCCGTGCGCCTGCGCCCAGCACGCCGACAACAAGGCTCCCGTCTGCGTCTTGCACGTCTTCAGTGCCACCCCGTTCCAACCCAACTCCCGCCCCCGACGCACCTGCGTCCAGTCGTGCGCACTCTCGTCGAGGAACAACGGCTTTCTCGAAGCCACCGCATGCACGTCGATCGGATGCTCCTCCAACTCGTACGGAAACGGTTGCTCGACGTACAGCAGGCTGCCGTACAACCGAGGGTGATCGTCCCGCAACCGGTCGAGGATCTCCGTGACGTAAGCCGGATCCGACACCGTGCAGTTGAAGTCCGCCGTCAACCACTCCACACCCTCGCGCTCCGCCACCCGCCCCACCGCCAGCAACCGCGCGAGGTCCCAGGCGGCATCGGTTCCGCGCAACTTCACCTTCAGGCACTTCAACCCGTCCCGCCGGATCCAGTCTTCCAGCAGCACCGGATGCCCGTCCTTCGGCTCGGATCCCGTCAACTCGTCCGCCATCACCGGATCCAACCCACCCACCAGATGCCACGCCCGCAACGACTCCACCCGCTGCGGTCGCAGGAACGATCGGATCTCCCGGCCGCGGAAATCCACGCCGCTACCCGGCGCGGGCGTGATCAGGTCCGACAGGTTCCTCCGCATCCATCCGGCCCGGTACGTGTCGTACGTCGGAATGCAGTGCAACCGGCCGTAGGCGTCATGCAGCGCCAGGTCAAAGGCCGAACTGGCCACCAACGCCGCCAGCCAAGGCATCCGGCCCATCCCTTCCGCCCCCGCCGCCAACCGACTCGAATTGAAGTCCTCCCACAACCGCGGCAGCAACAGCGTCGCGAAGTCATGCCCCAACTCCACCGGATGCCCCCAGTCCGCGAAATTCGCCCACGCATGCGTCAGCATCTCCGTGAACAGGCACAGCGCCGAATGCCGCGGCCCATACGCCGTTGTCGATGGCCACACCCACTGCACGCTCAACGGCGTCTCCCCCCAGCCATCCGCCTTGCGACCATCCCGCCCCACCCCCTGGATCCGCACCCGCGCACAGGTCACCGACGTCAATGCCTCCGTGCCAAACTTCAGCGGCACCCGCGTCGTCACCGGCAACAGCCACAACGTGGCCCCCGTCACCCGGAAATCGGTCGGATTCTCAAATGGCATCCCCGCCCACTACCCGCGTTCAGGCCGCCAAACAACCCCAGATTCCCAAACCGCTCCGTGCCTTCCGTCCCCCGGGGTGGCGCGAGACTCCGTCGAACCGCTCCGCTTCTTCCCTTACCGACTCCTCCCGGAATGCTCATCCAGCGCCCGGTGCTCCGCCGCCGTCAGCGACGCCATCCCATACTTCGAGATCTTGTCCAGGATCCGATCGATTTCTTCCTGCTTCTCCCGACGTGCCCGGTTTTGGTCCAGATGCCCAAACCGACTCGCCGGCGGCGGCGGCGGTGGTGATCGACGGAACCATGAACCAACCCCACCCAGATCCCGCAACAGGTCCTGGCTCAGCACCAGCAGACAGATCACCGAGAACGCCAACGACCCGGCAAACATCCACGGAGCATCCGAAACCCGCCTCGGATCAATCAACAGCACCAGCAGCATCCCGATCGTCGCCCCCCCAAAGTGCGCATCGTGCCCGATGTTCCCCCCGCCCCGCTTCAGCGCAATGAACGTCCCCACCAGATACAACAACGCAAAGATTTCTCCTCGAATGGGAATCGGAATCAGGAACATGGCGACCTTCGTCCCCGGGACGAGGAAGATCGACGCAAACATCACCCCGCACACACCACCCGACGCCCCCAGCGCCGCATACTCGTGGTTGCGATGGAGCATCAGTGACAGCAGCGACCCGCCCAGCACCGACATCACGTAGACGAACAGGAGCACCCAGGGTCCGTAATCCTTCTCAACGACCTGACCAAACGAATGCAGCCCGACGAGATTGAAGATCACATGCATCCAGTCCGCGTGGATCAAGGCCGAGGTCATCAACCGCTCCCACTGCTTGTCCGCGAGGATCGCGCGCGGACGGAACATCAGGCGTTCGCGCAGCGCCGGCTTGTTGAACGCCAGCAAGGTCACGATGCCCGTGACGATGACAATGAAGAGGGTAACCATGGCTTCAGGAAATCCGGGCAGCGCCTCCGCCGCCCGCGACCGAACTACCCCACCCCATGCCCCCATCCACCGCAAGCCGCTTCTCCCCAAACCTCCATGGCAGTCGACGTCAGGAGGCCGGCTGCCATGCCCGCCTCGTCACCTCGTCGGCTACCCCACATCCGTAGCAGTCGACGTCCGGAGGCTGGGCGGGGGAGTTCCCAGTCTCCAGATTCCAGATTCCAGTCCCGGCATCCGGCATCTGGCATCTGGCATC
>CAIMMI010000291.1 GCA_903842505.1 uncultured Verrucomicrobiota bacterium | reverse complement strand
GAGATTGGAAGGAAGCCAGGTAGCGAGTATCTCCCACTCCTCAGGAAGCGCGTCTGTATCGGAAGCCATGGCGTGAGATTGTCGTTTTCACGGGGGCTTTTGTAGATTTTTTAGGTTAACGTATATGGGCGAGTGTCCTCACGAGCCAATAGGGAGTCCCAAGTTTCAAGTTTCAAGTTTCAAGAAACTTGAACCTGAAAACTTGCGACTTCAGCAACGGCTCGACGGAGTCTCGCCCCACCTTGGGAGGGCCCTTGCGCGGTGGAGCGAGTGTCCTCACCGGGACAGGACCGCCAGGTAACGCTCCAGACGGGCCACCTCCGTGCGGTCCCGGCGCTCCTTGAAGACCAGGTGCAGGTTCGAAACCATCCGATGCAGGATCCGCCGGGGGCTGATCGGCTGCAGGACCGTGTCCTCATAGTCCACCGCGAACTGCTTCAACCGTCGCAGGCAATCGATCCGGGACAGCAGCTTGCCCCCGTGGAAGGCATCGATGTAGTGCTCCTCCCGCGGGGTCTGGTACCGGCACAGGAAATGGCCCGGCATCCCGATGCCCGTGACGGGAAGGTTCAGGCGGCGGCACACGAACAGGTACAGCACGCAAAGCGAGATCGGGATCCCGAGCCGCCGGTCCATGACCAGGTTCAGATAGGTGTTCGAAGGATCGTAGTACTGTTGTTCGTTTCCGCGGAAACCCAGTTCCGTGAACAGCAGCTGGTTGATCCTTCCGAGGATGTCCGCCCCGGTGGTCACGCCGACCATCTCCTCAGCCAGACGGTTGGACCACTCATCCAACTGGGCCCGATAGGCCGCCACCGGCGCCTTGGGGAATTTGGTCCGCACGAATCGCCAGACGGCCTCCTCCAGGTCGAGGTTTTCCCCGTTGTTCGACAGGAACGTCATCAACGCCGACTCCGCTTCCGCCGCGCCGAAGTGCCCCAGGATCTCCAGGACCCTCCGCCTTGCGACCGGATCCGGATGCAACCGGTGCTGACCGAGCCACGCCAACGTCCGCTCCCCCCCGGCAATGATCTGGGCGCGGATCTGCTCCGACACGGCCGGATCATCGTCCGCCAGCAGGGTCAGCAAAGCGGATTGCCGGGCCTGGGTCGGCACCGACGTTGCCCCGGCGCTTTCGATCGGGTTCATGGGCTCTGAGGTTTGTGGTTTCCGGCGGGGTTGGAGACCGCCGGGAAATCTGACCAACGCTGACGCCCGGCATCACTCGCCATTCAATGGCTTGGTGCAAGTCCCAAACTTTTCTCTTCGAACTCCACGGAGGCACGCCACTATGGCCCTGCGATGGCCTTGGTACGGATCCTCATCGACGGATACAGCCTCCTCCACGCCTGGCCGAAGCTCGCGCCGGGCGCTGCGCCCCATTCCGCCGCGGCCCGCGAAGCCCTGATTGAGCGGTTGACCCGGTTCCAGGACACGCAGGGCACCCCGATGACGATTTTCTTCGATGGCCAGGGCGCGCCTGCAGGTGCTCCCAAGGTTCCGTCCACTCCCCGCGTCGAAGTCCTGTACTCCAAGGCTGGCCAGACCGCCGACGACATGATCGAGCGGGTCACCTACCGACTCCGACCCTACGGCGAGGTCCTCGTCGTCACCAATGACCATGCCGAACGCGACACCGTCATTGGCCTTGGCGGTCATGCCCAGAGTTGCGAGGCCTTCATCGGGTCGATCGACGATGCCCTCGGCGAATTGCAGGCCGATCTCCGCCTCCACAACCTGCGCGAGCGCGGCCGTTACCAGAACCGCTGAGCCCACTCCGACGCCGTTACTCGGAATCCGGCAGTTCCCGCACGAGGCGGTCGACCTCCATCGCGTAGTCATCGTCCGGAACCTGCGACAGGAACTGCCTCAACCGCTGGCGAGCCACTTTCACTTCGCCTTCGAGGACGTTGGCGATGACCAAGGTGATGAAAAGCCGGCGGTGCAGCGAAGCGCGGACCTCTCCCTCCGGCATCGCCTCGAGGCCCCGACCGATGGCCTCCAGCAATTCCCCCGGTTGTTCCTGTACGGAGAAGTCTCCCCGTTTCAACCGCAGCGCGAACTCCGCCACCCGGAGCACGGTCGAAGTGGGATGCACGCGGCGGGCCTCGTGGATCGTCTCCAAGGCCCCAGTCACGTTCGAGCGCTTGTCCTGCACCTTGGCCAACAGCAGTCGGAGCCGTTCGTCCTGACGGACCTTCATTCGTTCCCGAACCAGCTCCTCGAGCAGGGTCCAGTCCGGATTGGGTCGTGTAATCTGGGAACTGACGGCCATGTCGAAGGACTGGCCCCGACGCGGATCCAACCGGAACGCGCGCAATCCGAGCCGTCCCATCCCTTCCATGTCCATGCGGACGAACACCTGGAGGATCCCCAGATTCTCCAGGGCCGCCGCTGCCACACGCCGATCCGACCCCTCACCCAACCGCTCCAGTTTCGCCATCCCGGCCTGGACCCGCTCCTGGGTCGCCTCCGGCAACTTCCGCATCACGGCTCCGCCCTCCGGCACACCCGCCGAATTGAAATGGATCGAACCGAACGCGGACGAACATTCGTGAAAAACCACGGCAGCAACCAGGCGCGGGTCCTCGGGTCGCAGCTTCAGCGCCTGCACCAGGTCTGGCAGCGCGGCACCCGGATACGCGGCCATCATCATCGCGGACACCCGTCGTTCCGGTTCCGCGGCGGGCTTGTAGCAAAGATCCAGCAAGGAACGCATGGCGTGGACCCGGGCCCGCAAGGTGAAGTAACGCGCCTCGTCCGCCTTCAATTCGATGGCACGGGTTGCTGCTGCCAACGCCCGGTCGTACTGCCGGCGCGCCTCCTGATCCTGCTCCGCTGAGGGAGGTTTACCCCCGCCCATCGCGGAGATCCCCCGACTGGGGTCCGGCATCCACGCCGAATTCCCGAGACCGAGGCAGGCCAGAGCCAGCGCATGAAACGCGGCGGAATCCCGGGAATCCGAACGGGTCAATGGCTCGAGCAGTTTCTCCGCTTGGGCCGCGCCACCTTCGAAATGGGTGGCCAGCGCCAACTGCACCGTCGACCGGGCATCGCCGGAGGTGGCGGCAACCCAGCGCCTCGCTGCCTCCAGAGCCGCCTTGCCGGCGGCCTCCGTCGCCGCGCGATCCTGGGAGAGTGCGAGCACCTCCGCGATCCGCAGCAGCTTCGACGCGTCGGCGGGTTGCCCCGTCAACGTTTGCCGAAGCCGCTCCGCTTCCCACTGCGGGTCCGGAAGGTCATCGTCCCCGTGCCAGTCCTGCACCTGACTGGCACTGAACTGGGCCTGCAACTGAACCTCCGGCAGGCGGATCGCCGCCCGCAGCTTCTCGCCCATGGACGAGCTGACTGCGGCGGCGACCGGCCCGGCCACCCACACCATCACCATCACCAACACCCAGCCCAGCCACAGGCCCAACCCGGAGCCGGGTGCACGGGATCTGGCTGGGGGATTCATCCGATACGGGAGGACGATCCTCGGCTGGTGTTACTCACCCGCCCGGGCGGGCTGGGCAACCGGCGCCACCGGATGGGCCGCCAGGTAGGCGTCCACGTCCCGGGTCACGACCAACTGGCCCCACATGACCTGGCCGTGGCCAGGGAACGTGCAGACGAACTCATGGACTCCCTCGTCCGCCGGAGCCTTCAGCTTGAGGACCTCGCGCTGCCGGGCATCCAGCAACTTGGTTCCCGCCCACACGTCGCCGCCGGCCGGCACGAACGCCCGGCCCTGCCGGTCGCGATCCTCCGGCTTCATCACGAGGGCTGCCGCCACCACGTTCTCACGCGTACCCGGCTTCACGAACACCAGGTTGTGCGGCATGAAGTCACCGTTCTCGAACGTGATCTGGAAGTCCTTGCCGGCTTCCACCACCAGGCGCGGAACGTCGTACCGCATCTGTTCCTGAACGGTCCGCACCACGAACGCCGCGACACGCAGGCTCTTGAGTTCCTTCCGCAACGCCACGCCTTCGGACGCCGGCATCACCCCCGCGAGGTCATCCGCGAACTGGATCGCCTCGACGTAATCCCCGCCCGTGCGGTCGGACGTCGGAACCTTCGCCGCCCACGCCACCAGCGCGCGGGCCGCCTTGCCAGCGGACGCCGCCGGCCATCCCGCCCTCGGAATGGATCGCAGCCCCTGGGAGGCCGCCACGACCTGCTCACCCTTCTCGACCAACCCGGTCAGGAGGTTGAACGTCCCGGCCGGATCGACATTCATCGACACCAAGGCCCGGATCGCCGCCCGTTGGATCGAGCCCACCGGGTCGCCGCCGACCGCGAGTTGCGAGGACACCGCCGGAGCCGGGATGTCCGTCTTGCGCATCACCTCGCGGCGATCGCGATCCAGCACGATCAGCGTGAATCCATCCAACCGACGACCCAGGTCCGCATCCGTCCGGTTCCAAACGACCACGGAATCAATGGGCTGCTCGCCACCAAGGTCGACTTCCCACCACGGGCGGTCGGCGTTCTCGACGGAATGGGTCTGGGTGCCGCTCGAAAAGTCACCCGTCGTCCGACCGTCCACCGCACGACCGGCGTCGCCACTGTTGGTCGTGGAATCCTGACGGGCCTTCGCGCCCTGGGCGACGTTCCGCCCGCCGCTGAAGACCTGCACCTCGGCCAGCGTGAGCGTGCCGCGCCGGGGAAGCTCGATCCGCACGTAGCGACCGATCCCGGAACCGCGGGCCTTGGCCGCAGCCGCCAGGTCAGCCGGCACTGCCGCCACCATCGGCTCAACCTTGGAGCGGAGTCGGGCACGGAACTCGGGATCCAGAATCAGGGGCAAGCCGTTCAACAGGTCCGTGATCCGGCCAGCGTGTGTCCCCACAGTGGCCCAGACCTTGTCGAATCCCTCATCCGCCACGGCCAATGCCGCCCACGCGCCTTCGCGCACGGTCTGGTTGGAGGATTGGGTTGCGAGTGCCTCAACACGCGCCCGCACCGCCTTCACTTCGGCCGGGGACTCCGACGCCAGCATCCGGCCCAGCGCCGAAGCCGTCGCCGGCTCTCCGCTGGCCGTTTCGTCGAGGATGTCCAGCAGGGCCGCGACCCGGCTGACCTTCCGGCTCTGCGCCAATTCAGCCAGCGCCACCCCGCGATCCAGATCCGCCACGTCCGGTCGGCGGAGGATGGTGCCCAGCACGCCGGGCGTCCGCGGGAACTTCAGCAACTCCGCGGTGCTCGCCGAACGCATCAGGTACTCGATGCCCGCGGGGTTATCCGCCGCGATCGGGCGGCCTTCCGCGACCGCCTTGCGCCAGACGGGCTCCAACTGACGGAGCGTCTCCTTGAGGACGTAATCCAGGTAATAGTCCCGGGGCTGCTTCAGCGTCGACAACGCCACGTCCACGGCACCGGCTTCGTCGAAGTAACTCGCCGAACGGACCGCCTCCAGGCGAACCCGGGGATGCGCGTCGTTCGCCGCGACCTTGAGCAACCCAATCGCGTCCGGCACCCGGTCGCGCCAGTAGCACAGCACCCGGGTCGCCGCTGCCCGCGCCCGATGATCGGGCGAGGCGAGCACCTTCTTCAGCAGGTCGACGTCGACCACGTTGTGCCATTGGTGCAACCACAGACCTTCGGTCCGGTGGTGCTCGTAATCGGGATCCTTCACGTCCAGCGACGCGATCCACTTCTTCGCTGCCGCGATGACTTCCTTCGTGTCCCGGGTACCGAGCTCGATCTTGGCAAGCTCGCGAACCCCGTCCTCGGGCGTCTTCAGCAACTGCAGCAACGCCGGGATCCGCTGACCCGCGATCTTCGGAGCCTTCAGCAGCGGACGTCCCTCATAGGTGATCCGGTAGATCCGACCATGCTGGTGGTCCCGGCTTGGGTCACGCAGATGGTGCTGCATGTGACCGATGATCGGGTTGTTCCAGTCGCAGAAATACAGGGCGCCGTCCGGACCGGTCGAAATGCAGATCGGACGGAAGTTGGGATCGCTCGACGAGATCAGGTTCTCCTGGGTCTCACCCTTCAGGCCGGCGTTGTCCTCGCTGACCTTCACGCGGTAGACGCCCTGGAAACTGATGACATTGAGGTTGAGGAAATTTCCCTGGAACTCCTCCGGGAAATGCCGGCTCGAGATCATGCCGGTGCCGGGGCACGGCCGGGACGGCCGGTTCCAGAAATCACGGATGCCGGCGTGCTTGGCCGGGTACGGCAATCGGCCCGAGATGGCCGGCCCAAAGTACGTGTTGTTGCCGGTGGCATCGGTGACGAAGTCATTGCCCCAGCGGTCGAACACCTTGCCGTGGGGGTTCGCAAACCCGTACGGGATGTAGGTCTCGAAACGGCCCGTGCGCGGCTCGAATCGGAAGATCGCCGCGTCATCATTCCGGACCGGCCCGAAGGCGGTCTCGACCTGCGTGCGATGGAACACGCCGTCGCTCAGGTAAATCGAGCCACCGGGATCGAGCGCCACCGCGTTCGAGGTGTGGTGCGAGTCCGCGGAGTCGAGGCCCATCAGCACGCGCTCCTTGTAGTCGGCCTTGCCGTCGCCGTCCGTGTCCCGCAGGAACCAGACGTCCGGCGCCTGCACCAGCAGCACGCCGTCCTGATAGAACTGGAATCCGGTCGGACCGTTGAGGTCGTCGGCGAAGTGCGAGCACTTGTCCGCCTTCCCGTCGCCGTCGGTGTCCTCGAAGATCAGCAGGCTGTCGCCCACCTTGGAATCCGGAGCGCGCTCCGGGTAGTTCGGCCAGACCGCGACCCACAGGCGGCCGCGCGTATCCCATGCCATCTGCACGGGCTGGACCAACTCGGGGAAGCGTTCTTCCGTCGCGAAGAGGTTCACCTTCATGCCGGAGTGGACCGTCATCTTCGAGATCGCCTCTTCCCCACCCAGGAACTCGTGCTTCCCATCCGCTGCCTTACCCGGCTTGTTGCTGGTCACCTTGGTGACCTTCGGCAGGTTCGAGTCGTCCGGCTCGAGCTCCCGACCGACCGAAGCCGCCCAGACAACCTTGTCGCGGTTCGCCGTCAGCACGTCGCGCACCGCCATCTCTTCCTGCATGACCTTGTAGTTCGAGACGTAAGGCTCCGGAGCGTTCCGGTCGCTCACGAAGCCACCCTTGCCCGGCTGGTAAGCCAGGGCCGAGCGCCCGCCGTACACGTTGTATCCGTCGATCGTCCGGTAGCGCTGGTGCCACTCGTGGTTCTTCTCGTTGATGGCCAACCGGAGCTTCTCCAGGTTCGAGTTCGCCGGCTTGGCGTCAAAGATCCCCGCGAACAGCGCAGGCGCCAACTGTCGGTCGCCTTCCGCGGTCAGGAGGTAACCGTTCACCGTCAGGGAAACCCGGCGCGCCCGCGCCGCGGCATACATCGCCTCGCTCGACCCGATCAGGTCCACGAACGGCACGCCTTCCGCCCGCGCCACCTCGCCCATCGCCGTAGCGTAGAGACGGAGGTTGGCGTTCATCGGGGTCGGATCCGCGAAATTCGGATCCAGATGCCGCTCCTGCAGGATCGGCGAGAACAGCACCACCCGCGGTGCGCCCTTGCCCGAGTAGTTCTGGGCACGGACGTGTTTCAGCCATGCGGTCAATTCCCCGCGGAACCGCTCGATGCCGGCCGGCCCGCGCGCGGCTTCGTTCGCACCGAAGAAGCCGAGGATCACGTCCGCCTGGGTCCGCTTCAACCAGTCATCCGGGCTGCCGAAATTCTCGGACCGATGCCGGATGCCGACTTCGTCACCGGCCGCCGCGAGGTTGCGGAACACCAACCGGTGTTGCGGCAACCGCCCATGCACCAGGGCTTCGAAGTAGCCGGTGTGTTGCATGCGGTCGGCCAAGGCCCCACCGACCAGCACCACATGGTCATCCGGCTTCAGTTCCACCGCCGCCAACGCTGTCCGGGCCAATCCCAGTGCCAACACCGAAAGCGCGATCCACAGCTTGCTCAGGAGTCGATTCATTTTGTGACGAGTCCCGGCAGTGTGCCGATTGCCCGTCCCGAGCCAAGACCCCATTTTGGGCTATCGCCATTCCTGCACCAGTTGCCGCTCTGCCGACAGCAACCGATTCCAATCCACATCCCGCACCAACCGCCGGGCAGCCTCGCGCTGGAGGTTCGCTCCCAGGATCGCCGCCCGGACCACCTGACATCGCGGTTCGGCCTTCTCCCAATCGACCCCGGACTGATCCAGGGCCTCCAACGCCGCCGGCAATCGTCCCGCCCGCCACCGGGCAAACGCCACCGTCGCCACCGTGAACGGATCCTTCGGGCGGTTGGTCAGGACCTTCTCCAGTTCCGGCAACCGATCGAGCGCGGTCCGCTCTCCCACCAGCAGGTCCAGATAAACCGATCCCACCAGAAAGGGTTCATCAGCAGGCAGGAACCGACTGACCCGCCTCAGCGCGACCTGGGCCTCGCGGGTCTCATCCAGCTTGAGCGCCAACCGCAGGACGTTCCGACCCGCCGGAACCGTCGCCCCGGGAGCCTCCGCCAACCGCTGGTAGGCCAGCAACGACACCCGATCAAAACCCAACCGTTCGGCGTACACCCCGCAGAACCGCAATGCCTCGGCCTTGTTTCCCGCCGCATCCACCGCTTGCCGCAAGAGCGTCGCCGCATGTTCGGTCCTGCCCGCCGCCACCTCGATCCGCGCCTCCAGGCAATGGCGAAGATGGAGGTCCAAGCTTTCCTGCGAGTTCAATTCCCCCAACTCGCGTTTGGCATCCTCGACCCGCCCCACATCGAGCAGCGCCTGCAACCGCGCCCCACGCAATCGCGCATCGGTGCGCGCCACCTCCGACGGCATCAACTCCAGCGAGAGGGCCAGTTCATTCTGGTCCGCCAGAAAAGCCACACCCTCGCGCCGCACCGTCAGGTTCGTTGTGTTGCAGGACCGGACCAAACCCGCCAACAGCTCCGCCCTCCGTTCCGGATCCAACCGCAGACGAAGGCTCGTCAACAGCGTCGGCGTCGCATCCAGTCCCTCGGCCGAACGATACAGGACCTCCAACTCGCCCCGGTTGAGGTCGGCTTGCTGAACCAGCACCCCGATGGCCGGCCGCGCCATCGCCCCCTTCCCCACCGCCAGCGTCCAGAGCAATCCCCGACCCTCCTTCCGCACGGCCATGTCCGGATGCTGCAACGCCGTCTCCCCCAACCCGAACTGGGCCTCCTCATTCAAGGGATCCCGCTCGAGCCAACTCCGGGCCGCTGCCACTGCCTGAAGCACCTCGCCCCGACCGCGCAGATGCCCCACGGCCAACCGCCAGATCCTCGGTGGAACCTCCTTGTCCGCGAGCAACACCGTCAGGTGCTTCGCCACCAGGTCCACCCGTCCCATCCGATGCGCATATTCGACGAACTCCAGTCGCTCCTCCCGACTGAAGTCCGGGGTATCCGCCAGCCGTTCCCAATATCCCAAACCATCCGGACTGCCCGTCGCCGCGCAGAACCGCGCCGCCAACCGCCACACCTCCGGTTCGCCCGGCGCCAAGACCAACGCCATCCGCATGTCGATGGATGCGGCGTTGAAGTCACCCGACTTCATCGCCGACTCGATCGCAGGCACCTTCGCCAACCCCCGATGGACCTTGTAGGCCGCATACAGCGGCTTGCCCCAGAGGAAGCCACCGATCCCCAAGGCGATCAGCAACACCAACGCCCGCAGCCAAGGGATCAGGCGATCCTTGAACGCGTCGTCGTCCTCTTCAAAATTGTAGTCCTGGGTCATGTCCGCAGAAACCGTCGCAATCCCCGCTCAACCCCGTCGAACGCGCTCCTTCTTATCCTCCCGATCCTCCTCCAACCGCGCCCGCTGCTGCACCAGTCGCGACTTCAATTCATCGACCTTGTCGTACGCCTCACTCGCCTGCGCGGCCTGGATCTCGTCCCCGATGCTGATCTCCAACTGGGCAATCCGGGACTTGTACAAGGATTCCAGATCGGCGATCTCCGCCTTCTGCGCCGCCGTCAGGGACTTCGTCGGCGCCTGCTTCTGCAGTCGCTCCATCGCCAACTCGTAAGCGGATTTCATGGGCGCACGCTAGGGATCCCCGCCCCCGCCTGCAACCGTCACGTCCGGTGGGGCGAGAAGTCCCCAGGGGTTCAGTTTCAAGCGGCGCCCGGGTAGCAGCCGACGTAAGGAGGCTGTGACCGAGGCCCGCCTCGTCACCTCGTCGGCTACCGTAGCAGCCGACGTGAGGAGGCTGAGGCCAGGCTCCTTGCCCCATCGTACTCCGACTCGTACTCAGCCCGAAGGGCGGTACTCGTACTCGATCCGCAGCCGCAGACCAGAGCTACTCCCATCCGGATTCCATTCGCCCTCCCCGCGCTGCCCCTGTTCAATCGCCTGAAATGTCGTTGGTCACTTCGATCGTCCCCCCCGTGCTCGGGACCGCCGTCGCGGTCGCGGTGCTTGGCGCCGAGGCCCGTCGACTCCCCGCTCAGAACATCGTCGCCCTCGCGATCGTCTCGGTGACCTCCGCCACCGCCCTGGAAGCCTGCAGCACGTGGGTGCACCCCTTCGACCTCCGGACCGGCGTCACGACCACCTCATTGACCACGGCCAGTCTCCTCGCCTCGCGTCCCCTCGCCCGCCTTCCCGGTCCGGGCCCGAGTCACCTCTTCGTCCGGACCGTTCTCGCCGCCGGCGTCCTGGCCCACGTTGCCGGTGGGTCAACCGGCGACACCCGACTCCTGCTTGCCGCCATCCGTCTGGTCGGAATTCCCATCGCCCTGCTCTTCCTCGCCCCGTGGTGGATCAACAAACGCCTCGCCCCGGCCCGCACGCCGGATTGGGCGGGGCTCGCCGGGCCCGCCCTTCTGCTCGGTCTGGCAACCGTGGAGCTTCTCGGAGGCAACCCAGCCCTCGCCGGTCTTCAGACGCTGGCCGGATCCGCGATGGCGTTCTGGGCAATCCGAGCCCTTCGCCTCAAGCCGTCCGGCATCCCATCGTGAGCAGCACGTTCGCCCACAAGGCCTGATCCCCCGTCTGGATCGTGAGCACGTGATCCGGCGATTCCACCGCCTTGTAGAAGTCCCACTTCGGGATCGGCGACATTCCGTGGGGCAGCCCGGATTCCCGGACGATCCGACGGAAATCCGCCCACACCGGCGGCTCGCCGTGCTTCGCGTACGAATCGTCCGCGGGAATGCCCATGGTGTTGATTTCGTCGATCGGCACCGCCGTCAGCAACACCTCCAACACCTGGGCCACCGTGACCAGGCCCGGAGCCAGGTTCAGGCTGATGACGTGCGCATTCGGCCCTTTCTTCGTCGCCGCCGGATAGTTGCCGTCAGCAATCAGGATGCGCGAGTGATGCCCCGCGCGGGCCAGGATCGCGTTGATTTCGGGATGGATGAGTCTGTGCTTGAGCATGGGATTGGGTGAGGGATCCCGGTCCAACCACCGGGCGGGTTGTTGCGATGGCCCGCCGGTCTCCCGGCAGCACCGAACGAAAATAGTAGAGCCAGTACGCCGGCACTTCCCGCACCAGCGAACCCAGCGGAAACCACCGCGAAGCATGCCGGGGCCGCGCCGGCACCGTGCACACTTCCCGCCCCTCGACCGCGTAGGCCAACCGGATCCTGGGCAGGTGATAAAACTCGCTGACGACCAGCATCCGCCCGCCCCCACGGCCCACCATCCGGACGGTGTTCGCCGCCGTCGCCCGCGTGTTCAGCCCCTCCCGGTCCAACCGGATCGCCGCCGCCGGCACCCCGGCCTGGATCGCCGCGTCGCGCATCGCCTCGGTCTCATGGATCGTCCCATCCCCGGGACCACCCGACAGGATCAGTCCCTCGACCCAGCCGTCCCGATACAACTCCACCGCTGTCCGCACCCGATCCGCGACCGCGTCGGACAACCGACCATCCGCATAAACCCGGGCACCCAGAACCACCGCGACCTCTGCCGGACGCCGGTAGTCCGAGCGCCCGAGCGTCAGGATCTGAAGCAACGGCCAGAGGCACGCCAACGCGGTCGCCCACGCGAGGACCACGAACACCGACGCACGTCGCTCCGCATTCGGGACGCGCCAGATCCGCACCGACATCCAGAGCAAGCCCGCCCCCAGCAACAACGACAACGGCACCGGGAAGCCCGTCCGCACGCTGCCGGTCATCCAGATCCACCCGACGTTCGCGGCGTTCGCCAACGCGATTCCCGCCATCAACACGGTCACGCCGACCGTCGAAATCCGCCGTACCCGGCCCATTGCAGGCGCCAACGCCATGGCCAGCCAAAGCCCACCCGCCACCCCCAGCAACCCCGTCGCCAGCCAACCCGGGAGCCACCGGATATCCAGCCAGACCAACTCGAGGTGTTCGGCGCCGCCCAGACCCGATGCCACCACCGACAGCAATGCCAGCCCGGCACAGAAGCCCGCCAGCGCCCGCATCAGTGCATCCCGCAGTTCCTGGTTTTTGCCCGCTATCATCGTCGCCCCCTGTCTCCAGACCTCTGCGATTTGGCCCGGCCGGTTCTGCCGTTCCTCAGCCCGTTCGACCGAACCAGCGGCGGTAACTCGCCAAAGTCTGGGTCATCGCCGCCGCCGCATCCGGGCGTGGCCGGACTTCCGCGGAGATCCATCCGTCGTATCCGATCTCCTTCAATGCGTCGACCACCGGACCCACCTCCGTGTGGCCGAATCCGATCGCCGCGCGGTTCGAATCCGCAAAATGCACATGTCCCACCAGCGGGCCAGCGCGCCGGAAGGCCGCCGCGATGTCCGCTTCCTCGATGTTCATGTGGAAAAGATCGAGCAACAGCCGGACGTTCTGGGTCCTCAGGGTTGGCAGGTAGGCGAGGACTTCATCGACGGAGTTGAAGAGGTTCGTCTCGTACCGGTTCAACGGCTCGAACAGCAGCGGTACCCCGAGCGCATGCGCCCGTGGCCCGAGTTGATCGAGTTCCACCTTCAACCAACCCAGGGCCTCCTCACGCGGCACGCCATCCGGCACCCGACCCTGCATCGACCCGATGATCGCCGGCACCCCGAACCCGCCCGCGAAATCGATGATCGCCGCGATGAAATCCCGGGCGCACATCCGCACGTGGGGATCCGGATCGGTCAGCGAGAGCTTCCGTCGAACCCATCCCGCGCCCGTGCCCATGGCCGCCAGTTGGAGACCGTGCTGCTTCAACGATTCCCTCAGCGCGAAGCCATCCAGGTCATCCGCATGCGTCGGGAAGATCTCCACGCCATCAAATCCGGCCGCCGCCGCCTCCCGGAGCGAATCTTCCAGCGCCCCATGCAGCACGAACGGACCCTGCCTCGCCTCCGGCACCAGACACACCGTTACCGCACATCGCGTCATCCCCGTCACGATGCAGGGTATCCCCCCGTCCCTGCAATCCCGGGCTCGATCGCTCGCGCAGCCTCAACGAGTACGCGGTCTTCAAGTCGCCGACCCTTCACCCAAAGGAGCCCGCCCAACTCGCCATTCGAGTGTTCTTTCTCCGCGTCTCCGCGTCTCCGCGTGAACCTGCCCCTGCCCTCCCAACCGCAACGCGGCGGTGGCCTTCCTCCCACCACCCTACCCAATCCCGTCCAGCCCCGCTTCCGCGTCGCAGGAAAGGCATCATGTCGTCACAACCGATCGGCAGCATTGGATGGGTGGATCTCACAGTCCCGGAATGCGACGCGATCCGCTCCTTCTACGAGCGTGTCGTGGGCTGGACCTCGCAACCCTTCGCTGCGGGTCATAGAAGACGACGTCAGGAGGCTTTACGGATTACCCCGGCATTTCGGCCGCCAGCCCGGACCGGTCGTTGACACTCCCTTCCGGCCTACCCAGCCTTCACTGGATGTTGCTGCTGCACCGTGTCGTCGTCCTGCTTCTTGCGGTGGCGGCCGTGCATGCCCAGGTCGACATGCCCTTCAAGGCTCGGCCCAGCGGTCATGAGGAAAACCGGGCCCGCGTCGCCCGGATCCACCAGGACGAACTCCGAAGGTTCGCGGGCGACACCCACCGACTGGTCCTTCCGGGCCTGGTCGCCGATCGACGCACGCGTCGCATCGAGGTACGCGTGGAACGATCGGCCGTGGGGGCCAATGCCCCGTGCGAATTCCTCGTCGTGAATGAGTCGAGCGATCACGGCTACGAAGCCCTGCTGATCGCCTTCGCCCGTCCCAGCGACCTCCACGCCGCACTCCGGTTCATCGGGACGGAACCCGGCCAGTCCTACCATCCGCCCTCCCATCGGTTCTGGGCCAAGGGCGAACGGTTCCTCCTCTCCATCCTCGCTACCAACACCGCCCCCCTCCGCGTGGAGAACCTGTTGATCGATCGCCGCACGGACGCTGCACTCCCACCGGACGGATTCCTCTTCACCGGCTCACGGCGGATTCCCGCACCGGACGATCCCAGCCGGGCCGATTACGCAGCCGACACATTCCAACCGATGGCGATCGCCTCGCTTTTCAGCACGCCCTACGCGGTCTTCGAGGTGCCGCGCTCGGTATCGAAGGAAACGGTCTACCGGAACACCACCGTGAACCCCGAGTTCCCGATCGCCGAAGGCACGCTCCTCACCCTGGCCATCGAACCCGCCCTCCCGCCCGGCGCCACCCGCGTCCAGGATCTGGTGCTGCAGGTGGACGCGGCTCCCCGCGCCGGAAAACCGCCCAGCTCGAGTATCGAGGCCCTGGCCGACCTTCGCGTTCAACTCCGCGATAGCACAACGGTCCTCAACCCCGATGGTTCCCTCGTCTCCGTGGTGGGTTCAATCGCGGCCCTCGACCGGCAGAAGCACGCGCCCTTTCTCACGCTTCAATGGTCGCCCGACATCTGCCTCGCGTCCGCCCAGTCGTTGGCCGAAATCCTCGCTTCCCTCGATCGCGAACAGGGAATCCGGATCGAACCTCCGCGCGCCGGCGATCCCTATTACCGGGCCTTCACTCCGGACCGTCAGCTCCTCGATCGCACCGAACGCCTCGTTCAACCCCTCGAACTCGCCCTCCAGCAGAAGGACGGTCGGATCTCCGGCCGCCTGGTGATGGTCGATTCCATCTGGAAGGAGGGAGCCTCCCGTTCAGAGCTTCGGTTCCTCGAACGTCCCCTCCAGGGACCGGCGGATCTGCGCCGGGAAATCGCGGCGGATCAGGAACGCTCCCGCAGCGCGGGCCGTCGTCCCCGCCCCAACGTCCTGCTCGCATTCGCATCGTCGGACCTCACCATGGGCCAGTTGACCGCGTTCCTGGAACCGGTCCTGACGAACCATACCGCGATCCACCTCTTTCTCGACGAGTCCCTGCCCGCCATTCCACCGAAGGCCCCCGCACCATGAAGCCACCCTCCAGCCACGAACCGCGCATCGCCTCCTTCATCCGCCTTCTGCTGGGCTGTTGCCTCCTGGCCAGCCACGCGTTCGGCGCAGACGCGCCCACGACCGTAAGGCCGCCGTCGGCCATCGACCTCTCGTTCGGCCACGAGATCCAGAATGCCGTCGATCGCGGGTTGGCCGCCCTGCTCGCCAGCCAGAACACCAACGGCTGGTGGTCCACCCAGGACCACGTAGCCCCCACCGCCCTGGTCCTCACCGCCTTCATGGGCGAACCCACCGGTCGCTTCCGGACCAATCCCCCGGCAGCCCTCACCAAGGGTTATGAATTCATCCTCGGAGCCGTGAAGACCAACGGCAGCATCTACCGGACGTCCCTCATCAACTACAACACGTCCCTCTCCATGGTGGCCCTCGCCGCGTCCGGCAACCCCGCCCACGACGGAATCCTCCGCCGTGCCCGGGCGTTCGTCGTCCGGTCCCAGATGGATTCGGATGAACCGGGGAAGATGGATTCCCCGTACGACGGGGGAATCGGATACGGCGACAAGTACGCCCACTCCGACATGAACAACACGCTGACGGCGTTGGAGGCCCTGCGCTACACGCAGCACCTTCAGTCGGGCGAATCCGCCGTTCAAAAGCAGGACGTGGACTGGAAGGCCGTCGTCCAGTTCCTCCAGAACTGCCAGAACCTTCCCAGCCACAACCGGCAACCGTGGGCATCCGACGACGCCCGCAATCGCGGTGGCTTTGTCTATTACCCCGGCCACAGCATGGCCGGTGGCGAGACCAACGCCGTCACCGGCCGGGTCACCTTGCGTTCCTACGGGAGCATCAGCTACGCCGGGCTCCTGAGCTATATCTACGCCGATCTCCAGCGCGAGGATCCCCGCGTGGTCGCGGTGCTCGACTGGCTACGTTCGAACTACACCCTCGACGAAAACCCCGGCATGGACCTCCAGGGCCTGTACTACTACCTGCACCTCATGACCAAGGCGCTCAACACCGCCCGCGTCGAGACCCTGGAACTCAAGGACGGCCGCAAGATCCATTGGCGTCGCGAGGTCGCCACGCGCCTGATCCACCTCCAGCGGCCCGATGGAACCTGGGCCAACACCAACGCACGCTGGTGGGAGAAGGATCCCAATCTCGTCACCGCCTACGCCGTCCTGTCACTCGACATCATCCACCGGGGTATCCAGTAGCCCTCAGCCTCCGTCGTCATGAAACACCTCCTGCGAGCCCTCCCACTCGCCGCCTTCCTGGTCTTGCCAGCGTCCCTCGTGGCAGCCGGCAAGGGTCGGGAACTCGCAATCCCCGATTTCACCCAGGGCGACAAGATCCCCGAACGGGCCAAGCACGACTGGAACCTCGGCGCCACCGGACTTCGAGGCTGGATCTTCTGCGACACGCTGGTCACTTCCGATGCCCGTCAGATCGCCATCACCCAGGTTGAAAAGGGTTCGCCCGCCGATGGAGTCCTGGCGGTCGGAGACGTGATCCTCGGCGTCGGTGGCAAGCCGTTCTCCTACGACCCGAGAACCGAAATGGGCAAAGCCCTCACCCTTGCCGAATCCGAGGCGGGACAGGGCCAACTGATCCTGACCCGATGGCGCGCGGGCAGTCCGGCGGAGGTCGCCTTGAAGCTTCCCGTGCTCGGAACTTATAGCGCCACGGCCCCCTTCGATTGCGCGAAGTCCAAACGCATCCTCGAAGAAGGCTGTCGGGCCCTCGCCCGACGGATGGAGGATCCCTCCTACGCGAGACACCTGGATCCCATTCCCCGCTCCCTCAATGCCCTCGCACTGCTGGCCAGCGGCGACACCAATTACCTTCCACGGATCCGGAACGAGGTCGCGTGGGCCTCGAACTACGAGTCCAACGACATGGCGACGTGGTATTTCGGCTACGTCATGTTGCTGCTGTCGGAGTACCAGCTGGCAACGGGCGACGAATCGTTCATGCCGGGCTTGAAGCGGATGGCGTTGGAAGCGGCCCGCGGCCAGAGCGCGGTCGGCTCGTGGGGCCACAAGTTCGCCCGGCCTGACGGACGGCTCTACGGCTACGGCATGATGAACTCCCCGGGCGTGCCCCTGACCATCTCGCTGGTGCTGGCCCGGAAGGCCGGCGTGAAGGATCCCGCTGTGGACCTCGCCATCGAACGCAGCGCCCGACTGATGCGCTTCTATATCTCCAAGGGCGCGATTCCCTACGGCGACCATCATCCCTGGATCGAGACCCATGAGGACAACGGCAAGTGCGGGATGGCCGCGGTCCTGTTCAACCTGCTCGATGAATCCCAGGGTGCGGAGTTCTTCTCGCGCATGAGCGTCGCTTCCCACGGTTCGGAGCGCGACTGCGGGCACACGGGCAACTTCTTCAACCTGCTTTGGGCCATGCCCGGCGTTGGCCAGTCCGGCCCGAACGCCAGCGGCGCCTGGATGGCCGATTTCGGCGGCTGGTACTTCGACCTGGCCCGACGCTGGGATCACAGCTACCGACACCAGGGACCGCCCGAACCCGAGCACGACAGCTATGAGGGCTGGGATGCCACCGGCACCTATCTGCTGGCCTATGCGATGCCGCTGAAGAAGCTGCACCTGACCGGGAAGATGGAAGGATCCGTGCCGCGACTCGATGCCGCGCAGGCCCAGTCGCTGGTCCTCGACGGCCGGGGATGGAACAACAAGGACCGACACCGCTTCTACGACGGGCTGACCACCGACCAGCTCATGGAACGTCTCCAGAGCTGGTCGCCCATCGTGCGCGAGCGGGCCGCCATGGCCCTGGGCCGCCGGAAGGACGTTCCCATCGAACCCTTGGTCGCGATGCAGGAATCCACAAACCTCGACGCGCGCTACGGCGCCAGTCAGGCCCTGGCCTTCCTGCGCGGACGGGGCGCCCCCGCCGTCGAGGCTCTCGGGAAGTCCCTGTTGCACGAAGATCTCTGGCTCCGCATCAAGGCAGCGGACGCGCTCGCGGCCATCGGGAAGCCCGCCTCGAACACCGTGCCCCAACTTCTGGAGATCATGGCGCGCGTGGATGCATCCAGGGACCCGCGCGGCATGCAGCAGCGTTACCTCTCGTTCGCCCTGTTCAACCGGGAGGGCATGCTGGGCCGCTCGCTGGAGGGCGTGGATCGCGAGGCGCTCTACAAGGCCGTCCGGGCCGGACTCAAGAATGAGGACGGACGCGCCCGCAGCAGCATCGGCTCGGTCTATCGGCACCTCTCGCTCGACGAGATCCGCCCCCTCCTCCCCGCCATCTACGAGGCCATCCTGCAGCCCGCCCCCAGCGGGGAGATGTTTGCCGATGAGATCCGGATCGAAGGCCTGCGCGTCCTCGCCCAACACCACGTCGAG
>CAIMMI010000290.1 GCA_903842505.1 uncultured Verrucomicrobiota bacterium | reverse complement strand
CGACACCGTGACCGTGACCAATCGGCATGGCTTGAGAAGTCACCTCGTGATCGGCCAACCCGCAGGAAGCTTCGCCACCACCTACGGCTGGGACGCCGCCCGTCGCATGACCAACGTGACCGCGGGAGGGCAGGGCTTCGGCTACACCTACCTCGGGGCCGGCGGCCAGATTGCCCGGGTTTCGCTTCCGGGGGGATCCACGATCACCAACACGTTCGATTCGTTGGGGCGGCACACATTGACCGCACTGAGAACCAGCGGTGGAACCAATCTCAACCTCCACGGCTACGCCTACGATGCCGCCGACCGCCGCACCTGGATCAGCCGGACCAACTCGGCCAACACCAGCTGGAACGGGTACGCATCGTTCGGGTACGACGCAGCGGGTCAGTTGGTGAGGGCTCAGACCACCAACGCCGCCGGGAGCGAGGTGACTTCGGAGCGCTTTGGCTATGCTTACGACGCCTCCCAGAACCTGCGTTGGCGGACGAACAACACGAGCGTCACCGGGTTCACGAACAATGCCCTCAATCAGCTGAGTACGCTGAATTCGACCACCCGGACCCATGACCGGCGGGGCAACCTGATCTCGAATGTCCAGTCGGGCGAGACGCTGGTGTACAGCTGGGATGACGAAAGTCAGCTGACGTCGGTTCGGGTGGATCCGGCATCGAGCCCGGCCTTCCAGCCCTGGCGGATCGACTTTGTGTACGACGGTCTGCGGCGGCTGCGCCGCACGCTGCAGTTCACCTGGAACGGGTCGGCGTGGACCAGTCAGGGCGAGGTTCGATACCTCTACGACGGGATGCTGATCGTGCAGGAGCGGAACTCGTCGAACACGCCGCAGGTGCACTACTCCCGTGGCCTCGATCTCAGCGGAACTATCCACGGTGCCGGCGGCATCGGCGGACTCCTGATGCGGAGCCATGGGTACTCGGCTGGGAACTGGAGCAGCCACAACGCCTACCATTCGGATGCGAACGGGAATGTGACGGCGCTGGTGAACAGCTCCGGCGTGTTGCAGGCGTCGTACAAGTACAACCCGTACGGCGGATTGATCTCATCGAGTGGTACGCTGGCTTCGGCGAACACCATGCGCTTCAGCAGCAAGCCAGCGATCTTCTCGTCCAGCGGGGCCTGGGGATTCTACTACTACGGATACCGGTTCTACGACCAGGTCAACCAGCGATGGTTGAATCGGGATCCGATGCTTGAGCGGGGAGGCTTAAACCTTTATAGTCCTCTCCGAAACAACCCGATAGGTTCGGTTGATGCTCTTGGGCTCCTCTCGTGGTCTGACTTCAATCCACTCTTGCTGTTTGATACTGAGGCTTGGGGCTCGTGGATTTATGACCAAGCGGTCCCGAAGCCTGCTTGTCCCTTTGACAAGGATAGCAACCTGCGGATGCTTGCTGGGGAGGGACACGAAGTCTCCCAGTTCGAAGACGCAGATGGGCGACCCATCTCGGGAGGCCGGCTTGTAGCGGGGGTCGCTGGCGTTGTAGTCGTATCCACCTTGTCAGCCGTGGTCGATGGCGCTGGATCGGCTGGCAAAGGCGGGAAAGCTGCCGCACAGGCCAACCATGCAAAGTGTGCAAAGGGACCGCCGTCACTTACCGCTCACAAGAATGCGCTTGCCAAGGTGCATGAAGAAGTTGGTCGACTCCCTAAGGGAAAGCCTGGAAAATTCGGAAGTCCGCAGGCTGGTGATTCAGTAAAAGGGTATCGGTTGGATCCTCCTCATCCTGATGCGGCTCCAGGGACGCCTGAAGCTGGTCCGCATATAAATTGGTGGGACTGGACCGATGGGAAAAGGGGCAAGGGAGGTAGAAGTGGGGCAATCCCTATCGAGGAGTAAGCTGTATGCAGGAGTTTAAAATTCACAACTACGAGCGAGATAATGGGAAGGGGACATTTACTCCTTTTCGACATCTCAGTTGCGAGGAAGGTGCAATTCTGAGAACGGCATTGGGGAGACGTCTAAAGCTGCCGGAGAATGCGTTGGGGTGCGACATCTTACGTTGTATTCATGGTGCTGCCGTTTCCGTGGGTGGTGCCAATGCTAAAGACGATCGGTTTGATCTTCTGCACCTGGTGAGTCGACTTGGGTACGTTTTGCCTGCGGTGGTTTACCTAAATTGGTATCAATTTGATGACATTGACGAACTGAGGGCGATGGATCTGGCACATAGGTTTTCTGACATTTGGTATCCTGAGACAGACGATATAGAAATTGTTGATATCGAAATGCGTTGGATAGTCGCGGTCACTCACGGTGGGAGTGTTAAGTTGCTAGATTTGGGGGTGTAGAGCTTTGCGGGGTACTATCAATCAGGCAGGCCGGACAGCAGACCCTTGGTTTTCAGGGTTCCTGCCTGGTAAAGTGATGCTTGAGAATCCTGCAATGAGAAGTTCGACACGATTCATCTCCAGAAGATGCGCTGCTGCGCTGTTGGGAATCGTGTGTTTGCTTTCAATAGGTTTTCATAGGTCGGCGCTATCCTTGATGCGGGGGACTCGACATGAATTGCTGTGGCGTATGTGCTCATTTGGGAATGGGCCGGGGGTTCAAGTTCTGCTCTTTCTCGGAGCCGACCCGGATGGTGAGCGCGATTCTCGGGATCATTCCAGCTGGTACTACCCATCGAGAGCGGGACTTCCGGCTGGGGAGGCGTTGCGGAGTCGCCATTCTCACGTACTGCTCATCTTGCTCGAAAACGGTGCAAACCCAGACGCTGAGCCATCTCCACCTGACGATGAAAACCTGCTCTCCCTGGCCGTTGGACTTGAGGACGAGGCTTGTGTTGCAATGCTGCTGAAGGCAGGAGCACGACGAATCACTCCGTCAGGGAAGAGCATTCCTGAAATTGCGCGTAGGCGGGGTGGTTCCAATGCCGTGTTGCGGCTCCTGGAGAGGCCTGAGTAGGCAACGAGAGGGAACCCTTCACGGAACGAATGCTCCCATGCGCCTGAATTTGTTGAGAATCGGCCTGTTGGCCGCACTCGTTCTGATGGGTGCCGGCATTCACTCGGCCGCGGCGGACAAAGAGGGCGATGGCGTGTTTGCTCCGTCCGTGACTCGACCCATCGGTAGTCCCATCTTTCGGGCGATGGCCAGAAGCAAGGTCTTCGACTTTCGTGACCGGATCATTGGCCCGGAGGCGCGGCGTGCGCTGGATGAGCGACGCGAGGTCTGGATTGAGCTGAATGATGAGTTCTCCGGGGCTGAAGTGCGGTTGCCGATGGCGTGCGACAGCACGTTCGCCACAGTCGAGGCGAGAGGGCAACGGGGTCAGATCTGTCCATTTGACAAATCGTTGTCAGGCCCAAAAGCGCGGCGAATCGACAGGTCTGGACAGTGGCATCGCGTCGTGACCTTGGCCCGATTTCCCCTCTTGTGACCGAGCGGCTACTGGGTGGAGGGAGAGGGAAGGGGGCTGCAGTCGGTGACGAAGCGACGGCTCGAGGGGATCCGGCGGTTCTGGAGGGCGCTTCTCGTTCAAAGGTCCAATGGACACTTCTGACTCCAGTGCCTGCTACGGGGAGTATGGAGAAGGGGCCGGGGGCGCGGAGGGAGCGGAGGTGGTTCTCCCGCAGAGGCGCAGAGGCGCTGAGAGGGGGCCTCGGTTGTGCGTCAGGCGGCGCATCTACAGTTCCAAACTCTGCGCCCCATCGCACGACGAAAGCCGCCGGTTGAGATCATGCCACTCAAGTCAGAAAAGGATTCTCTGGCCGGAATGGATGCATGAAGTAGGATTTTCCCAATGAGGACTGCTGCCAAATCCGACGCCGTCTGGTTCACCACCAAGGGGCAGGTCGTCATCCCCATGTGGCTCCGGAAGCAGTTTCACATTGAGGACGGCACCAAGGCCATCGTCGAGGCCACCCCCGAGGGGATTCTCCTCAAACCCGTGACCGCGGTGACGATCCGGCGTCTGCGGGGCATCCTCAAACGCAAACCAGGGGACAAGCCCTTTACAGAGGAGTGGGCCGAGCACAAGCGTGAGGAAATCGAACTGGAGGAGGCCAAGCATGCCCGCTGCACAGGTGGTTCTTGATAGCCACGCGCTGCTCAAGCTGCTGCGCGACGAGCCGGGCGCGGACACCGTGGCGCAGATCCTCGAACGGGCGGGCGAACGCGACGAGCCTGTCCACATGACCGAGGTCAATTACGCCGAGCTGCAATACATCATCCGGCGCAAGGATGGCGACGGCATGTGGGCCGCCATCGCTGCTGAGTTGAAGGCTGCACCGGTTCAATTTCACCCCGCCACCCGGGCTCTGGCCGATCAGGCCGCCCTCTACAAGGCCGCGCACAAGATGAGCCTCGCCGACGCCTTTGCCGCCGCGCTGGCGAAGGAACGGAAGGCTGAACTCGTCACCGGCGATCCAGAGTTCAAGCCGCTTGAGAAGGAAATCCGGATCCGCTGGCTCAATTGAGAGGCGCACCAGACACGAGCGAGATTGGGTTCAGCTGGCAACAAGATGTCTCCATGCTGGATGCGTTGATGGCCTACAACGGATCCCTGTTTGGGCCGTCGCTGGTTGCGATCGCGTTGCTCCTGACGATGGGAGTGATGGCCACGTTCTCGCGGACTAGGATTCCTGCGCTGGTCATGGTGTGGATGGGATTGCTCGCGGCTGTCGGCTCTCTAGGGGTGAGCTGGTTCTCGATGCTCCAGATTCGAAGCATCTTCTTCTCGAATGGAGTCCACGTGCCGATCCTCGAGCACCTGGCCGAAGTTGAGGCTGCGACATCCATCCTCCTCGTCCTGAATGGCTGTTCGTGGGCCTTGGTCGGCTGGATTGCCGGGATTGCGGTGTATCGGATGCGTTCGCCAACCTTCCCGATCCCGGGCCTGACAGCGCCTGAGCAGGAAGATTCGCGGGTGTCCTGAGGCTCGGATGATGTGGGGTCTCCCGCAGAGGCGCGGAGGCGCAGAGGGGGCCGTTGACGTGTTGTGGAGGCGGAAACGTGGGTCGTTGGTTGTTCCTTTCCAACCTCTGCGCCCCTGCGCCTCTGCGGGAGGTTCTCCCCGTTTGCCGAACTCCTCTGCGGGAACTCGCCCTCAGCGGGCAAACTCCAGCCAGCCGAAGCGGTCGTGGGTGTGGAAGCTGCCGTTGAGGACGGGGTTTGAGGCGAGGAAGGCGCGGTGGGCGCGGTCGATCCGGTAGAAGTTCGCCCGCCAGCGCGTGCCGGGCCCCGGCTTGCGGTCGGACAGGGCTTCCAGCGGGATCCGTACTTCGCAGGTCCACTCGCGTCCGCCCGGCGTCTGCCGGACGCGCCAGTCCATCTGGCTGCTCCACTGGAAATCGAACTCGGGCTTCCGGATCCGGAGGTCGAGCGCCTCGTTGTTGGGCGCCCACTCGTACTCGGTGTAGCGGGTGAGTTGGGTCGGGTCCGGGGCGCAGAAGAACTCGACGACATCGCGATCCCAGAGCGAGGCGTTCTGGGCGACGCGTTCGCCAGGCTGTGCGGGTCCGAAATCGGTGATCGTCGTGCAGGGACAGACGAAGGAGAGATAGAGGAAGCGGTCCGACCACAGCGCGCGGCACGGAGTGCTGATCTCGGGTCGGGCGACTCCATCCGCGACCTGCTGTTCGAGCGGGAAGGCCGGGGCGGCGTGCCACTCGGGTTCGTCGAGGTATCCGTCGGGGACCCAGTCGCGTTCGATCCGATGGGCGCGCACGACGGTGGTGGGCAGGGACCGGACGAGGATTCGGCGGGCGTTGTCGAAGTAGATCTTTCGGAGGACTTCGGGGGGAAGGCCGATGGAACGGATCGTCCAGTCGCCCTGGATGGGCGTCATGTGGGCCCAGTCGCGATCGTGGGTTTCCAGCCAGCGCCATTCCTTGCGGAAGAATTGGGCGGCGTCGTCATCGGTGGGACGTTCGGCATCGCCGGAAGAGCCGAGGATCAGCCGATCGTACACCTGGAAATCCGTGGCGAAGAAGATCCGGTCCTGATGCCGGGTGAAGAGCGCCCGCAGTCGGCTCGGGTCGTGTCGGCCGAGCTCGGGAATCCGTGCGGCAAGGTCGGCGTGCATGTTCGGGTGCTCGGAGAGCTTGCGGTCGACCCAGTCGATGTCCTCGGCGTTGTTGGCGAAGTGGACGCAGACGAAGGTGGTCTTCGGGTGGCGGGTGATGACGTGGTCGAGGGCGTCGAGGATCGCCTCGCGGGACGGGAATCGTGCGGGGTCGCCGAACCACCAGTTGCGATGGTCCTTGAGCTCCTTCCAGCGCTCATTGTTCGGGTCGTAACCGAGCCAGAAGGCGCGCGGGTCCGCGACGTGGATGCTGACCGGCAGGCCCAGTTCGCCGCAGCGTTTCCAGACCGGGTCGAGCTTCGGGTCGTCGATGCGGATGAGTTCGCCGCGGCCGTCGCGCAGGAACAGGCCGAGGCGCTTGTACTCCTTGAGACCGGCAGCACCGAGTTGGTGGGCGCGTTCGACCTGCTGCACGGCGCGGGCGGAGAAGTCGGGTTCGTCCCAGCCGGCGTAATCGAGGTTGAAGTAGAGGACGAAGCGGTCGGGCGCGATGCGGTTGCCCAAGGTCTGGAGCTTTTCGAAGGCCGAAGGTTGGCCGTCCTTCGAGGTGACCGTGCCGCCGCTCAGGTTGGCGGCCACGCCGATGCCGACCCGGTCCATGATCCCGACGGCGCGGCGGAGGTGTTCCTCGGTGCCGTTGAGGTGCTGGTGCAGGTCGATGATCCGATGCGCCGCGCGCCAGGCGTCCCCGGGCCACGGAGGTGGGGTCTCGGTGGTGTCGGCCCGGCCCGTGAGGCAGGCCAAGGTGAGGAGGAAGGCAGCGACGCGGGACATAGTGGGGAAAACTTGCCGGGGGGATGGGGGAGATGCGAGTGGGGAGATTGCGG
>CAIMMI010000289.1 GCA_903842505.1 uncultured Verrucomicrobiota bacterium | reverse complement strand
GGGCAGGTTTTCAACACCATTGGCGGCACCTTCACGGGGACGTCTCTCCCGAACGGCCTCCTCGGCACCACCTTCCAGATCACGTCGACTCTCGACGTTAATTCTCTCGCCTTCGTCGACGCCGGTGGCGACGGATTGGGCGGAAGCGTGACCGTCGGCATTTACATGGCCAGCCCGTTCAACGCGATTCCGAACGGCTCCGCCTTCTTCAACGCCACCCCCGTGGTCTCCACCACGATCAGCGGAAACGGCACCGCCCTGTCCGGCAACTACGTCTGGCAGTCGGTCGCGACGACCACGCTCGCCCCGGGCTACTACGGTCTCCTCATCACCTCCCCCGCCCTCTCGGGTGACAACTTCGGTGATGCTCACCTCGGTGACTCCGTTCCGACCTATGCCACCACGGGTGGTGTCTTCGGCGGCATCGGTGATGTCTCGGGCGGAACCTTCGCTACGCCCACGTTCGCGACGGCGAATCGCTTCAAGCTCGTGAACTTCGGCTTCACGCCGGTGCCTGAGCCCGAAACCTACGCGATGATCGCGGGTGTCGGTCTCGTGGCCTTCGGTCTCTGGCGCCGTCGCCAGTAGTCGATAGGTTGACTCAGAAAGGCGCGGTCTTAGGACCGCGCCTTTTTGCTTTTCCAGCCCTGTTTTCGCGGTGAAGCCAACCCAAGCCCCACCTGCCCCGGGCGTCCTCCGGGTCGCTTGCATCGCTTCCGGCCTTGGTCACGTTCGCCGAGGCCTCGAGATCTGGATGGCCCAACTGACCCGGGAACTGCAGAACCATCCTCAGGTGGACGCCGAGGCTTGGGGCAGTTGCCGGTCGTCGCAACCGTTCCCATCCCGCCGGATCCGGATGATCCCGAGGGACTCCACTCTGCTCAAGCCCCTGCGATGGCACACCCGCTACCATCTGGAACAGATGAGCGCGGTCCTTCCCAGTGTCCTTGCTCTTCGACGGCGACGGGTCGAGATCGCTTTCTGTGCTGATCCCAGCTTGGGATGGAACCTGAAGCGTTTTCAGCGTTGGCACGGATCCAAGGTCATCTTCTCCGATGGCGTACGACTCTCCCCCCGCTGGCTTCAGTCCTACGATGGCATCCATCTCCTGACGCCCACCTACCTGGAGGAGGCCAGGTTGGCTGCAAGCCCGGACCGGTTCGATCGCTTTTTCGCGATTCCGTACTTCGTGGACACGTCGCTTTTCCGCCCGGGATCCGAGGCGGAACGACAAGTCCTAAGGCGGACCCTTGGGATACCTTCCGACCATCGGGTGGTGCTTTCCGTGGGGCCAGTGGGAACCGATTCGTCCAAGCGCCTTGATCATCTGGCCCAGGAGGTCGCCGCCACCGGGGACGATCGCTGGACTCTGCTGTCTGTCGGCGCCGACGAGACGGGCGCCTCGCAGGTCCGATCACGCTGCGAGATCGCCTTGGGTCAAAGGATGCGCTTTCTTGGTTCACAGCCCCGTGAGAAGCTGAGGGACCTGTTCCTCTCTGCGGACATCTACGCCCTCGGCGCATTGGCTGAACCCTTTTCCATTGCCATCATTGAAGCCTTGGCTTGCGGCCTCCCCGTCATCCATCACCGGTTTCCGGTCACGGAATGGATTACTGGAAAGGCGGGCATTGCGGTCGACATGTCCCGACCGGGCGCGGCGGCAGACGCTCTCGCCCGCTTTTCACTGGGCGATGACCCAGAAGGCCGACGACGGGCGGCTGCGCTGGAGCTCACCTCGGGCCGGTATGCACCCCGGATTGTCGCTGCCCAACTGATCGACCAGTTTCGGGCTGCTTTGCAAAAGCCCTAGTGCGGACGGTCAAGGATTTGGACCCGATGCACATCGCCTTCATCAACGAGAACAGCCTGGGTCACACCTCCCATGTCCCAAGATTTGTCCGTTCACTGGAGGAACACCCCGAATGGGGATGCATTCCCCATCAAATCGATGCGATGCCCCTGCCGCCCGAACTCCGGGGTGCCGAGCGTGGGATCCGGGGTCTGCACCGCTTTGGCCTGGATGGCCTGATCACCCGTTGGCGCCGGGCCATCAGTTTGCATGCTGCCAGACAATTGACGGACTTGGCCGGGCGGGTCGACATCCAGGCTGTGGTCGTGAACACCCAGAGCGCCGGATTGTCGATCCCGGACGCGCTGCCCGACATTCCTTGCTTCGTCGCCCTCGACGCCACGTTCGAGCAACTCGCACTTTCTCCGTGGTTTGGCCCATCCCGCCTATCCCGGTGGCTGCACCCGATTACGCTCCGTTGGCTGAGGAGGCAGGAACGACGACTCTTCCGCCATGCCCACAAGCTCCTTCCTTGGTCAGAGCGTGTCCGGGAATCGCTCATCCGCGGGTACGCCGTCTCGGCAGACCGAATCCAGATCCTGCCGCCTTCCATGCGCGATCCGGGTCCTCCAGTGAACCAATCGAGACCGCGCCCCAATCTCCTGTTCATCGGAGGAGATTTCAGAAGGAAGGGCGGACCGGAGCTCCTGAAGGCCTGGCGGTCCCAACTGAGGGAGCACGCCGACCTGCACGTGGTCACCCGGGACGCGATCCCGTCCGAACCCGGCCTCCACATCCATCAGGGAGTGGAGGCTGGGACCGCGAAATGGTTGGAGCTTTGGACTTCCGCAGACCTGTTCGTCTTCCCTTCGCACCTGGAGACCTTTGGCATTGTCCTGTTGGAGGCCCTGGCATTCGGCGTACCCATCGTGAGCGCCAGAACCGGGGCAGCCGAAGAACTCGTCCAGCAGGATCGGAACGGGGCACTGCTGAAGGACCCAGCGCCGGCAACCATTGCCCGAACGGTCATTCAACTCCTGAGCGATCCTGCCCGCCGGGCCACGATGGCGATCTCCGGCAGGCGCACCTTCAAGGAGCACTTCGATCTCAATCGAAATGCTCATCAACTGGCCGGTTGGCTCCGGGAAAGCCGGACTCGTTAAGGCCCACTTCCGCTACCAGCGTTTCTTGTCCGCGAGGAATAGATGTCCCGCGCCGGCGGACCCCTCATACGCGTAGAACAAGGGAAAGCCGGTGGGAAGGTTGCGCCTCAAGAGCGCATCAAAATAGAACCGACCCCAAACGAAATCCTTGGTTCCCACCTGACGCAGGGGCGCCTCGGCCGTAAACGGGGAGATGTAAAGGGCAGCAACCCTCCTCTCGAAGTCGTTGATTGCGAAGAAATCCTCACCGCTTTCGTCCCGGACCCAAAGCGGCAGCCAGATGCAGTCGCGATCCCCGTACCAAGCAACGCTCCATGGGACATCGCTCATCATCAACTCGCCAGGGTCCACGTAGCCACAGAGCTCACGGACGATGTCTGGTCGGTAGGTTGGCTCCACCAAGGGATAAGTCCGCGGCGGCAGGATGGTGGACAGCAAGGGCAAGCTCAGGACACACCAAGTTCCGCCCACGACCATGCTCCGGAAGATGGCGTGCCCATACTCGGTGGATTCGAGCAGGCTGAAGAACAGGCTGGTTCCAAACAGGAACACCAACGGAGACAACAGGACCATCTGATTCTGTCCGTTGACGTCTGGCACCAAGGTTGACCAATGCGTCTTCCCCATGGCTTCAACACAGAAAAGCATTCCAAGTCCTCCGACGCAGAACCACCTCAACCGACGGAGCCGGGGGTTCCGGAAAGGGAGCATCAAGCCAGCGATGAAGAAAAACGTGATCCAATTCCCGCCCAGCTTCGGAATGGCACCCCGAAGCATGTCGGCCCCGTTGACCGAGAATTTGACCCGCATCTCCGTGAGATCGGGCATCTGCTTGGGCTCCTTCAGATGACGCTCAAGCCGCGATTCGGGAAATGTCTCCGTCCCGGAAGCCATCGCGGAATAGGCCGACCCAAGCAAACGTCCGCTCAGATGATAGTTCCGACCGACCCAAGGCCCGGTAACCAGGACAAACACCAGGATACAGACCAAGCTCACGCCAATTCGGCGCACGTGCGAGACGAGCATCCAGAGGACGGCTGGCACCAGAAGCCATCCGAATGCGTACCGCGTCAGGAAGCCGACGCCAATCACCGCGCCAGCCAGCGCTGCCAACCGGAAGGGCCGCACGATCGGAGGTACCACGCCGGGTGCCAACTCCGTACCCGTTTCATCCAATCGGGTCAGGATGTCCGCCAGCAACAGGACGAGAACCATGAGGAAGGGCGTTGCCAACCCATTGCTGGAGAATCGCCAGAACAACTCAGTCCCCCCGTAAACCGCTGCCGCCATCCAACCAACCGCTGGATCAAACAGTCGACGCCCCAATCGGAAGACCAGAACGGCACCGACCGCCAGCCAACCAAAGTTGAGCGCCGTAATCATCATCTCCGGCCATGGACGCTGGGTAGTGATGTTGGCTGGCAGCCCAAAACGCATGGAATCCGGCAATACCTTGAAAAGGCCGGCCAGCATCACCGGATAGACAGGCGGATTGTGGAGGTCCGGATGAGGCTGCTGGAGCAACCCTGCCTGACTCACCTGCCGCTCCGCCGCGCGTTCCCGATAAAGCTTGAAGCTCAGCGGCCGGATCATGCGCGTCGTATAGCCACGCCCCATCGCCAGATTCCGACCGAGTTGCGCCATGTCCATGGCCTCTGGGTTGGAAAAGTTCCTCGCCTCCGTAAAAAGGTACAGGGCTGCCAACCCCAGCAGGAACAGGCTTCCGAGAATCCAACGGATCCACAGCTTCGTCGCACTGCTTTCGAGAGAGTAGATCCAGTCCTGGATGCCTTTGGGTGCTTGATTCATCAATGTCCTTCCAAATGAAATTCGTGGAGCTTCCGATGCAGGGTCCTCCGGCTGATCCCCAACTTCTTGGCGGCCTCGGTCCGGTTGCCTTCGCACTCCTCAAGGGCGTGGATCAGTAGTTGGCGCTCCGCCTCCCGCAGGGTCACACGCCCGCCGCCCAGAACCTGCCGGGTCTCCGGCGCCACGGCCTCAACGGACGGCGTGCGGACCGCCGACGGCAGATCCCGCGTACCGATCCATTCACCCCGGCAAAGCACCACAGCGTGCTCCACGGCGGTTCTTAACTCCCGGACATTGCCTGGCCATCGGTACTTGAGCATCAACTCCATGGCGGCGGTTTCGATCCCCTTCACCGCCCGGCTGTTTTCCTTGGCAAACTCACGGACGAAAGTCGCCGCAAGTTGGGGAATGTCCGACAACCGGTCCCTCAACGGCGGAAGGTGGATCGGTACGACCGCCAACCGGAAGTAGAGATCTTCCCGAAACGTCCCCACTTTCACCATGGCCCTGAGATCCTTGTTGGTTGCCGCCACCAGTCGAACATCGGCTGTCTGAGTCTTGCTGGAGCCAAGACGTTCAAAGGTCCGCTCTCCCAGAAATCGAAGAAGCTTCACCTGGGTAGTCGCATCGATCTCACCGATTTCATCCAGGAACAAGGTCCCGCCCTGCGCCAGTTCCACCCGCCCCGCACGCCGCTCGTGGGCCCCGGTGAATGCCCCCTTTTCGTGACCAAAGAGCTCGCTCTCCAAAAGCGCCGCCGGCAACCCGGCACAGTGCACCGCCACCCACGGCCCCCTCGAACGAGGGCTTAACTGGTGAATCGTCTTGGCGATGACCTCCTTCCCGGTTCCGCTCTCCCCCGTGATCAGGACCGTGGTCCGGGTCGGCGCCACCTGACGAACGACGTCCAGAACCTCCGTCAGTGCCGGAGAATCCCCCACCAGGCTCGCAACCCCGTACTTCGTGTCCAACCGCTCGTGGAGTTGACGATTCTCGACCTCCAGATTCTGACGCTTGATCGCCCGCTGGATCCGGAGTTCCAACTCCTCGATCTGCATCCGGCCCTTGGCTACGTAGTCGTCGGCCCCGTGCTTCATGGCCTCGACCGCGACATCCTCCGACCCATATGCGGTCATCAGGATGCAAACGGGCGGTTTCGGAAGTGATTTCGCGCGCGTGATCAGCCGGAAGCCGTCGGTCCCAGGCATCCGCAGGTCGGTCAACATCACATCGAACGACTGCTTCTCGAGCAACTGCAGCGCAGACTCGGCGGACTCGGCCACGTAGACGTCAAACTTGTCCTCCAAGGCGGCACGCAACCCCTCCCGGGTCGGCTTCTCGTCATCCACGATCAGCAAGGTTGGCGTCACGACCGACACCCTAACCCAACCACGCCACCGGTGGCCAACGTCCGTTGCATTTCAAACACTGCCCGTCAATTCAGGCTGGCTTGACAGAGTTCTCGGTTGCCTCTGGCAACAGCCGAGGCCGGGGCTCCACCAGAGGGATCCACAGCCGGAAGGTCGTCCCCTTACCCACCCGGCTATCGAGTTCGATCCGGCCGCCATGCGCCCGCACAATCCGTTGCACGATGAGGAGCCCCAAACCCGACCCCTTCTGCTTCGTCGTATAGAACGGTTCAAAAATCCGGCTGAGCTTCTCGGGGGGGATGCCACTTCCAGTATCCGAAACGGCAACCCATACGGCGTCCGGACCACTCCCCGTCGCCAAGGTCAGCACCCCCTCCGGAGCCATCGCCTGCATCGCATTCTTCACGAGGTTCACGAGGACTTGCTTGATCTGCGCCCCATCAAACCGCGCCTTGGGCAGGTTCCGCATACACTCGTCCCGAACCACCAAGCGCCGATTCTCCAGTTCCGGCCTCAGCAATCCCAGCGTCGCCTGCACCACTGCGTTGAGGTCGCCCGCCTCCAGGCGAGGCGTCGACGGCCTCAGTGCCTGAAGGAATTCGGTGATGATGTAATCCAGTCGACCGATCTCCCCCTTGGCCACGGCAACATACCCCGTTGTCCGCTCAAGCAACTCACCCAAGCCCAACCCCAATGTCTCCTCCGCACGTCCGCGCGACCGCTTCGGCCGGGGTGTGGAAGATTCCAATCCGGCCAGAACCTTGAGTTTCTTCAGGTCCCGTTCAATCAACTGGAGATGGATGTGGAGTGCGTTCAGCGGATTGCCGATCTCATGCGCTACGCTCGCCGCCAAGAGCGTCAACGCATGCAACCGCTCACTTTCCACCGCCTCGTTCGTCTTCTGCCGGGCTTCGGTCGCATCGTGGAGGATCAGCGCAACCCCGGTGCTGCCCTGTGCTTCACCGTCCAGCGGCGCAGCATAGAGGCGGAGATACCGCGGTCGCGGATACTGCACTTCGAACTCGCCCCTGTAGATTCCCGGCCCACCGGATGTGTCCAGAAGCGCCAGATGATCCCAATCCAGTTCCGGAACGAACTTCAGGATCGGAGCCCCCTCGGCTCCCTCTTCCGGCAAACCCAGCAACCGGGTCGCCATCGCATTGAAGTAAACAATCCGGCCAGCGGCATCCACGACCACGACGCCGTCCTCGATCGAGTTGAACAGGGTTTCCAGGAAAGCCCGCTCCCTCGCCAGACGCTGCACCACGGATTGCAACCCCTCACTGTCCAGGCGATCCAACCGGCCGAGCACCTTGTCGAGGAAACTCGATCTCGGAGCTGTCTTTCGGTTCAGAGCCATTTCTTGCGCCGGAAGTAAAGCAGCGTCGCCGCCGTGCTCACCAACGTCAGCAGCAGCGCATACAGGTAGCCGAACCGCCAGTCCGTCTCTGGCATGTTCTTGAAATTCATCCCGTACCAGGTCCCCACGATCATCAGCGGCGTCGTGATGATGGTGATCATGGTCAGCACCTTGACGACCTCGCCTGTCTTGTTGGACGAGACGTTCAGGTAGATCTGGAGGATCCCAGACAAGGAATCCGAGTAGCCCTGCGCAATCTCTCCAATGTGGTACAGGCCGTCGTACACGTCGCGGTAGTAGGGAACCAGATGGCCTCGGATCAGCTTGAACTCACCCCGGGCGAACCGGGCCAGCACGTCACGCTGCGGCCCGATGATCTGCTTGAGGTGCACGACCTCCTTCTTCACGGCGATGATCTTCTCCAGAATTCTGGGCCCAGCGCTTTGCAGGACTTCCGCCTCGAGTTCGGCGATTTCCAGACTCAATTCCTCAAGCGCCGGCTTATAGTTCTCGACCAGGGAATCCAGCAACGCGTGCGCAACCCGGTCGGGCGCCCGGGCCACGTGTACCGTACTCTTCAGACATCGCTCCTCCACCATCTGGATGCTCCTCAGCGGCACCGTGTGGAACGTCACGAGAAAATTCTTTCCCAGGAAAAAGTTCAGCTCACTGGTCGCAAACCTTCCATCCTTGCGGCTGTAGTCCACCGCGTGGATCACCATGAAGAGGTATTGGGCAAAGCGATCCTCCTCCTTGGGTTCGTAGGTCTCCACCTTCGGGGACGGACTGACGTGGATGCAGTCATCGACGGACAACGGATGAAAATGGAACACCTCCGCCAGGATCTGGCGCGATTCCTCAGCGGTTGCATTCTCCAGATCGACCCACAGGAAAAGGTTGGTGTCCGCCAGCAACGAGGGCATGAGAAACATCTCAATGTCCCGGCTGTGCAGGCGGCCCTGCGTCGTGAAGGCAAAGGAACGGATCATGCGCGTCTTCCAAACCGTACGTCCGTTGCCCCGGGTTGGGAAGGCTTCGGAATCCCTCCGATCGGCTCCAGCTGCCTCCGGTGACGACCATCCGTTCGTTGGATGTTCTTGCCGACATTCAGCGCTACTGGCGCTCTCGCAGCCGGAGAATCCACGCGCCGCCAAACAATCCGTATCCGGTTGGTGTTTTACTGTAACCCGCCCCCCCACTCCCCGTTCATTGCCAACGCTTTCGGCACATTGACTGCTAAGAGATGGCCGATGGCGATGGGAATGAACAAGAGCAGAGAAATGCTGATCGATGCAGCCTCCGGGCTGCGCCGGCCGACCATTCCGCACGAACCGGAGCTGGACTCCTCCTCGTGCGAATGGCCAACCGTCCGTGTCGAGCAACACCGGGTTGGCGCCTTGGACATTCCACCGGCTAGCCCGGTCAATCATGTCTTCGCCGTCCACCTTGAAGGGATCAACGAGATCGAAATCGCTGAAGACGGTCCGTTTCGGCTCCACCGCATCCTCCCGGGTCAGGTCAGTTTCTTCCCGAGTGGGTCCATCTTTTCATCGCGCACCCGGGAAGCCGGGAGGTTCTACACCGTCTCGCTGACGCCGCAGTTCATGCTGAACCACGGCCTGTCTACCGAATCCACGTCGCCACCCCGGTACCTGCCCCTGCGCGGCATCCACGATCCCGTCATCAAGGCGCTGTGCGACCGGATCCGCGACGAAGTCAACACCGGCCACCCCAAGGGCCGGGCGTACGTGGAGGTTTTGGGACAGGCGCTCGCAGCCCACGTCGCCCGACACTATGCCCAGGGGCGTCCCAATGAACTCCCGACGGTAGGACTCCTCACCCCGCACCAACTCCGACGTGCCATCGAGTACATCCGCGAACACCTCGCAGAAGATCTGCCACTGGCCCGCATTTCGCGCGCCGCTGGCCTGAGCCCATTCCATTTTGCACGACGGTTCAAGCAGGCGACGGGACTGGCACCCCACCAGTACCTGATCCACCAGCGGGTCGAACGTGCCCGTCATCTGCTGACTCATACCCAAAGCACTCTGGCCGAAATTGCCCAGCAATGTGGATTTTGCGACCAAAGCCACCTCACCAACCACTTCCGGCGCGTGGTCGGCATGACCCCACGCCGTTTCCGCGATCGAGCGGAGACCTGAGCACGGAAAGCCAGGGGCGACCCGTCGCTGCCTCCAACGGTGGGCTGGGAACTGCAAGCCTCGGTTTGGGAGCGCATGCCGACTCCTCAGAAGGATCCACGCCGATAAATCCGCTTCGACTTCGCCGGGGCACGACGCCACTCTCCTCGGCGAATGGCCAGTGACGTATTTCGCCCCTTGCTGGATGCATCGATCGAGCATCTCGAACAACTCCGCCAACAAGGAGTCCGTCACGTGGCTGTGCGGCCGGAAACCCTGACCAACCTTAAGGAGCCTCCCCGTCGCCCTGCAAATCCTCCCCGATCGCCCGAGCTTTCGAACCCCTCCCTGGATCGTCCCCAGCCCCCCTCGCCTCCTCCCTCCCTTCCCGCCTTGTCATCGACGCCGGGTCTGGATCCGGCGGCCAGGGCAGCGGCATTCGAGGATTTGAGGCAACGTGCCCTGTCCTGCCAGCGTTGTCCGAACCTGGCTACTTCCCGCAAAAGCGTGGTGTTCGGCGTCGGCAACATCCATGCGGACATCCTCTTCATTGGCGAGGCTCCAGGCGCAGACGAAGACTCCATGGGCGAACCCTTCGTCGGCAAGGCCGGCGAACTCCTCACGAGGATCATCACCGCCATGGGCCTCACCCGGGACCAGGTCTACATCGCCAACGTCCTGAAATGCCGCCCAGACACCCCGGGACAGTTCAGTGGCAACCGGAAACCCAACCCCGAAGAAATGGCCACCTGCCTTCCGTTCCTGCAGGAGCAGATTGAACTGATCCGGCCCAAGGTCCTGATCGCCCTCGGTGCAACAGCCATCGAAGGGATCCTCGGGACAAGCCCCATCCAGGTCACCAAGGTCCGTGGACAGTGGATGCAGTTCCGGAACATCCCCCTGATGCCAACCTTCCACCCGGCCTACCTCCTTCGAAACGAGTCGGTCACCGAAAAGCGCAAGGTCTGGGAGGACATGATGGCCGTGATGGAACAGATCGGAATGCCCATCTCCGAGAAACAGCGCCGCTTCTTCACCAAGCCCGCCTGAGCCCATGGACGCCTCATCCCCCGCTTCCTTGCCGAGGGTGCTCATCCTTCCGTCATCCATCGGTCTCGAAGCCCGCACCATCGGAGGTGGCGAACGCTACGCGGCGGAATACACCCGGGCCCTGGCCCGACTGACACACGCCGAACAGGCCCTGTTCCACGATCAGCAAACCACCTCCCCGGACGATGGAACTCCAACCCGGGTGCTGCGCTGGACCCGGAATCAACCCGGCCGATTCCCGCCATTGACCCCGTCCGCGTACCGGGCTCTCGACGAGTACGATGTGCTCCACATCATGTGCTTTCCCAACAGCACCGCGGACGGCTTCCTCGCATCTGGACTGCTCAAGCGCCAGTTGGTGGTCCTGACCGACATCGGAGGGGGAGGCCGATGTGTGTCCACCTACCTGACCCGACTGAGCCATCGGCTCAATCCGTACCGGCTTGCCCATGGCCTGGCCCATCTATCCCATCATGCCGCTGGGATGTTCGATTCGTGGTCGCTGCCGTCCATGGTCCTGCACGGCGGCGCCCGCCCGGCTTTCCCCCCGGACGAAGGCACCTTCGACGGCTACGCCCTCTTCGTGGGTCGCCTGCTCGTTCACAAAGGCGTCCTGGAGGTGATTCAGGCCCTCCCACGGCAACGGAAACTCCGAGTTCTTGGCAGGCCTTACGATCCCGCCTACTTCGACGCCCTCCGCGCTGCCGCCGTCGGGAAGGACGTCACCTTCATCACGGATGCGGACGATGCGGAACTGGCACGCCAATACCGGGGTGCCTCGGTCATCCTTCAACCCTCGCTTCCGACCTCCGGAGGAAAGGACGACCGCTCGGAACTGCTCGGCCTCGTGGCCATCGAGGCGCAGATGGCGGGCAAGCCAATCATCGTCACCCGGACCACCAGTCTGCCGGAACTGGTCCAAGACGGAATTACGGGGTGTGTAGTCGAACCCAGAAATATCCCAGCACTGACCAACGCCCTCGAGTCCTTCCTCGGCAACCCAGACTACGCCCGCAGGATCGGAGTAAACGCTGGCCAACACGCCCAGAAGCACTTCACTTGGGATGCTGTCGCAAGAAGGGGCCTCGCCTTCTATCAGACGCTTGCCTCAAGGCGCCGCGCTGGGGCCTGACACCCCCGAATTCAAGCCTTCCGCGGGGAACTGCCGACACCATGGCTTCCTTCCGCAATGGCTGACAACCGGGCGGCCAGAACGAAATCCCGTTCTGTGATCCTCCCTTCATCGTGGGAAATCAACCGAAGGACCACCCGGTTCCAACGAATGTCGATATCCGGATGGTGACACGCCTTCTCAGCCTCCCAAGCCACCTGATTCACAAAGTTCATGGAGGCGGCAAAGTCCTCGAACAGGAATTCCCTCTCCAATCCATCGCGACCTTCACTCCACCCAATGGAAACGGGAACCACGCCGGGCACACCGGACTTGGAAGGATCATCCATGCGGGCAACCTATCCCTGGTCGGTGATTCGTCATCCGGAAGGTTCGCCTCGCGACTCGACACAGCCCGTCCCTTCCCCAAACCTGCCCTCCGTAATGAGTAAGCAGAAAGCCTACGCCGCGGCAGGCGTCGACATCGATCTGGGTAACAAGGTCAAGGCCACATTGCCTCAATTGCTCGCATCCACACGCCGTCCCGGCGTGCTGGGCAAGGTTGGCGGCTTCGGCGGCCTCTTCGCCCTCGATACACGAAAGAACCCCAACCCGATCCTGGTCAGCTCCGTGGATGGCGTGGGAACCAAACTCAAGATCGCCTTCGAGATGGGGCGTCACGACACGATTGGGGAGGATCTCGTCAATCACTGCGTGAACGACATCGCCGTGCTCGGCGCAGAACCCCTGTTCTTCCTCGATTACCTCGGGACGGGCAAGCTGGAGCCCCACGTCTTCACGGATATCATTGCCGGCTTCGCCCGGGGCTGTGCCCTCAATCGGTGCGCTCTCGTCGGCGGCGAAACAGCCCAGATGCCGGGCTTCTACCAACGCGGAGAATATGACGTCTCCGGCACGATCGTCGGCGTCGTCGACAAATCGAGGATGCTCAACGGACAAAAGTCCGTCCGCCGGGGCGACGTCATCCTCGGCATCGCTTCATCCGGGCTCCATACCAACGGCTATTCCCTCGCCCGAAAGATCCTGTTCGAGAAACTCCGCCTCAAGACGTCCAGCAGGCTTCCCGACCTCGAGGGCACCCTCGGCGAAGAACTCCTCAAGGTCCACGTTTCCTACGGACCCTTGGTGCAGAAACTCCTCGCCCGCTTCAATCCGCCCGGGAAGACCGGCGCAGTCCACGCGCTCGCCCACATCACCGGAGGCGGCTTTGTCGACAATCTCCCACGGGTTCTCCCACCTCGTTTGGATGCGGTCATCCAGGCGGGCTCCTGGGACATGCTCCCCTTGTTCCAACTGCTCGCCGAACGCGGAGGCGTCGATCGCGACGAACTCTATCAGGTGTTCAACATGGGCATCGGAATGACCGTCGTGGTCGACGGCGAGCAGGCGGATGCCATCCTGAAAACCATCCGGAAATCAGGCTTCCCAGCTTGGATCATCGGAGAGATCACTCAGGGTTCGGGAGTCTGCAAGGTCGCCTGAACCCGCGCCCACGAGATTCCCCCATTTGCCATGCACACCGTCGAAAGCACCGAAGCCGCCGCCGACCCCCTGTTCCGGAGGGTCGTTTCCATCGCCACCGGTCTCGCGTTCGGAGGCATGCTGGCTACCCTCGCCGTTTTTGAGCGGGGAAGTCATGGAAAGCTCTCCCTCCGATGGCACTGGGCCGCCATTCCACTCCTGCTTTGCGGCGTGGGCCTCGGCGTCCAATTCTGGCGCATCGTTTGGAAGGCCCAGCGCGAAGGAACGGCTTCTGCCCGAACTGGCCTCAAACACTTCAGCATATTCCTCGCAGTCGTCGCGGTGACGTCTTTCGCATACCCGATGCGCTACATCCAGAGCGGACGCCGCGGCGAAGTCTTCTCCGGACTCGGCTTGGCGATCGTTGTCCTTTCGTGCTTCGGATTCCTCATCTGGAAAACCATCCAATGGGTCAACGCCAACGAACCCAGGGATGGAGAAGTCGATACGCCGTTCGAGCCCTGAGCCCGCGAATCCACATCGGAACATGCGCCGCCCGACAGAACACCCCGCTCCCGCCATCGCTCCTGATGCTCCCAATGCTCCGATCGATTCGCCCGTCCGGCGCCGCCTGCCTCCACTCCTGAGACGGTCCTGGTACGGCCTGAACCAGGCGTTCCGCCGTCGCATCGCCCATACGGGCGTCACGCCAGATCAGTTTACCGCGCTGAGGACGCTTCTGGAGGCAGACCCCTCAGGATTGACCCAGCGTGAGTTGACCGTGCTGATGTCGTCGGACCCCAACACGGTCGCATCACTCCTCGAACGGATGGAGCAGGCCGGATGGATCACCCGCCAACCTCACGAGACAGATCGTCGCGCTTACCGCATTCGGATCCTTCCCGTGGGCGTCAGGCAGTTCGAGACGTGTCGCGATATTGCCGTTGAACTGCAGGCGGAAGTGTTGACGGCATTGGACCCCGCCGTGCGGGAACTTTTCCTGACGCAACTGGATCTGGTCGCTGCCGCCTGTCGCAAGGCCGCCGACGACTCACCCCGGGCACAACGCTGACTCATGGATAAACCGACGCCGCCCCCCCATGGCCCGGCAGCAAACCGACTGCCCTGGATCGGTTTCCTGGCGCTGATGCTGGCCTACATCCTCGCCATGACCTGGATGGGCCATGGCAGAACCTCCTCGGAACCGGCCCTCAGCGGAAACATTCCAGGCCTCATCGCCGACACCGTCCTGGCTCTGTTGATCTTCGGCGTCCCGTTCGGCATCGGCGTCCTCCTCACACGTCCCTCACGCGCCGACCTGTTCCTCGACTCCACCGCGAGCCTTTGGCTGTCTTGGCTCCTCGGGGCCGTTTGGTCGGTCGCACTCCGTTTGGCCCTCATGGTCCCCGCCCTCCTGGCCGTCGTTGTCTTCGTCGTCCTCAACCCGGAGCACGGACTGGAACAGTTCAAGGCCAACCGCCCCCAGGTGGAAAACCTCCTCGATCCAAGCGCCCTTGCCGATCCAGCCTACGCCCTGATCTGCGTCACCTGGCTCAGCTTTGTGGTAGCCGGACTGCGCGAGGAACTGTGGCGGGCGGCCGTTATCCGCGGGATCGGTTCATTCGGCACCCAAGGAATCCCCTCCCGCCGCCTGGAGTGGGTCGCAGTGGTCCTTTCGTCCGCCTTCTTCGGACTCGCCCACATAACCCAGGGTTGGATCGCTGTTTTTGCCACCGCACTCCTCGGCGTTGGCCTCGGCTTGATCCAGATCCTCCGAAGATCCCTCGCCGAGGCTGTCATCGCTCACGGCTTCTTCGATGCAACCACCTTCTTCTTCATCTTCATCCTCCAGCAGAAGGATTTCCTGAAGAAGATCGGGATACCGGATGACCTGCTGAAGCAGATCCTCGGTCGCTGAAGCGCCTCGCGCGCCTCAGCGCACCGGCGGCCCGCGAAATCGATTCCGCTCCCAAAGGAACCAGATCAGGAACATCGCCACTCCGGTACATCCCAGGATGCGAAGCGCCAGTTCGTTCGGCGGTTGAACCCCGATCACCAACAGGAACAGACATCCCGCAACAGCGATCGCAGCCATCGGACGAAACCACCGCCCCAGGTGCCAGGGCCCGGGCACAGTCCAGGTCCTTCCCCACGCCCACCCTCCGACCGCAACCGGAATGACGTAGCTGACATAAAGGAGGGAGGTGCACACCACCGCGATGGTCGCGTAGGGCACAAAGACCGTAAACGCAGCCCCGCCGAGGGCCGATGTCCAGACAGCGTACGCGGGTGACCCAGACGCTGGATTGACGCGCCGCAACCATCCTGACGCGGGTAACCCGCCGTCCCGAGCAAAAGCAAAAACCATCCGGGAAGCGGACGTCAGGGCCGCCAATCCACAGAGATACTGCACGAGCAACACACCCAGAAGAAAACCCATGGCAACGCCCTGCGGCATCCGTTCCCTCAGGACCCACGGAACAACCTCAGCACCCTTTGCCACCCCCTCTGGAATCGAGGGCATTGCCAGGGTCAGTGCCACCACCAATCCCCATCCCATCAACCCGGACACCCACACGGACCGCACGATCCCCCTCGGCACGTTGACGGCCGCACCCACCGTCTCCTCGGCCGTATGCGCCGAGGCATCAAAACCAGTGACCGTGTACGCCGGAAGCATCAGACCCAGTGCAAAAAGCCATCCAATGCTCTCCTGCCGCGGAAACCCGGCCCCACCCACGGACGCACCGCTGAAGTTTCCAAAGGTCCACAGCCGCGACCATTCCAACGTAGGCGTCGCAAGCACCAGAGCCACCGTGAGCCCCGCCCCCAGAAAGAGGATCAACCATCCGCTCAGGTCCGTGAGCACGGTCGTCCAGCGTATCCCAATGTGATTGAGCAGGCCTTGCGAAATCACCATCACGATCACTGCTGCCAACTTGAAGGCCCCAGCACTCGACTCCGGTGGCGTCAACTGGAACGCCGCCAGAGCAAAGTCGTAGGTTCCCGCATTCACCGTCGCCAGAACCGTAACCAGACCCGCGAGATTGAACCACGCCGTCGTCCACCCGCAGCCCCGCCCTCCCAGAATAGACGCCCAATGATACAGCCCCCCCGCCGTAGGGAATGCAGAGGCTACCTGCGCCATCGTCGATGCCACAGCCAGGGAAAACAGGCAGGCCAACGGCCAACCCACCCCCAGGCTGCCTCCCCCAACGCTCCCAAGCCCGACGTGGAACGAGGTGATCCCTCCAGCCAGGATGCAGATGATCGACAGAGAGATGGCAAAGTTCGAGAAGCCCGACATCCGGCGAGAGAGCTGCGGCTCGTACCCGAACCCCCTCAAGAGACGATCGTCTGACTCTCTCCCGCCGTTCAAATCGGGCTTCATTCAGATCTCCATCAACTCTACTCACTCCGCTCAAAACCCTCGGCCAAAGCCACTGCCTTCCGCATCGCCTTGGACTTGTTGACCGTCTCCTCGTACTCGGCATCCGGGGTCGAGTCATTCACCCAGCCCCCTCCCGCCTGCACGTAGGCCCTTCCATCCTTCACCAAGGCCGTCCGGATCGTGATGCAGTGGTCTGAATTCCCATTGAACGCAAAGTAACCCACGCACCCACCGTAGGGCCCGCGCGTTGTCCCTTCCAATTCGGAGATGATCTGCATCGCACGGATCTTGGGCGCGCCGCTCAACGTTCCCGCCGGGAACGTGGTCTTCATCAACGCGTAGGTATCCTGATCAGAACGGAGCTTGCCGTTGACTTGCGAGACGATGTGCATCACGTGCGAATACCGCTCCACAATCATCATGTCCTTGACCCGCACCGACCCAAAGTCGCACACACGACCAATATCGTTCCGCGCCAGGTCAACGAGCATGACGTGCTCGGCCCTCTCCTTGGGATCCGCCAGCAACTCCTTTTCCAGACGATCATCTTCCTCATCCGTCACCCCACGCCGACGCGTCCCCGCAATCGGCCGGATCTCAACCTCCCGGTCGACACAACGGACGTGAAGCTCCGGAGAAGCACCCACCAAGGCAAACCCGTCCAACTCGAGGAGGAACATGTAGGGAGAGGGATTGATCGAACGGACCGCCCGATAGATGTCCAGGGGAGACGCGGACACCTTGGCGGTGAATCGCTGGGATCCCACCACCTGGATGATGTCTCCCCCCTGAATGTATCGCTTGGCTTTCTCCACGTTCGCGAAGAACGCCTCCTTGGAGGTGTTCGATTCAAACGTCACCGGCTTCGGTTCGATCGGCAGGTCCACGGGCTCGGAGGCGCAGGTCTGTCGAAGCAATTCCACGATGCGTTCAATCTCGCCCACGGCGTCATCGTAGTAGTCTTCCGGTTTCACGCCGGACTCCACGACCGCATTCACGATGATGGTCATGGTCTGGGCGACCCGATCAAACACCACCAACTGGTCAGCAATCAGATAGTAAAGTACCGGTGTTCCCAATTCATCCTTCGCCGGCCTCGGCACCACCGGCTCCAGATCATGGATGAACTCGTAGCCCAGGAATCCCACAGCTCCACCCGTGAAGCGGGGCAATCCTGGAACTTCCACCGGCACAAACCTCGACATCACCGACTTCAGGACCTCAAGCCCGTCCCGCACGCTCTTCGCTGGATCCCCCCCACCGAGAGGATCCACCTGGATCCGTTCAACGATGACCCCATCCTGCCGGACCTCAACCCTGGACCCCACCTGCCGAACCACCGCCCGCGGATTGCAACCCAGGAATGAATACCGCCCGATGTGCTCGCCTCCCTCAACGGATTCGAAAAGGAAGGACTCCCCGGAGCCACGAAGCTTCCGGTAAGCGGACAGGGGCGTCTCAAGATCAGCCAGCAGGCGTCGGGTCACCGGGATGGTGTTCCCCTTGGCGGCAAGCTTTACGAACTCTTCTCGACTCGGCAGATACATTCTGGCGCGAACACTACGGATAGGCCGGGCCGACGCAATTCTGCGGATGCTCCGACTGTCGTTTCAACGGAATCGCCAAAGCGACATCCCGGTAAACAACGCCACCGAAAAACCGTATGCAGCGATGCCCAACCCGACGCCAAAACTGATCAGGTGAACCGGTCCAAGCCACATCAGGACGAGGCCGATCGTCCCCGTCAACGCCGCCTCCCCCATGTGGCATCCAACCACCAATGGCCGCGACGCTTCGAGCACCCGCCCCGTGAACCACAGCCTGTACCTTTCCTCACCCATGGTGCGCATCAACCACGCCTGTTGCAGATTCCTCGCAGCCACCAGACTGCTCGTGGTCGCCAAGGACACAGCCAACATGGGCCAACACGCCACAACCGGCACCACCAACAGGTTGAGGATTACTCCCCCCTTCCAGCCCAACCGCCTCGCCAAAGGGTTTCCTTCCAGTTGCAACCGAGGCGTCGCAATCCAGGTCGAAAGCAGATCAGCACCCCTCGCAAATCCAGCAACCACCAACCCAATCCACCATGCCAGATCCCTCGGACTCACCCATTCATCCAGTGGCGGCAATACCCAGGCCATCGCCTACTTCTTTCCGTAGATGGCCTCCGGGGTCTCCAATCGTTCCTCGGTCTCGAAAAAGTCCGATCCATCCGAGTTCACGGAACGGAAGAAGCAGGAACGAAACCCTTCGTGGCATGCCGCCCCCGTCTGCTCAACCTGCATCAAAAGCACATCTCCGTCGCAATCAAAGGCGACATCCTTGACCACCTGCACGTGTCCACTGGACTCGCCCTTCATCCAGAACTTCTTCCTCGACCGACTCCAGAACCACGTTCTTCGGGTCTCCAGAGTCTTCTCCAAGGACGCTCGGTTCATCCACGCCATCATCACCACCCGGCCCGTGTGGACATCCTGGATGATCGCAGGAATCAATCCGTCCTCGGTCCACTTCAGCTGGTTCCAGAAACTGTTGTCACTCATTTGAATCATCCCTTTATCCAACCCATTCGTCCTACCCGGTTGCTTGCCGCAACCCGGAAGCATCGTGAAGAGCAGCGCCGCAACGATGCAACCAAAGCTATTGAATCAGTTGAGCCGAACAGGCAGCCCACGACCAGCCAGATACTCCTTCACCTGACGGACTGTATAGGTTCCAAAATGGAATATGCTGGCGGCCAGGACCGCGTCAGCCCTTCCAGCCTCCAGTACCTCGGCCATGTGCTCCAGAGTTCCCGCACCACCACTCGCCACCACGGGCACCCCGACCGATTCACTCACCCGCCGGGTCACCTCCAGATCAAATCCTGCACGGGTCCCGTCCGCATCGATCGAGTTCAGCACGATCTCGCCCGCCCCCATGCCCACGGCCCTCACGGCCCACTCCACGGCATCCAATCCAGTCGCCTTGCGCCCCCCAGCCGAAAAAACCTCCCATATCCCCGGCGACGTCCGCTTGCAGTCGATCGAGACGACGATGCACTGGCTTCCAAATTTTTCCGCACCTGATCGGATCAATTCAGGATTGCTCAAGGCAGAGGAGTTGATGCTCACCTTGTCCGCCCCCGCCTTCAGCATCATGCCCATGTCATCCAAGGTGCGGATCCCCCCCCCGACCGTCAGCGGCATGAAACACTGATCCGCCGCCCTTTCGATCACCGATATCATGGAGGCACGACCTTGCGCCGTAGCGGTGATATCAAAGAAGACCATCTCATCCGCCCCTTGGTCATTGTAGCGGACGGCCAAGGCGACCGGATCCCCCACGTTCCTGAGACCTCCGTCCTCCGCCCTTCCGAACTGAACACCACGCGTTACCTGGCCATCGTGGACGTCGAGACAGGGAATTACTCTCCGGGCAAGCATGGCAAAAATCTCTGAAGTCAAACAAGAAGCCCGCCGCTAGGGCGGGCTTCAATCAGAACGCAGGGTGCCGATCAGACCGGACCAAACTTCCCACCGTAGTTCTTGATGCCCTTGTCCGTGTACAGGAGCGTGCTCAACGAGTTCAGCGGGTCCTTCGCCGCGAATTTGTATCCAGCAGCCTGAACCGCCGTCAAAATCTCCTGTCTGGCCAAGGGCTTGGCTTTGGTTGCAGCCAACACAGCATCCCGAAGGGAAACCGTATTCTTCGCACGCTTGCCTCCCCGCTTCACCGCAGGGGATGCAGGCGCAGCAGCAGGCACTGCAGCAGGCTTGCGACCACGCTTGGCAGCGGGTGCCGTGGCCACCACCGCCGGAGCGCTGGGAGTGACGGATCCCAAAGCCTTGTTGATCTCGGCCAGTCGCGACTCCAACTCCACTTTGTCTCGGAGCAACTGTTCACGCAGCGAGACATACTGTTTAAGTTTATCAATTTTCATGACCCGCCCGATTTAGGGCCATGTGAGTCCAATTAGACAAGTCCTTACATCTGTTTTCTACCAACTCACAACTGCAAGGCTTCTCACCAATTAATTTTACAAACCGTTGGCCTGCAATTTGATAACAAACATGAATAGTCATCCACGTTCTCCGTCTTAATTCTCAACATGCGGATTATTCGTCTGCCCCTCAGGTCCAAAACCTGGCTTCTAACGATCGGTTTCTGCCTGACCAGCACGCAATCAGATGCCCAACTCTTCGGCCCACGGGCCACCGAAGGCGCTGTTCTGGGTGGACTCGCTGGAGGAATCATCGGGCACAACAGCGGGCGCAGGACTGGCGAGGGAATTGCAATCGGGGCCGGTGTCGGCCTGCTCCTCGGTTCAATCGCCGACCGCGAAGCTGCCCGGCGGTCCACCGTCTGGCATACCCAACCCGTGGTTCACTCCGTCGTCTATTATCAGCAGGCCGCTCCACCGCCCGAGACACAGACGGCGCCAGAACCGCCGCCGTCGCGGATTTTTGCCGCTGGCAGCGCCATCACCGAGGCAACCCCTCTCAGCCAAGCCAACGGCCTTTTCGGAAGATGACCCAAGCCGGTTGGGCTCCGCTCCGGGACTCGGAGCGGAGTTGACCCCCGGCAATTCACTCACCAACTTCACGCCTGCGTATGTACCGCCTTGTTCCAAGCCGCCTGTTCGCCACCCACTTGCTCGCCGCCACAGCCCTCCTGTGCGGATGCGCCTCCTACGGGGTCAAAAATCCATCCGGGAACGGAGTCACCGTCCTCAAGGCCGATGAGCAGGGTTTCGTCGCCGGAACTGGTGTCGAATCTCAAGACATCGTCTCCGTCACGGACAAGATGGCCCGAAGCATCCTCGAAACCCAACAGATCCAGCATGCCCAGGGACAGCCACGCGTCGTGTTGCTTCCCATCGAAAACAACACCCGTTTTGCCATCAACAAGGACATCCTGCTCACCCGCGTCCGCGCACGCCTGAACTCGCAGACGCGTGGCAAGGTCCTGTTTCTTGCACGGGAACGAATGGCGGCTCTGGAGAAGGAACAGCAACTCAAGCAGACCGGGCAGGTCACCTCCGGAAGCGACCCCAATGTGGTCGAGTTTCAAGGCGCGGATTTCTTCCTGACCGGCCGTCTCGACGGTTCGACGACCAAGAGCTCGCGCGGCGTCAGCGACTATATCCTCTATACCTTCCAACTCATCGACGCACGGACCAGCGCGATCATCTGGGAGGATATGGCCGAGATCAAGAAGCAGGGGCTGGACGATGCGGCCTACCGGTGAACGGCGTCTCCATCCTTGCCGCCCAGCCATGCGCAGCCTCGTCGCACTCCTTCTCCTGCTTCCACTGCTTGCCAGTGGATGCGCCTCCACAGGGGGCTCGTCGCAGCCGGCAAGGGACGCGCTCCTGGTGAAATATCGGACGGCGTCGGACCACATGCGCCGGGCAGAATTCTCTGCCGCAAAGCCGCTGCTGGATGACGCCGTTGCTACCCTTGGTGGAATCACCGCCGGTGACACCGCTGCCCGCAGTGCTCGAGGGTACTTCAAATCGGAATCATCCAAGAACTTCCGGGGAGAACCCTATGAACGGGTGATGGCCTATTACTACCGGGCAATCCTCTACTGGATGGATGGCGAACCGGACAACGCGAGGGCGTGCTTCCGAAGCGCCCAACTGCAGGACGCCGATGCGCAGGACGGGACGTATCAGGCAGACTTCGCGATCCTCGACTATCTTGACGGCCTCGTGACCACGAAACTGGGCGGGGGTGCGGCCGAATTGCTCGCCCGGGCGCGCTCGAACGCGCGTCTTGGTCCACTGCCCGACTTCGACCCCGAGGCCAACGTTCTCGTCTTTTTCGAGATGGGCCACGGCCCTACCAAGTACGGAGCGGGCGAGTACGGGGAACAACTTCGTTTCCGCCCCGGCGGATCGCGCGCCTCCGTCCTGCAATTGCGGGTCGCCAGCCAGACCCTCCGAGCACCTGGCGCCGACGATCTTTCCTTTCAGGCCACCACCAGGGGAGGACGCCAGATGGACTATGTTCTTGCGAACAAAGCCGTGTTCAAGGGCTCAACCGATTCCTTCGGTAATGCAGCCATTCTGTCCGGAGCCATCCTGGCAAGTACCGCTGGCCGTCGAAGCGCCGCGGACGAGGTCGGAGCTGGCCTGCTTGTCGCCGGTCTACTCAGCAAGGTCATCAGCGCCGCAACAACCCCCTCCGCCGATACCCGGACATGGGATAATCTCCCGAACGTAATCGGATTCACCTCTTTGAGATTGCCGACCGGACAGCACCAACTCGTGGCAGAGTTCCTCGATTCAACCGGCCGCCCCGTCCTCAGCCGCGAGGTTTCCCTCAACATCCTGGCCGGGACCCGCGACACCGTGCTTTTCATCAGTGACCGCCCCTGATCGGGATCCAAGGTCCAGAATATTTACCACCCGCAATGACTACTCCTCCCTCCGCCATGAACACCCGTAACGCATTTGCCCTCCTTGTCCTCGCCTCCAGCCTCACTTTTGGATGTCGTCCGGTAGGCGAGTCCATTGGCAGCACCACTCGCACCGTGGTGACCGGACACGAGGGCGGCGCCTACGCCCCGAAGAACACAACCAAGTTCGCGCTCGAGAACGAGGCCAAATTCGTCACGCTCGACTATCGCGTCCAGAGGAGCGTCACGTGCTCTGGCCTGCAAGAACGTGCGCTCGAAGATGGCAGGTTGGAGGTCGCCGCAAATGTCCGGAACCGGTTGGAGCGTCGCATCCAGGTCCAGATCCAGTGCGTGTTCAAGGATGCCCAAGGCTTCGGCACGGGCGACGAAACACCGTGGCAAGATCTCATCCTGACCGAAACCGGTCAGGAAACCGTTCGATTCCAGTCCTTCAATGACAAGGCCAAGGGCTACACGATCCGGGTTCGGGAAGCTCGTTAACGGCTCCCCCTTAAACTTCGGTTCCGACCGACCATGAAATCCGCCTTGCTGCTCCTCACTTTGGCCGCGACTCCGCTGGTCGCCGGCCCTATCCCAACTTCGAAGCCCATCAAGAACCCGCCTCCACCCGTCGTCGCGGCACCACCCTCGGGCCCACACACACCCTCCGCTTCCGCCTCGGCGACAACGGCGTTCACTTACCAGCAAGGAGTCATTGCGTCCCGCGCCCCTCTCGTGAGCCCAGAGCAGGCCCGTACGATCGTGGACCGATTCAAGGCCGGCTATCCCAAGCTTGCAGCTCCGAGGATGCTCATCTACGTGAACCGCGAATTGGTGGATGATTCAACAGGTCTCCAGCTCGCAGGCCGGACCGAGAAGGTGGAAACCCTGAAGACCGACCTTACCCCCACGGGAAGTTCTGCTGCTGGTCCTCTCGGACAGAACGTCACTGTGGTCGGCAACGCCTCGGTCGATGCGTCGAATGCCCCACTTCGCGGCAGCAGTGAGAAAGTCACCGCTGAGAACACCTTCAGCCATCGTGGCCGCACCAACGCTCCCCTCGCGGACCGCCAGACCGTCCGCGACGTCGAACGACTGATGGGCCGACCGCTTCGCCTCGCTGGCGCGCGTCTCGCCGATCAGCGCGTCGCCACGCAACTCCTCGCCGATCGTCCCGTCCAGGAGTTCCTGTCCACCGCCGGCACACCCAATGCCGCCAAGGATAGGGAAGCCCTGATGCGGAACACCGATGTCGTCGTCGAGGTCCTGATCTCGTCGCGCGCCCTTTCGATTCCGGGCGTTTCCGGGGATGCCGTCTATCAGGTACCCGACATTCAGGCGACGGCCATTCGCCTTTCGGATGCCCAGATCCTCGGGCAGGCCAGTTCCGCCGACATCCTCGGGCCGGATCGACTCGCCGGTAAGGTCGCCCGAACGTACGACGTGCGGGAGATCACCGAGGCTGTGGCCTTGGCCTTGATGGAAGACATGATGCAGGCTGTCCACTGAGCCCCTCCCAACCATGCGAATCATCGGTGTCATCCCAGCCCGCTTTGCGTCCACACGGTTCCCAGGAAAACCCCTTCATCTGATCGCGGGCAAACCGCTCGTTCAGCATGTAATCGAACGTTGCCAACAGTCCCGGTCGCTGGCTGAGGTCGTCGTGGCCACAGACGACCTTCGCATCGCTTCTGCAGCCCAGCGTTTCTGCCGCGTCGTCATGACCCGGGACGATCATCCCTCTGGCACCGACCGCATCGCCGAAGTTGCCCAGACAATTGAAGCAGACGCCTTCGTGAACATCCAAGGCGACGAACCCCTGATAGCCCCGTCAGTGGTTGATGCGGTGGCAGCACTGCTGCCCCACGCGGAAATGACCACAGCCGTCACCCCGATCCGACGCCTCGACGACTACGAGAATCCAAACGTCGTCAAAGCCGTCGTCAACCAGGCTGGTTTCGCCCTCTACTTCTCCCGCAGGACGGTTCCATACCTCCGCGATCACGCTTCGGAGAGTCCAGCCCACCAATTGGGGGCATTCCCATTCCTCAAGCATCTCGGCCTTTACGGCTATCGCAGGGACGCCCTGCTCCGGATTGTAGCGAATCCTCCGTCTCCACTCGAACTCGCCGAGCGTCTGGAGCAGTTGAGGGCCCTCGAACTGGGGATCCGCATCGCCGTGGCCACCGTGGATCACGAGTCGATCGGCGTTGATGTACCAACGGACGTTGCGCGGGTGGAGGCCATCCTCGCCTCCGAAGGCCTGGGCTCCGTGTGATTTTTCGTTGGCGCTGCGACGGACGGCTTGGGACGGTGCAATCCCATGAAGTACATCTTCGTCACGGGCGGCGTTGTGAGTTCCCTCGGCAAGGGACTGACCGCGGCGGCGCTCGGCACGCTCCTCGAAAATCGCGGGCTCAAAGTCACGCTCCAGAAATTCGACCCTTACCTCAATCTCGATCCCGGCACCATGAGCCCGTACCAGCACGGCGAGGTCTATGTGCTGGATGACGGCGCCGAGACCGATCTGGACCTGGGACACTACGAGCGGTTCACGAGCACGAAGCTTTCGCGGAGGAACAACACGACCAGCGGGCAGGTCTATCAGCAGGTCCTCGACAATGAACGCAACGGGGTGTACCTCGGCAAAACGGTTCAGGTCATCCCGCACGTCACAGACGAGATCCAGCGACGCATCACCCTGCTGGCGGATGAGACCAAGCCGGACGTCCTGATCACGGAAGTGGGCGGCACCGTTGGCGACATCGAGGGCCTTCCCTTCCTCGAAGCCATCCGGGAATTCGCCCAGGAAGCCGGTCCCGGCAATGTCTGCTTCCTCCACGTTACCTACATTCCGTTCATCAAGGCTGCTGGGGAACTGAAGACGAAGCCAACCCAGCAGAGCGTCGCCAAACTCCGCGAAATCGGCATCGCTCCCCACATGCTCGTCTGCCGTTGCGAGCATCCGATCAACAAGGAACTTCGCCAGAAGTTGGCCATGTTCTGCAACGTCCCCTTCGAGGCCGTCATCGAGGAGAAGGACGTGGATCACTCGATCTACGAGGTTCCCCTCATGCTCCAGCGTGAACGCCTGGACGACCTCGTCTGCAAAACCCTCAACCTCGACGTACCGCCTGCCAAGATGTCGCATTGGCAGGACATCATCCGCCGATTGATCGCCCCCCAGCACCGGGTACGGATCGGCGTCGTCGGCAAGTACATCGAACTGCAGGATGCCTACAAGTCGGTCTACGAAGCACTGATCCACGGCGGAATCGCCAATGATTGCGGTGTCCAGATCGAACAGATCGAAGCCGAGGAAGTGGAGACCGGTGATCCTGCGAAGATCTTCAAGGGTCTCGGGGGAATCCTTGTCCCAGGCGGATTCGGCGACCGGGGAATCGAAGGCAAAATCCGTGCGGCTCGCTACGCTCGCGAAAACGGACTGCCGTACCTAGGACTCTGTCTTGGCATGCAGATCGCCGTCATTGAGTTCGGCCGAAACGTCCTCGGACTGTCAGGCGCCCATTCCACAGAGTTCGATCCCAACACTCCGTACCCGGTGATCGATCTTCAGGAGAGCCAGAAAGGCGTCACCCAAAAGGGCGGTACCATGCGCCTCGGTGCGCAGAATTGCCGACTCCTCCCTGGATCCAAGACCCAAGCCCTTTATCAGGCCGAACTGATCCACGAACGTCACCGGCACCGATTCGAATTCAACAATGACTATCGTGAACTCTATTCGAAGGCTGGCTTCGTGTTCGCGGGGACAACACCGGACAATCGACTCGTTGAGGTGATTGAGATTCCCAACCACCCCTTCTTCATCGCTTCCCAGTATCACCCGGAGTTCTTCTCCAAACCCAACGCACCTCACCCGCTCTTCCGCGGGTTCATCGCCGCCGCCCACGAACGCCTCCACGCCAAACCGTTGGCAACGGGCGCACCCAGCGTGCCCCCAGTGGGAGCCTGATGCGTAGGTAACGGACTCGCGAAAACCCGGCCCCCCAGCCGGGTTTTCCGTAACCGGCCTATTGGGACAAAGCGCGGAGATCCAGACAGACCAAGTCTCCCTTCGCGCTTCGAACGTAGACCAACCCGTTCGCGATCGTGGGGGCCGTCCAGTGCTTTCCACCTCCAACCTGCGCCCGGGCCAACTCCCGATAGGCATCTGGCTTGGCGTCCACCACAACAAGCTCTCCTCCGCCCGTAATCCAAAGCAACCGATTACCCGCTGCCGTCAGATTTCCGGTCCCCGCCTTGGGCGACGCCCACCGGACGGATCCCGTTCCGAGGTCCAGACACTTCAACTGCGAATCCTTGTCGTCTCCCTGACCATCGACTCCATAAATACAGTCTCCGATGATCACCGAGCCCGACATGTGCGCACGAACCTCCTTGTTGAACCAAAGCTGCTTGGGATCCGCACCCGAAAGGTCGTAAACCGCGCCCCCTTTGTTATATCCGGAACTGACGAACATCCGGTTTTGCGAAAACACCGGATCCGACGAATTGACGTCATACGAGGTTTTCCAGGCAACCCTCCAGACCTCCGTTCCATCCTTCGGATCCACCGCAACCGCATGTTTGGCGGCAAACATGGCTAGCAGGCGCCTCCCCTTCGACTCAAAGGGAACCGGGGTCCCGTACCCGGCTTCGTCCTTCCCACTGACCCACAGTTCCCTCCCGGTCAAACGATCCAAGGCGATGCCGAAGGACCCCGCATTGAGGATCGCCTGATCACCTTCCACATGGACGGAGCTGTTGAAACCCCACTCGGGGACCTTGAGCCCGGACTCAGAGGCCAGATTCCGCTTCCAGATGACTGATCCGTTCTCTGCGTTCAGGCAGTGAACCCACCCATGTCGCCCCACCACGAAGACCTGTCCACGGTCAATGGTCGGAGTTGCTCCGGGACCGCCGTCGTAATACTTGGGATCCAGATCCTGCGAATAGCCGAACGTCCACACAGGCTTCCCAGTCTCGGCCTCCAGACAATAAACCACATCTTTCCCACCCTTCTTCAGACCGTCGCTTCCCACGGTGAACACTCGTCTTCCAGCCACAGCCACCGACGAGAACCCAGTGCCCACCGAAGCCTTCCACAACCTTTTGGGCTGCCCCCCTGGCCATGTCGTTACCCAATCCGTCTCGGCTGAAACGCCGTTTTGGGCAGGGCCGCGATGGCGTGGCCAATCCGCCGCCTCCAAGGACCCAACAGCCAACCCGATTGCCAGCGCGAACGCAGTCTTCATACGCCCACCCTGCTCCGGGAAGCGCACCGGGTCAACCGGCTCACGCCCCACCCAGATCGTCCATCTGGCTCAGAAGCGACTTCGACAGAAGCGGCGCGCACCGGAGGGCTGCCTCCCGGGCCTGCTGCCAAGGCACCTCGTAAACCAGAACCGGCTGCCGAAACCCTTTCACCGTAACAGGCGGCAATGCCTTGAAAGACTCAGCCAACTCCGGCGCATCCCGTCGAATGTCAGCATAGGTGGCCTCGCCGATCAAAATGCGGGCATGACCCGACGCCCCTTCCAACCGACTGGCCAGATTCACGTCGCGCCCGAATACCGTGTAGTTCCGGATGTGCGCCTCCGACCCCATGAAGCCTACGATCATGTCGCCGGTATTGAGACCACTTCCCAGGGCCAGAACGGGCAATGGAGGCAGCGGCGGCTCACCACGGGCAATCCGACCCGGATTCTCCGCCTCCCGCTTGGCCGTCTCAGCGGTGCGCGCCTCATTCAGATACTGGATTGCCCACTGGGCATCCAACGCCGCGAGAACCGCATCAAGGGCATGCCTCGGATTTGAAAGCGGCGCTCCCCAAAAGGCCATCACGCAATCCCCGATGTACTTGTCCAAAGTCCCTCGGTGGAATTTGACCACGTCCGCGATGGTCGCGAGGTACAGGTTGACCATCGCCAGAACCTCACTGGCCTGCTGCTCATGATAGCGCTCGACTGCCGCCTCATTCAGGCCCTGCTCTACCACATACTTATCTGCGGCCGCCTGATAATGATCTGTCATCTCGGTAAACCCTCGGATGTCCGCGAAGAACACCGTCAACCGACGCCGTGAGCCTGCTCCAACCTTCCCCAATTCCTGGGTCTTCAGCACTTCTTCAACGATGTCCGGGGAAACCATCTTTTCGAAGAAACGCCGCACCCGAAGCTGCTCGCGCTGCTCGACGAATGCCCGCGTCGTCACCATCCCAAGGTATGGGATCAGCAACCCCGCGAAAACCGGATGGGCGATCGGAAGCCAAAGGCGATGCTCACGAAAGCTCCAAACGCACATCACCGTCCAAGCCCCAGCGATCGCCAGGATTACCACCGGCAGCACGATCCCGCGCAGTCGCCATGTCAGCACCGCTGCCGCAACTCCCATCAGGGCGACCACAAAGCCTTCCGCCACTGCACCGATGCTCCGGATGAACGCCCCCCGCAAGACCATGTCCGCAACGTTCATGTGGGTCGTGACCAGAAAATCAGCCTTCGTCAGCGGCGTCGCACCCAGGTCCGAAAGGTTGTTTCCGGAAGCGGTTGATCCATAGACCACCACCCGATTCGTCCACTTCGGTTCAATCGGATCCGGGTCAAACTCCCGGTTCTGCGAATCAACCAGGACATCCACAACGTCCTCGCTGAACACGATGTTCGTCTGGGCCATACCCAACCGCCAGTCGACCAGAACGTAACCACAGTCATCCACTGGAAGGACTCGTTCGAGACCGTTGGTTCCCTTCAACCGTATTGCGCCCGGCAAGATCTGCGGATTGTCGAGATCCAGCCCAAGAGCCTCTCCTGCCAATGCGATTCCAAGATGCCACACCCACTTCTCCTGAAACACCGAGACCTTCCGCGAGAATCGCGCGCTCACCGGCAACGTCACCTTCCCTTCCTCGTCCGCCTTGAGCACGAAATTCGTCCCGCCTGGACCAGGTCTAAAGACGTGCACCGCTCCATCATCGTCGATCGAGCAATCCACCGCGTTGCGCTGGGCAAAAATTCCGATTTCCGGGTTTACCCACCTCATCCGCGTCATCGCCCGTACCCGACGGGCAACGGAATCTGCATCCCGAGGCGAGATCGCATCGCCTACCCGGCCAGCACCTGCATGAACCACGGGAACGGGCATCTTCCCGGGAATGACGGCCACCGTTGCCGACGCCCCTGCCCGCCGTAATTCCTGACCAAACCGTTCGTCCGACCGCACGACATTCGTCGTATCGACGCCACCCTTTCGTTCCAGAACCTGAAGCCCATCCTCGCTGAGTCGCCGATCCATGAACAGGACGTCAAAGGCGACCGCCGCGGCACCCTGAGCCCTCAGTTCCCGAAGCACCCGACCATACACCGGCCATCGCGGCCAAAAGAGATCGTACTTCTCACCGGTGGCCGGAAAAGCCTCCCCATTGGCAACGCGATCCACACTGTTGTCACTCGCGTACACAAGACCAACCCTGGAAGGGGTCTGGTCCGAGTTCACCGCCAACTGGACCCGCCAGTCATAGAGCAACCACTCCAGACGTTGCAGGATATCCAGACGTTGCCACTCCTCAGCCTGACGGGACTGCTGCTCCAGTGTCCGCCAAGCCATCGATCCCACCAACCCCATGCCAGCGGCATCACCTGCACCCGCTTGACGAGCTTTGACCCGTTGATCCAGCAGCCTCGAACAACTCGAAAATGCGACCGCACAAAGCACCAACCCGAAGCCAACCGTCAGCGGCGAGGCATGGAACAATGTCCATCCCATGGCCCTGCGTAGGACTGCGTCGAATCGGGCGCGCATGATTTTACCTGTGAAAAGCAAAACGCCCGGAGCAGGGAAGCTCCGGGCGGCTTTCGTTCATTCAAAGTGCAGCACCTCTCGAGTCACTGCACAGAATGGGCAACTACTTCCTGGAAGAGTCACCAGACTCAGTCGGAGGCTTATCCTTAGGCTGGGTCGGAGAAAGGTTGATCACGGGGCCCACCGGACTCACCGGAGGCTGCACCCGAGGCGGGAGGACAGAGGGGAGAGTGTTCGGAACGACCTTGCCGATGCGAGGGTCGAAATGCTGACCACCGCAAACCGCAAACCGTCGGTCCTGGAAGGAGACGTCCACACAACCATCCCAGACATACACATCACCCTCGGCAGTCACCAAGTAGGTCGTGCCGCGGATCGCCGCAGTGGTGGTCGGGGTAACCACCGTGTAGCTGGACTGGCTGGAGGTCTTCTTGACGTACCCAGCAACCTTGCCGGCCTGAAGATTCAACTTGGTCGTCACGACCGTCTCCGGGCCAGCGTCGTCAAACGACAACTCATCCACCTTGACCGTCGTGTCTGCCGAAACCGTGATGTCGGGACCGTTGACACCCAAGCTCAGGTCCAACTGGGAGTTGGCTCCGGTCTTGATCACGGTTCCCGGTCCAGCGGTATCACCAACCTTGGCGGGGTTGTTGCCGAGAGTCGCCGTTCCGCGAACTCGGGTCACTTCGACTTGACCGGCCTGAGGCGCGGCCGAAACCAGCATGCTGGTCAGCGCCAAAAAGGCACCAGCCAGAGCGAGGCGAGAGAGGTATCCAGAAATCTTCATGGTCTTAACCCTTTGGAGGTTGGCTTTCTTACGTCGGCGAGCCTAGGGAGGGAGTACTCGATGTCAACCGCATATTTCCCCAACCCACTCTGTCTCAGCAACCTCTCAGCCACCAGAAAACCACCGATTTCCCCACGGACAAGACTGAACTTCAACTTCCACATCTCCTCGCCCCGAAGGCATTTCCATGAGTGAAGTCGCCGAGGTGGCATGCGACTTCCGCCTCGAATCCTCACCACCACGCACCCGATCTCCCTCCCAATTCAGGCACCGGAATTCGCCACCTCAACCCGCAACCGCTTTATGAATTCAGGTCGCTTCCCCCATCGCCTCTGCCATTCTCCCCGAACGCTCGCTGTCTCATGGGTTTTCTCCTCGCCTGCATCGCTCGCCTCACTGTTGCTCTCATCCAGTCGATACCCCTCGATCTGGCAGCTCGCATCGGCCGGTCCCTCGGCAGTGCCGCTTGGCATCTGGATCGCCGCCATCGGAGGATCGCACTGGAAAACCTCCAACTGGCCCTCGGTTCCGAATCGAGCAGCAGCGCCATCGAATCCATTGCCAAGGAACACTTTAAAAGACTTGGTGAAAACTACTGCGCCGCCATCAAGACGGCGTCCATGACCGACGAACAGCTCGTGGGCCGGATCGAGATCACGGGATTCGACGCACTGATCCCACCCGAGGGCCGGGTCGCGGTCATCGCCTTGGGACATTTTGGAAACTTCGAAGTCTTCGCCCGACTCCGTCCCTACGCTCGTGGACGACAGCTCGCGACCACTTACCGGGCCTTGAAGCCCGACGCACTCGATCGAGCGCTTCAGCAACTGCGGAGGCAGTCAGGCATCCTCTTCTTTGAACGCACGCGGGACGGAGGAAAACTGCGATCCTCCCTGAATCAAGGAAACCTGCTCCTCGGTTTGCTTTCCGATCAGCACGCCGGAAGGAAGGGGCTCTGGATTCCCTTCTTCGGACAGCCCTGCTCCACCGGTGCTGCTCCGGCTGTCTACGCCCAACGCTTCCATGCGCCCCTCGCCGTTGGAATCTGCTTTCGGACGAAGCTGGGCCACTGGCGACTCGAGTTCAGCGATCCGATCCCAACCCGGAGTCCAGATGGCTCCCCACGAACCCACACGGACATCATGCGGGAGGTCAATGCCCACTTCGAAGCGGCCATCCGGAGGGACCCGGCCAACTGGTTCTGGGTTCATCGCCGTTGGAAAAAGCCATCGGCATATCAGCTTTCACAAGAGCCTTGGACCGAGCCCGCGGATCCGGAATCCGAGTGAAAGTCGCCATCAGGGATGATCGACCGACCTTGGGAATCAGTTGCCCGATTTGGTTTCAGCAATACGATGACCATCCATGCTCCCAAAAGTCGCACTTCTGGTATCGGTATTCCTGTCCGCGTCGCTCCCAGTCCTGGGAGCCGATACCTGGCCCCAGTGGCGAGGTCCGGATCGCGATGGTCGGGTTCCGGGCGACAAATGGCCCAGTCAGATTGGTGAAAGTCACCTGAAGCTGAAGTGGCGCGTTCCGCTCGGTCCCAGCTACTCGGGCCCGATCGTCACCCCGGACCGCGTCTTCACCACTGAGACCGCTGACGCCCAGCTCGAAGTGGTCCGCGCCTTGGATCGGAAGACCGGCAAGGAACTCTGGAGCACCAATTGGCAAGGTGCCATGAAGGTGCCGTTCTTCGCCAAGTCCAACGGCGACTGGATCCGATCCACCCCCGCTTGGGACGGAGATTCCCTGTACGTGGCAGGGATGCGCGACGTTCTGGTATGCCTCGATGCTGGGTCCGGGGCCATCCGATGGCGGAAGGATTTCCCGGCAGAACTGAAGACGGAAGTACCAGCCTTCGGATTTGTCTGCTCACCGCTCGTCACCTCCAATGCCCTCTTTGTGCAGGCAGGCGGAGGGGTTGTCCGACTCGACAAGAAGTCCGGCGAGATCCGTTGGCGCTCGATGACGGACGGAGGGGGCATGAACGGGAGTGCCTTCAGCTCTCCAGTGCTGGCCCGCCTCGCAGGGGTGGATCAATTGGTTGTCCAGACCCGCACCCATCTCGCCGGTCTGGATCCGGAGTCTGGCAAGGAACTCTGGTCAACCCCGGTGGAGGCCTTCCGGGGCATGAACATCCTGACCCCAACCGTTGTTTCCTCCAACCGACTGTTCACCAGCACCTACGGCGGCAAGACCCTTGCCTACGACATCCTCAGGGAAGGTGAACGCTTCGTCGTCCAACCCGCTTGGTCCTTCAAGGCCCAAGGATACATGACGTCGCCAGTGCTCATCGACGGCCACGCCTACCTTCACCTGCGAAATCAGCGCGCCCTCTGCATCGATGCCGCCACCGGCACCGAGAAGTGGACCTCCGGAGAGGGCTTTGGCAAGTACTGGAGCCTCATTGCCGCCAAGGACCGCATCCTGGCCCTGGACGAACGGGGGATCCTCTTCCTCCTGGCCGCCAACCCCACGAAACTGGAGATCCTGGACAAGCGGAAGCTCGGTGAGGATACGTGGGCCCATCTTGCTTTGGCCGGCGACCAACTCTTCATCCGCGAACTCAAGGCCCTCGCCGCCTACGACTGGATCGAACCAAAGCCCTGAGGGTTCACCCTCCGGATTCGATCAACGCCATCAGTTCCCGATGGTTCGTCTTGCCGGTCCCCAACTTTGGGATCTCGCGCACCTGCCGGATCTCGCGCGGCACCGCGAGGTTCGGCAGTCCCCTCGCCCGGATAATCTCCCGCAACTCCGCCAGCGTCAGGCGTGGCTCATTCGTTACCGCCACCAACTTCTCGCCCTTGTCTTCGCAGGGCACTGCCACCACGGCTACCTCGCATCGGTTGCCGTACTGGGGGAAGGACCCGGCAAACGCATCCTCCACCGCTGTCAGACTCACCATTTCGCCGCTGACCTTCGCAAAACGCTTTAACCGGCCCATCAGGAACACAAACCCGTCCTCATCCACACGCGCCAGATCACCGGTGTCATACCAACCTCCCATCGCCTGGAACTTCGCGTTCGCATCCGCATTCAGGTAGCCGCGCATCACGTTCGCTCCCCGGACAAACAGGCGCCCTCCCACGTCGATGCCCTGCACCGACTCCAAACGGTAATCGATTCCCGGCAGGAAGCGCCCCACCGAGCCAAACCTCGGATCCACCCGCGAATTGGCACACAGCACCGGACTGCATTCCGTGGCACCGTACCCTTCGATGATGCGGATCCCGAACTGCCGCGCCCACGTGTTTGCTGTCGCTTCCTGGAGCTTCTCGGCTCCGGCAACGAGGTACTTCACCGAATTGAAGTCGTAGGCGTGGGCCTTGCGTGCGTAACCGTTCAGGAACGTGTTGGTCCCCACCACCACCGTGCAGGCCTTGTCGTAAACCATCGCCGGAACCGCCCGGTAGTGCAGCGGCGACGGATACAGGAAGATGTAATAACCCTGCACCAACGGAAACAGCGTGCAGGTCGTCAGACCGAAGCTGTGGAACAACGGCATCGCATTGAAAAACCTTTCACTGTCCGTCACGTCGAGGTGGACCGTGATCTGGCGGATGTTGGCCAGCAGGTTCCGATGCGTCAGCTCCACCCCCTTGGGAATCCCCTCTGAACCCGAGGTGAACAGGATCACCGCCGTATCATCTGCACCCGCCGAAAGCTCGCGGTAGGCCCCGCCGCAACTCACGAGGTTGCGCATCAGGCACGCCAACTTCGCCATCCCGCTGACCCCGGCCCGCACATCCTCCAGATAAACCAACTCCAACCCCGTGGCCGTCAACGGGGCCAGATCCAACTTCGCCTTCTGCAGGAACGCCCGCGACGTGATCACCTGCTTCACCCCCGCGAGTTCCAGACAAAGCTTCATCACCGGGATCCCCGTCGAGAAGTTGAGGATCGCCGGCACCCGGCCCACCGCCCACAAGCTCAGCAACGTGACGGGGACCGCGTTCACGTTCGGCAAGAGCACCCCCACCCGTCCGCCCACCGGCGTGCGGCCGAGCAATGCCTGCCAACGCCCAGCCAACACCCCAACTCCGGTCATCAACCGACGAAAGGTCAGCGGCTGGAAAGTGACGTCCTCAAGCACTTCCCTGCCTGGAAGCTGGGCCGCCGTCTGCGCAACCGCCGCCAGCACGTGCGACGGACCAAACGCCATCTCCACTTCGTAATGCTGCCGCAGCATCTGGTCCCGCAACCACGCCGTCAGGCGCCGCCGCGCCACCGTGTTCGAGACTCCCTCCACGACGGGCGATTCCAGCAGTGGACTGAAGTGTGCCGTCACCTTCGGAAACCACTTCGTCCACCCGGCATGCCTCACGAACGGCACCCGAACCGCGCCCCGCAGGTAGCAAAGGATCACTTTCGCCCGCGTCTTGTGCAGCAGGAAGCCCGTGCCTTCGTAGAGCTTCATCATCGAACCCGACAACGTGATCCGCCCCTCGGCGAACAGTACCAGTCTGCCACCACCCGACAGGAACTCCGCCATCCGCTTCGCCGCATACGGCGAGGTGGCATCCACCGGAAAAGTCCGGCGATTCACCATGATCTTCCGATGCAACCACGAGGCCTCTGCCGTTGTGGCACTCGTGACGAACTTCCAGTCGTCATCCAGCACCGCAGCCAGGAACGCCCAGTCCAACCACGAGACGTGATTCGGGATCAGCAGCACCGGGCCTGGCGCGCTCAGCACCGACGTATCGAACGCCCGGAAACGAAACCACAGCTTCAATAGGAGTCCCAGAATCAGCTTCATGCTTTTGTCCCGTTTGCACCTACCCTGTCATCCGAATCAGCCTGCAGACACAGGCCGTTTTCCGCCACTCCGCCTTCGGTTCTATCCCTGCGCTGCGACATCGCTGCCAACCCGGTTCGGAAACCTTAGCCACACCAGGATCAACAGGACCATCCCCGCCAGGACGAAGAAGACCTGCCCGGCACCGATCTTCACCCCCACCAACCGCTCGGAAGCCACGCACGCCGATACCAGACCGCCCGCCAAAAGCATGCCGATGTTGTCGATCAGGTTCTGCACCGCGATGGTCTTGCCCAGCTTCGTCGAGTCCGATTCCGCCTGAAGCGCCGCGTTCAGCGGGATCAGGAACAACCCGGCCGCAAAGCCCGCCGACACCAACAGGCAAACCACCCATGGGAAGAACGTCCATTCCCCGATCACCAGGGTTCCCGTCAGCCACGGGACCGCCCCCACCGTTCCGATCAAACCGAGGGTCGCCACCAGCAGGAATCCGTAACGTCGCGTCCAACTCAGGTCGCCCACCCGGTGCAGGTGCCCCGCCAGCATCGAACCCGCCATCACCCCCACGCTCAACCACAGGCCCAACAGCGAAACCTGCAGGTTCGTGCCCAGGTTCAGCACCCCAAGACCCCACGCCTGGAAGTTGATCTTCATGGCCGCGCCACAGACCCAGAACAACCCCGTGCCGACCAGCACCCGGGCCAGACGTCGATCCCCGAACAGGTTCATCAAATGGGTCCCAAATCCCGCCACACTCTCGCTCAACTGCACCATCGGATTCCCCCGGGTCCCATGCATCGCCCGGTTCAACGCCAACGAAAGTCCGAACACCCCCAGCAACACCGCGTAGCAGGTCTCCAGGGACAAATGATCGATCATCGCCGCTCCACCCACCGCCCCGACGATGATCGCCAGCAGCGTCAGCAACTCCACCGTCCCGTTGGCTTTCACCAGACGGTCCGACGCCAGGATCTCCGGCAGGATTCCGTATTTGGCCGGTCCATAGAGGCACGAACCTACCCCCACGATCAGGTATCCCGGGATCTGCCATTCGTACCCCAGCCAGATGCTCAGACCGCAAACCATCGTTCCCAGCAACTTCACTGCATTGCCGCCCACCAACCACGTCGTCTTCGCATACCGGTCGTTCAGGTAGCCTGCCAGCGGTGCCAGAAAAATATACGGAATGAACAGCAGCATCGTGTAGAGCGCACTCCGGGCCCTCAGCGTCTCTTCCGTGATCACCCCCGACTTCTGCATCCGCGTCAACTGACCCACGATCACCGCCAGGATCGCATTGTCGCCAAAAGCACTCAGGAACTGGCCCGCCAACAGCAGCGGATAGTTTCGCCCGTTTTTCATGTGGTTCTCGATTCCTTCCCAACCCGCTTTTCCTCTCCCGATCCCCGGGAGCACGGCCCTTTGCTACCGCATCCCCACCCGATTTGCCCAATCGATTGACCCGATGCTGCGCTGTTCACTGTCGATTGGACAACATTCCCAAAACGCGCCGATGCATCGATCAGCAGCTGGTTGGAACCTCCTGCAGAACCTTGACCGTGTGCGGGATCGCCCCAACCACAAAACCCAGGCAATCCACTGCGCCGGCCGGCTTGCCCGGCAGGCAGACCACCAGCACCGACCCAACTGACGCCGCCAGGCTCCGCGACAGGATCGCATTCGGCGTCAGCGCCAGGCTCTTCATCCGCATGACCTCGCCAAACCCGGGCAACTCCTTGTCCGCAATCTCCCGCAACGCCTCCGGCGTCACGTCCCGCCGCGCAATTCCCGTCCCACCCGTCGTCAACACCAGTTGCGCACCCCGGTTCGCGCACTGACGGATCGCCCGTTGGATCGCCGCTTTCTCGTCCGGCACCAACTCCTCCGCGACCACGCTCCACCCATAACCCGTTGAGGCTGCCTTCAAGGCAGGTCCTCCAAGGTCCTCGTAGACTCCCTGGGAAGCCCGATCCGAGATGGTCACGATTCCAACCTGGATTTGCATGCGTCGAACCTTACCCAACCCAACACGACAGGGGGAGCGCGTTCTGCCGCAACCCACCTTCAATTCCTACCCACTCGCAGGATTCCCCCCGGCGGCTTTCTGGTCCATCCTGTCCTCCCGCGTCCGCTCATGCCACCCGAGTCGATCAACCTGAAATGCCTGATCCGCGTCCTCGATGAGGATGTTCACCTTTGCGAAGCCCTCGCCTTACCGGAGGTCTCGTCGCTGGAGGATGGATCGCGCCCGGGCCACGCGACCCTCGCGACCAAGGCCAAGACCCTTCTCGAGGACACCACCCTCGTCCCGGCAATTTCCCTCCACCGCCGCCGCATCGGCGTGCCTGTCGAAATCGACTCCATCGAGGTCACATTCGTCCCTCCCAAAAGATCTGCTGAATGGGAAACCCCGGTCACCCTGACCATCCATTTTGCGCGGTGGACCGAGGAAGGCCGGCTTCAGGCCTACGTTCCAGTCCTCGGCGCCCACGTCTTCGCTAGCCGCCCGGCCCAACTCCGACAACACGTCGAGGAACACGTCCGACTCATCCTCGCCAGCGTCAGCCAACCGCCCAACCTGGCGCGACTCGCCGAACTGGCCCGCGTCCGCTCCATCCACTCCGAATCCCTCGAAGTCAGCATCCATCGCAAGTCACCCCGGCAGGAGGCCGCCGCCGCCGAGGGCGAAGCCGATCGCTCCGCCATCCTGGAGCAACTCGCCGAGGAACTCCCCCCGATCCAATCAGCAACCGGCCCAGCCCAAGCCCGCCCATCGAAAACGTCCACGGCAGGCGCCGAAATCGTCCACGAACTGGAGGAAGACCTCCAACGCTTCGTCGATGCCACCTCCGGCGCCCACCGAAGAAGCATCCTCATCGTCGGACCACCCGGCAGCGGAAAGTCTGCGCTCGTCCGGGAACTCGCCCGCCGACGCGCCGACCTCGGCTTTGCCCATACCGCCTTCTGGACCACCACGGCCGCCCGCCTCATGTCCGGTCCCGTCGGCTTCGGCATGTGGCAGGAACGCTGCCAGCAACTCTGCCGCGAGATCGCCCGCACCCGCGCCGTCCTTCACCTGGGCAACCTCGCCGAACTCATCGAGGTCGGAAAAGTCTCCCGCGACGGCCAGAGCGTCGGAGGATTCCTCCGCTCCTGGATCGCCCGCGGCGAGATCTTCGCCATTGCCGAGGCGACTCCCGACCAACTCGCTGTCATCGATCGTCAGGAGCCCAACCTTCTCGCGTCCTTCCAGCTCTGGAACATCCCGGAACGGTCCCCAGCCCAGGTCCGCCGCATCCTCGAACGCGTCGTCGAAGCCGCTCCCGGCAAAGCCACCGGGGTCTCCACCCAGACCACGCTCGCCCTCGACCGCATCCACCAACTCCACTCCCGCTACGCCACCTACTCAGCCAATCCCGGCCGACCCCTCCGCTTTCTCCACAATCTCCTCGCCGATCAATTCCCGGAAAAGTCCCTCTCCGAGTCTGCAGTCCTCAACGCCTTCTCCCGCGAGACCGGCCTTCCCACCGTCCTCCTCGACGACGACGTCCCGCTCGACCTCGACGAAACCAAGGCTTGGTTCTCCCACCGGGTCGTCGGCCAACCCGCCGCCGTCGATCGCGTCCTCAACCTCCTCGCCATGGTCAAGGCCCGGCTCTCCAGGCCCCGCAAACCTCTGGCCTCTTTCCTCTTCATCGGCCCCACCGGTACCGGAAAAACCGAGATGGCCAAGGCTACCGCCAAATTCCTCTTCGGCGATGTCACCCGCATGGTCCGCTTCGACCTCAACGAATTCGCCGATCCCATCGCCGTCCAGCGACTCATCGGCGGTCCCGCCACCGGAGGCACCGAAGGACTCCTCACTGCTCGCGTCCGCGAACAACCCTTCAGCGTCATCCTCCTCGACGAATTCGAAAAGGCCGACCCCTCCTTCTTCGACCTGCTACTCCAACTCCTCGGCGATGGCCGTCTGACCGACGCCTCCGGCCGCGTCGCCGACTTCTGCAACAGCGTCGTCATCATGACCTCCAACCTCGGCGCCCAGGGCTTCCATACCGGCCCCGTTGGGTTCAGGACCGGAGGCACCCGACGCGACTCCGCCGGCGAACACTTCTCCGATGCCGTGCGCCGGTTCCTCCGACCCGAAATCTTCAACCGCATCGATGCCGTCGTCCCGTTCCTCCCGCTCGACGAAACGGTCGTCCTCCAGATCGCCACCCGCCACCTCGAGGAAATCCGACTCCGCGATGGCCTGCGCTTCCGACCGGTAAACCTCCGGATCGAACCCGAGGTCGCCCGGCACCTCGCAGCCGAAGGATACGACATCCGCTACGGTGCCCGCCCCCTCCGCAGGACCATCGCCCGCCAACTCCTCGTGCCGCTGGCCGACGGACTCAACTCCCATCCCTGCAATACCCCCCTCGCCGCCGTGGTCGGCTGGAAGGATGGCCGGCCAGACGTCCTCGTCCGCCCTGCCATCCATGAACCAACTCCGGCGTCCGTCCCGGACGCACAGGCCACGACCCCGCAATCCCTCGCCGACCGTTCGGTCTTGCTGCGCCGGAAGATCAACCGACTCGCCGGAAGCTTCGCCGGCTCCCAGATCGACGACGAATTTCACCTCCTGGAAGCCGCCGAACGACGCCGAGGCGCCACCCGGCAGCCCACCCCGGAAAACCGGGCCCGGCTCGAGCGACTCCGCGCCTGCCGGACCTCCTGCGACCAACTCGTGGGCGCCATTGAGCAACTCGAGGACGAACTGCTCCTGCCGCTGTACCAACGACTGCCCGTCGACCCATCCCCCTTCATCATCCGACTGGCCGCCATCGAGGCCGATCGGCAGCGGGTCGTACACGACCTCTTCCAGACCCACCTCCCGAACCCCAACGGGATCGTGATGGCGTTCTTCGCCGAACCCCGCGAACTCCTCAGCGCATTTGCCGGCACCTACCACCGGATTGCCTCACGCCTCGGCACCGTCGAGGCCATCGACTTCTTCACCGCATCCAACACGGCCCGCAAGACCGGCCTCCGACTCGTCCGCAAACCACAGCCGAATCCCCAACTGTGGCCCGATCCGCTCCCGGACGACGTCTGGGGCGTGGCGCTCCGCCTCAGCGGCGACCTCTCCTTCCCCAGATTCACCGCTGAGGACGGCCTGCACTGCTTCCGCGAGGGCCGCCGCGAACAGGTGGCCTGGATCCAGACACACACACACGACCTCGACACCCTCAAGGTCCCCGAACGCATCGAACAACCCGGCCGCGTGAAGGCCTCCGCCGGCGCCACCCGACGAACCTTCGTCACCAGCCAGGACATCGTCCGGGACCTCCACCTCGGTGAACGGAACTGCCCCGCGACCGAATGGCAGGCAGCCCTCGCCACCCTGATCGAGGAACGCCTCGAAGGTCAGATGCGGACCATCACCGGACAGGAGCCATCGTGAATTTCGACATCCCGATCTTCATCGAGGAACTCCCCGCCTCCGGCGGCAAGCCCCCGTCCTTTATCGTCCGCCCCGCCTTCGATCCCGCCTTCGTCCAGCGCGCGGACAAACTCAGCCGCGCCCTGGCCCGCCTCACCACCGATCTCCAGAACCACCTCCACCAACTCGGTACCGAACCCCGGCACGAGTCGCTCGCCCGTTGGACTTCTCGTGGCCCCCTGAAGGAGGCCACCCTGGAACTCCGCCTCGACCTCGACTCCGGCGCCCAGAAACTCCGCCTTTTCCTCCTCGGGTACCAGGCCCTCGACCGCGAACTCTGGTTCAGCCCCGCCCTTCCCGATATCCACTTCGAGGTCCTCCCCGGCCAGCAACTGGAATCCAGGGCAGGCCTGGTCTTCACCCGCCATTTCCGTCAAATCGAACGCGAGGGATTCCTCGAACTCTCCGAACACGCTCTCGCCGGCCGCGCCCGCCTTGCCGTCCTCCCCATTGCACTCCAACCCGGCGCTCTGGCCAAGGCTCCCTCCAAGCCCTCCCGCACCCTCCTCTTCGGCGAAGAGGAAAAGATCGATGGCGAACGCGAACTCCGTCGCATCGGCCGACCCCTCCACGCCCTCTACCCGGACGATCTCCAGCGCGCCGTCGGACTCGACCGCGAAGTCGACGAACTCGCCCGCCTCCTCTCCGCTTCAGACCGCCGCCCCATCGTCCTCGTCGGTCCCCGCAAGGTCGGCAAGACGACCCTCCTCCACGAACTCGCTTGGCGCATCGCCGCCCGGAAACGCGAGAAATACGCCAGCGGCCGCGAAATCTGGCTCCTCTCCCCCATGCGCCTCATCAGCGGCATGAGCCACCTCGGCGAATGGGAAAGTCGCGTCACCGCCATCCTCGACCACGCCGCCCGCCGCGACCGAACCCTCTACTTCGACGACCTTCTCGGCCTCTTCACTGCCGGCCACAGCAACGCCTCCGACCTCAGCATCGCCCACGTCCTGAAGCCGGCCCTCACCCGCCGCGCCGTCCGCGTCCTCGCCGAGATCACCCCGGAGGCCTGGCGCATCCTCCGCGAACGCGACCGCGCATTCGCCGACCTGTTCCACGTCATCCCTCTCGCCGAACCTCCCGAACCCCAGATCCTCCGCGTCCTCATCGACGTCTCCCGTCGCCTCGAACTCGAACACCGCTGCCGCTTCGACGTCGAGGTCGTCCCCGCCGTCTACGAACTCCAGCGACGCCACGCCGGCGACGCCGCCTTCCCCGGAAAGGCCGCCGCCTTCCTCCGCCACCTCGCCAACCGCAACGCAGGCGTCACCATCAACCGCGAAACGGTCCTCGCCGAATTCCACCGCATCAGCGGCCTCCGCCTCACCGTCCTTGATGACCAGAAGACCCTCAACCGCGAGGCCATCCTCCGCGAACTCCGCACCGGCGTCCTCGGTCAGGACCAGGTCCTCCACGCCTTCGCCGACATCCTCGTCACCCTCAAGGCCCGTCTCAACGACCCAGGCAGACCCCTCGGAACCTTCCTCCTTCTCGGCCCCACCGGCGTCGGAAAGACCGAATCCGCCAAGGCCCTTGCCAGACTCCTCTTCGGATCCGAGGACCGACTCCTCCGCCTCGACATGAACGAATTCGTCGACGGCGCCAGCACCGCCCGCCTCACCGGAACTCCCGCCGACCCCGACGGACTCCTCACCAGCGCCATCCGCCGCCAACCCTTCAGCATCGTCCTCCTCGACGAATTCGAGAAGGCCGCCCCGGAGGTCTCCGACCTCCTCCTCGCCGTGCTCGACGAAGGCCGCCTCACCGACGCCCTCGGTCGCGTCGCCGACTTCTCCCAGAGCGTCATCCTCCTCACCTCCAACCTCGGCGCACGCGAAGCCCGCTCGCGCCTCGGTTTCAGCTCCACCTCCGAACCCGGTTCCGAAGACGCCATCTACCTCCGCGCCGCCGAACAGTTCTTCCGCCCCGAGTTCTTCAACCGACTCGACCGCGTCATTCCCTTCCGCAGCCTCGACCGAACCCAACTCGAACGAATCGCCCGCCGCCTGGTCAACCAGGTCCTGGAACGCGATGGCCTGCGCCGTCGCCGTTGCCTCCTCCTCACCACTCCTCCAGCCATCGACCGCCTCGTCCAACTCGGCTACCACCCGCAACTCGGCGCCCGCGCCCTCAAACGCGTCGTTGAACGCGAGATCGCCCAACCGCTCGCCACCCGCCTCGCCAACGTCACCGATACCGCCCCGCTCGTCGCCCAACTCCACGCGGACTCCTCCGGATTCGAACTCCAGACGCGGACCGTCGAACTCGCGTCCCTCTCCGTCCACTGGCCTCGCCGCGCCCGCGAACTCGCCCAACACCTCGCCGCCGGTTGCCCGGAGTTCCTCCTCGACGTCATCGAGGACGTCGTCGAAGCCATCCGCGCCCAACTCGAACCCGAAGCCCCCTCCGGCCCCATCGAACTCGGCCGCATCCCTCGCCAACACGCACGGTACTTCCTCTGCCGCGAACGCCTCGACCACATCCAACGACTCCTCGCCACCGTCGAAGCCACCCCCGACAACCTCCGCGCGCGCCCCACCATCAACCGCCGCCCTTCCCCAAAACCCGTCAAGGTCGTCTCCCACTCCCACGACTCCACCCGCTCCCGCCTCGTCCGTCAACGCGCCGCCGCCGCACTCCAAGCCGATCTCGCCGACCTCGCCGACCGCGAAAACCCCGATCCGGCCAGCGAAGCCTCCGGCCTCGAATCCCTCTTCCGCGAAATCGCCCTCCTCCACGCCCTCTCCTCCGGCTCCCCGGAACATCAGGTCGCACTCGTCCTCGAAAGCTCCCTCGGCGATCCCGAAAAGGTCGACTGCATCGGCAAACTCTCCCTCATCCACGCCTCCCTCGACCAGTTCGCCGGCTTCCAGCACGAATCCGTCCGCATCCACACGCGCCGCCGCCGCATCCTCGGGACCGGCAATAACCTCTTCGTCGCCCAGGGCATCCAACTCTTCCGCATCCTCCAAACCGGCTCGCACTGGATGCTCGTCGACCAACCCGACGGATCCGTCCGCTTCACCCATACCCAAGTGATCCCGATGAACTCCCTCGCCGAGGCCCACGCCCGGGTCGAGACCCTGCAACCCGCCGACTTCGTTCCCCGCCTCGACGCCCTCGGTCTGGTCCGTTTCCGTGCACGGGCCGTCATGCCCAGCATCGCCCTCTTCCCCGTCATCGAGGAAGTCCACGACCTCAGCTCCGGCGAACGCCTCGCCCCGAACACCGCATCCAACGACGACGCCCGGGCATTCCTCCTCTCGGCGCTGCCACTCCCTCCCGCCATCGACGACGCCCTCGCCCGCGCTGTCGCCGCCCTCCACCCAACCGCCCCATGATCACCCGACGCTACCCAGTCCTGCTCTGGGCGGATTCGGCCGGACATCACTCCGGAACCATCGTCAACGAACTCGAAACCCCGGCCGCCTCCGCCACCACCCGGACCGAGGTCCTCCACCAACTCCGCGAACTCATCGAGTGGAATCTCCAGAATGAACCGTGGGTCGCGGAACCCGAACTCCAGGAATGCCGCCTGGTCGAAGTCCGCGTCGACGTCCGCCCCCAGTACCAGTCCGGCCAACGCTTCGTCCCCTGCCCGGAGTCCATCCCCATGCTCGTCCCCTGCGTCGTCGGCATGCAGGAGTCCGGCCTTCCTCTCTGCGTCGTTCCCCACTTCTCCGTCCAGTTCACCTTCCAGTCCAACGGCGACCTCAAAGGCCTCGTCGCCCACTACGTGAAGGAATCCCTCCGCAATCTCAATCCCTCCCAGGTCGCCCTCCGGATCCCTCCCGCCAACTGCCAACTCGACGAAATCGTCCTCCGCCAAAAGGTCGGCTCGGAACGCCGCCCGCCCCCGGAGTCCCGCCCCGATCTCAAGGTCCTCTTCACCGTCGCCGACCCACTCCTTCAGGACCGCCACCGTGCCTCTGCCTCTTCCGCTGCCTACGAACGCGACCCCCTCGTCGCCCGCCTCCAACATCTCCTGACCCAGGAGAAAACCAGCCTCGTCCTCGTCGGCGAACCCGGCTCCGGAAAGTCCACCGTCCTCCTCGACGCCGTCCGCAAACTCTCCCGCAGCCGGACCAAGGACTCAGAACCCCAGGACGAAGATTCGTCGGACCTGGGCCGTTACCGATTCTGGCGCGGCACCGGCGCGCGCATGATCGCCGGGATGCGCTACCTCGGCGAATGGGAGGAACGATGCGAGGAGTTCATCCGCCAACTCGCCACCATCGACGGGATCTTCTGCGTTGAGAACCTTCTCGAACTCGTCTCGGTCGGTGGCCAGGGCCCGGCCAACAGCGTGGCCGCCTTTCTCCTGCCCTACCTCCAGCGCAGCGAGATCCGCCTCGTCGGCGAAGCCAGCCCCGCCGAACTCGAAGCCTGCCGCCGCCTCCTGCCCGGCCTCCTCGACGTCTGCCAACCCGTCCATGTCCCCTCCTTCTCCGAACCCGAGGTCGACCGCGTCCTCACCCGCATCGCCGAGACCCGCGCTTCCGCTGCCGGCCTGTCCCTGCGACCCGGCTTCGTGACCCGCGTCCACCGCATCTTCCGACGCTTCCAACCCTACTCGGCCTTCCCCGGCCCCGCCGCCGCCTTCATCCGCTCCGTCACCGAAGCCCGCCGCCGCGCCAAAACCCCCACCACCCCCCGCGAACTGACCGATGCCGATGCCGTCGCCGCCTTCGTCCGCGATACCGGCCTCCCCGAACTGTTCCTACGGGATGACCTGCCCCTCGATACCCACGATCTCTCCCGCAAGTTCTCGTCCCAGGTGATCGGCCAACCCGCAGCCGCCGAGGCCGCCACACGCCTCGTCGCCGCCATCAAGACCGGCCTCAATGACCCCGGCCGCCCCCTCGGCGTCCTGCTCTTTTGCGGTCCCACCGGCGTCGGAAAAACCGCTCTCGCCCGCACCCTCGTCGACTTCTGCTTCGGCGCCGGCCAACAAAAGGACCGCCTCGTCCGACTCGACATGAGCGAGTTCAGCGGTTGGGGCGCCGCCCGCCGCCTCCTCCTCGATTCCCAGGGGCGCCCGTCCGCTTGGATCGAACGCGTCCGACGCCAACCGTTCTGTGTCGTCCTCTTCGACGAGATCGAGAAGGCCGCCCCAGAGGTCTTCGACGTCCTCCTCGGACTCCTCGACGAAGGCCGACTCACCGACCGCTTCGGCCGGATCACCTGGTTCCGCAGCGCCGTCATCATCCTGACCTCCAACCTCGGCGCCGAAGCCGCCCGCGGCATGGGATTCGCCAACGCGGAACAGACGGACTACGCCGGCGAAGTGGCACGCTTCTTCCGACCCGAGTTCTTCAACCGTCTCGACGAGGTCATCACGTTCCTACCCCTCACGGCCTCCAACATCGAATCCATCGCCCGCAAGGAACTCCACGACCTCGCCTCCCGCGAAGGCCTCGCCGCAGCAGGCCTTCGTCTCACCTGGTCCGAGTCCGTCGTCCAGGCCGTCGCCCGCGCCGGATATGACCGCCAACTCGGCGCGCGCCCCCTCCAACGCACCCTCGAACTCCTCGTCGCCATCCCCATCGCCCGCTGGCGCGTCGCCCACCCCCACCCCGCTCCGGGAAACCTCCACCTCGACTGCGCCGACGACGGATCCACCCGCGTCACCCACCAACCCGACCCCGCCAAGCAACCCACCAGGTCCCGCTGAGCCCCCCGCCCGCAACGCCACCGAGCCGGCAAGGCAGACAAGCCTTCCCTCTCCCCACCGCCAGCACCCACCCACCCCACTGCGCCTCTGCGTCACTGCGGGAATACCCCCCTTCCCCTGCGCTCCCTCAGAGGTGAATCCCGAAGCCAATCAGGAACAACCGCGTGTCGTTCCACGTCGAACCCCCGTCGTGCCGGTAAAAGAACACGTGGATCAACCCGTAGAACTGCAGCGTCCCGTAAGCCGCCAGCACATCCAGCGGCAGCCACTTGTCCAACGTCCACGGCTTCCGCCGTAGCCGCTTCTTCCTCAGCAGCCACAACTCCGACACCGAGATGCCCACCCCGATCAGCACGAAGTACGGCCACGTCGGCAGGATATCGAGCAGGCTCTCGAACCGGATCCGCTTGTAGAAGAAGGCCTCGCTCATGTGCCCCCAGACGAAGTTCCCGAACGTCGCCGCCGCCAGCGTCGACAACACGATCCGCACCGACCGCGCCACCTTCGGCATCGCGAAGAACGCCGGATAGTAAAAGGCCCGCACCAGGAACTCGCGGTAGTGGAAGGTGAACCGACTCCACAGGGTCACCAGGTTGGTCGCCATCCACGGCCGGTTGAAGTACGGGTCACACTTGTACCCGCACACCAGCCACGTCCCGACCTTGAAGTGGACCACCCCACCCCACAGAACCATCCACCGGAAGACATCGATGAACGTCGTCAGCAAAACCGTCGGGGTGCTCACCTCACCCCCATTCGCAAAGTACCGGGAAAGGTTCTTCACCCGGTGGAACACATACAGGTCCTGCGAGCGGAGGAACTTCACCAACCACTCGTGTCCCCAGTCGCCAAACACGATGTAGACCAGCGCCACCCCGTACAACTGAAGCCCCTTCCGGATCAGGTGGTTCTTGTCCTCCGCCAGAAAGTTGTTCTCCACGTACGCGTACCCCTGCCCGATCGTAACTCCCCAGTTCCAGTTCGGAATCGTTCCCGGCGAAAGGAAGACGCCCAGGTACCGGTCGAGCGGGATATCCTCCGGCACCAACCCGTCCTGATGGTCGATGTGGTACATCATCAACCGTTCCCAATTCCAAAAGAAGAGCATCACTCCCAGCGGCAACGACCATTCACCCCCACCCAACCCATTCAGGATCGCCCCGGCAAAGACCACGATCATCGCCGACTGCACGGCCACCACCCGCAGCACCGACGCCAACCGCGGCACGCCCAGGCCCGGCAACACCACAAACCGATAGAACGCCGCTCCCATCGCCGCCCACAAGGTCCCATACATCACCGCCAGCATGCCCCCGGACTTCGATACCATCGCCGATCCCGCCAGAAATCCCGCCAACGCGGCGTATCCCGGACGCGGCCCCAAACCCGGGTGCAGGATCAGGTACACCCCCATGTGCGCCGCCACGAACAGCGCGATTCCTGCCCAACCGTAAAGCACCACCGCCAACACCACCGTCACCGCCAGCAATGCCTGCCGTTTCCACGCCACCGGAAGGTAGTAAACCAGCACGAACGCCACACCCACCCCGAGGAACAACACCATCCGCTCGTCGTCGTTCGAGTAGGTCTCCGCGTTGTAGGAAACGTGGATCTCACTGTCCACATTCCGGTCGCTGTCGAAGACATGGTCCACTCGGATCCCCATCCGCTCCGCCAGATCCTGTGGCGCCGGAAGGCCCAGTCGCCGGTCGATATGGGTGAAGCAATAGAGATAGACGAACAACACCCCCAGCACCGCCAGCACCCATCCGTGCCGATGCCCGTTGTTCCTCCGCTGCTCTTCCGGCGTCACCGGTGCCCCACCCAGAAGGCCGCTCATTTTCCTCGGGGATTCGCCAGTCGCCCCACGACGTAGGCTGTCAACGATCGGATGCTCTGGAAATGCACCGCATTGATGTCCGCACGCCGCATCTGGATCCCGAACTCGGACTCCAGGAACAACGTCGTGCTGACGATTCCTGCCGAATCCACCAACCAGTCCCTCAAGAGGTCCGTCGTGTCCGTCAGGACCGCGTCGGAACGCGGGAACTCCGCTTCGAAGAACTCCCCGATACGTCGCGAGATGTCAGCCGGGTCAGCCATGGTGGGTCTTTTGGTAGAGGGTCCAGAGTCCAGCGCGGTCCACCTTGCCGTTCGCAGTCAGTGGAAGGGCCTCCACCACCACGAAACGGCGGGGCACCATGTACGCCGGAAGCGCACCGCGCAGCGCAGCCTGCATCTTCCGGGCATCCAGTCCAGCCACCGGCGAATGCCACGCCACGATTTCCTTCCGCTCGGCATCGTAGAGCACGCAACACTGGTGCACTCCGGGCAGCTTCAAAAGGGCCGTCTCGATCTCGCCCAACTCAATGCGGTAACCCTGATGCTTGATCTGATGATCCTTCCTCCCGTTGAAGTAGATCAAACCGTCCCGTGACGACACGTAACCCAGGTCGCCCGTCTTGTAGACGTTGTCCCGGTACGCGGGATGGCCCGGATGCTGGATGAACACTTCCCGCGTCTTTTCCGGGTTGTTCCAGTACCCCAACCCAACGCCCACCCCTCCCACACAGATCTCCGCCTGCACGTCCGGCACCGCAACCAACCGGTTCTCCTCGTCCAGAAACAGGATCTCCGAATTCTCGCAAGCCCACCCCAACGGCACCGAATCCAACCGCTCCAGCGATGCCGCATCCCCCGCGACCCAGTAGATCGCATCCACCGTGATCTCCGTCGGTCCGTACAGGTTCGAGAGCAACGCCTCGGGAAAGTGCCGTCGCAGGTACTTCAACGTCGGCAATGGCATCACTTCCCCCGCGAACAGGATCTTGTTCAACCGCGGCAACGAGTACTGCGCCAGCATGTCCAGCGACGCCAGGTTGCTCAGCAGCGACGGCACAAAGAACAGCATCGTGATCTCCTGATCCCGCAGGTACTCGACCAGCGTCGCCGGAAACATCAGCACCATCGGAGCCAACAGGTGCAGCGTCGCGCCCCGCGCCATCATCAGATAGAGATCCAGGACCGAGTTATCGAAGAAGAACGGCGCCTGGCTCGCGATCGAGTCCTCCTCCGTCACTCCGTACACCCGCACCGCCCAGTCGATGTAGTCGATCACCGAGGCATTCGCGATGGTCACGCCCTTCGGCACCCCCGTCGTCCCGGACGTGAAGATCACATACAAGGGATCCGTGCTGTTCCGCTTCGCCACCCGTCGGCCCACCGCCTCCGGCAACCCTTTCCCCGACCACTTCCCAACCGGGCCCAACCCGACCCCATCCCAGACAAACTCGCCCTGCACGAAACCCAACCGGCCATGGTCTCCCAACACCAACCGCGCGCTCTCCCGCCGCGCCGCCGGCGCCGCGAGATCCACCGGAACGTAGATGTTCCCCGTCAACTGCACCGCCACCAACCCCACCACCGCTTCGATGGATTTCGGGATTTCCAGCAGCACCGGGATATTCCCGCCCACGCCCGCCTGCAGGATCGCCGATGCCAAAGCCACGCCCTGCTCCCACAACCCGGCAAACGTGATCCGCCGATCCCCGTCGACCAGGGCGACCCTCTCCGGAAATCGCTGCGCTGTTGCGCGCAGGTACTCAATGGCAAGCGTCTGCATGAATTCCCCTATCCGCGCGCACGACCCCGACCGGATTCCCATCCACGCGCCTCCCACAGGACAACCCTGTTCCTGAATCCTTCCGAAGAATCCCTAACCAACAAAGGCTGATTCGTGAAGGTTGCTTCGCCCAAACGCGACCGCGCAAGCCCCAATCCAGACACCCGTGCCCGAAGCCAGCCCATGGCAATGAATATGCCAGTCAAGGTATTGCAGCGGTCGCCACGATGGGCTTCCCTAAGAAAGTGAAGGTCCCACGCGGCACTGCCCATCCCCAAGGATCCGCCGAAGGGGCCATCACCAAAACCCGAAGGTTCACACCTGTGAAAACGGCTCGCCACCTGCTCCCCGAGACCTTGCTTATGAACGTCCGCAGACTTGCACCGGTTGTCCTCTTCCTGGCCTCCATTGGGCGAGGGAGCAACCGTCTCCTCCCCATGCTACCGGCGGCAAAGAACTCCGTGACCTCCGGTCTGGCACTGGCCGTCTCGGCCGTGCTGGGGCTCAACCTCGCGCAGGCAGCCGAACCGTTCATTTCCAATCCCGTAACCACTTTCATTGGCAAGGTTACCGGTGGCGACCCAGGCGAAGGCCTGGATCTGAGCGGCGAATTCCCCTACGCCATCTCCCCGGGTGCTGACCCCGCCCTCAACCTCAAGATCGGCGACGCCACCTTCCGCGGCGTTTCCGCCCTCAACGAAGTCCCAGGCGTCCAACTCGTGGCCGGCAACCAGAGCCGGAATTTCTACACCATAAACTTTGGCGATAGTCCGGCGGACAACGCCCTGGAGACGGCGACCAGCTCCATTCGTTGGAGTCAGGCCGGTTCGGCTACCCCCGCGGTGACGGTCACCCTCGGGAACCTGTTGCCTGGAAACCAATACAAGTTCCAGATGCTGTTCGGGGAGGGCTGTTGCAACCGTGGGTTCGATGTCTTCGTCGACGACGACCTCGTGGTGAAGGACTTCAACCCCGGCGTCGCTCAAGGAGGTATTCGGCAAGGTCGTCAGGAAGCCCTGATCAGCCACACTTACCTCGCCCTGTCGCCGTCCGTGGTCATCCGTCTGGATGGTTCCAACACCAGCAACGACTACAGCGACCACAACGCCATCCTCAATGCCCTGACGGTCGAACGGATCGGGATCGTCGACACCAACGCGATGGCATCCACCACGCTCTCGGTGGAATCGCCCAAATTCGCATCCGTGGGAAAAGCGGCGGAAATCCGGTTTCTCGTTCGCAATTTCGGCCCCCAACCGACCGCGGGGCTGGTTTTGACCGGATCCATCCCGTCGGAAGTGACCCTTCCAGGCATCACCGCATCCCAGGGTTCCACCCGCAGCGTCGGAACGGGATTCACCGCCAATCTGGGTGCCATTCCGGCGGGGTCCACCGCCACTGTCACCTTGCAAGCCGTGGCTTCGGTGCCCCAGGACCTCGCCTTCACGGTCGGCATCGCCCAGACGCGCCCGGACAATCAATCGCCCAAGACCCAAGGATTCACGGTGCGTGCCCTTGAAGGGTTTGTTGGAGATATCACCGAGTATGGGGCAACCGACCAGTACCACTTCGAGGTGGCCGGTGATCGGATCCAGAACTGGTACTTCGATTCCCTGATCCCCGACCAGGACTCGAGTTGGACGCTCACAGGCCCCTTCGGCACGGTGGCCAACCGAACGTTCGGATCCTCGGACGGTTACAACATCGACAATGGGTCGGTCATCCTGAAGTTGGCCCCGGGTGGCTACGACCTCGCCGTTCGTGGCAATCCCAGGACCCTACCAACCTACGCCTTCAACCTGACGCCCCTTTCCAGCGCTGCGCTGATCACGCCCGGAGCTGCCGTCACCGGAACCCTGTTTCCAGGGAATGCCAGCCGCCTTTACCAATTCCCGGGGAAGGCGGGGGACAAGGTCCAGGTGCGGTTGCTTGCCACCAACCTGCCTTCGGTTTCCGTACGTCTGGTCGATCCGTTCGGACAGGTCCTGGACCAAACCAGCCAGACCGGGTCAATCCAGCACCTGCAGGCCGATGGCAACTACACGGTGCTGGTTGAAGGTTATATCCCCAATCTGAACCCGGGCTCATTCGGCCTGAACGTCGTCCCGCTCGGCAACACCCCGCCTTTCCCCGATGGTGAAACCCTCGTCCTGGGGCAGCGCTACCGCTACACGAACAATGCGCCGTTCACCAACGTGTACCGGTTCCATCTGGACGCCCCGACCCAGATAGCCTTCGCCCCCAACACGCCCAACTCCCAGGTCCGCGTCGAATGGCGCGGACCTCAGGGGATCCTCGATTCCCGAAGACTCGTCGACGACGAATGGGTCGTGCGTGCAACCCCGGAAGGGGACTATGCGGTTCAGGTCTGGAGCACCGTCTCCGGCGCGCCGCAGACCGTGGCTTTCACTTTCCAGAATCTGGCAAACGCCCCCTTGATCACCGCCGACGGCCAAACGCGCCGCGCCACGAATTCCCCGGCCAGCGACGATACCTTCGTCCGGGTCAACCTCACGGCCGGCGATCGCATCTACAGTCAGGTACAGGCGGTTTCACGCTCCGACTACGGCGTTGCCTGGCGCTGGTTCGATCCGTTTGGCAACCCGCTCCGGTATCCCTCACGAGGCCTCGTGGAAGCGGGCAATGGAGATATCGGCACATTCACGGCTCCCTATACGGGAACGTACACCCTCGGCTTCGGTAGTGCCGTCTACGAAACCCCGGCAGAAATCACCCGCAGCTACGCATTGATCCCCGTCACCCATCGCCAACTCGATCTGGCATTGGGCACCGAATGCTCCGGGAAAATCGAAATGCCGGGCCAGATCCTCACACATCGGTTCACCCTCTCCGAACCCACTCAGGTCGTCATGGACATCCGGACCAACACCCTCGCCTATTGGCGACTCGATGGACCGTCCGGGACCGTGTGGAATCCACGGTTCAACAACGACAGCCTCTGGGTTCAGGAACTGATTCCCGGTGACTACCAGGTCGTCGTCTATGCCAACGGCAGCGACACACCCGGATACCGCTTCGCGCTGAGCAACCTGGGCTCCGGCCCCAGCATTGCCCTGAGCGAAACGAACACCGTCACCCTCCCCAACACCTGGAGCCATATCCAGCGCGTGGATCTCGTGGCCGGCCAACCGTTCTACACCCGGGCCATCAGTCAGTCCGGATTCAACACCTACGGCACGGCGTATTGGACCCTGCTGGATCCCGCGCTCCGGATCGTCTGGGACACCTCGTTCCGCGACCTCGGCGTGATCACGCCCACGGTTTCCGGCACCTACACCTTGCTGATCAACGGCGCCTCCGGTGACAGCGGGGCCAGCGGTACCGCCACCTACGCCTTCCTTCCCGTTCAGAACACGACCGAAGACATCCAGATCAACACCCGTGTCGCCGGATCCCTCCAGCAACCGGGCCAGCAACGCACCTACCGGTTCAATCTCGCCCAACCCACACGGATCAGTATCGACCCGATCGCCTCGGGCAACATCCGGTTCAATCTCTCCGGTCCCGCAGGCGTGGTCGTAGATGACGCCCTCTGGGCCGATCGTTGGTGGCAATACGACCTCCCCGCAGGCAGCTATACATTCACGCTCCGAAGCGACGGTCGGGAAACCCCTTCATACGATTTCCAGGTCGTGACACCCGACGACGCCGTCGCCGTGCTGCCAGATACCACCCAGTCCATCTCGTTCCCGTCGGCCAGCAGCACTCGTTTTGCCAGGATCCATTTGGTGGCGGGCCAACGCATCCGGGTCGAAGTCGACCCGGCATCCGGCTTTTCGGCCGGTTACCGTCCCGGTTGGATGCTGCTCTCTCCGTCCGGAACCCAACTCGGGTTCAACAACAACTCGGTCACGGAGGCGCCCGTCACGGGGGCTTACGACCTGATGATTGGCGGGAGCCTGAGCCAACCCGTCGTCCCGGCAACGGCGCTCATCCGAGTCACCCAAGTCCCGATTTCAAACGCCTCCCTGTTGCTCGGTCAGACGATCGCAGCCGAGATCACTCCCGCGGGCGATGTGGACCGTTTCACCTTCACGCTGGATGCGCCGCATCGAATCAGCATCGATGGCCTCGAATCCGGCAATCGGCAGTTCCTGCTCGCCGGGCCGACAGGCGAGGTGGTGAACGACAATTTCGGGGCAGACCGATGGTGGACCTACCTCCTCCCTCCCGGGGCGTATGATTTCCGGGTCTTTGCAAATCAGGCGAACACGGGAAGCTATTCCTTCCGGATGGTCGATCTGGAGGCGGGAACCCCCATTCCCTTTGGAGTTACCCAGACCGCAACGCTGGCCCCGGGTAGTTCCACGGTCTCGAGGCCGCTAATCCTGGCCCAGGGGCAGACAGCCACCTTTCAACCCATAGCGCGCACCGGCTTCACCCAGAATCCAGCGTGGTCGTTGGTGGATCCGGCAGGCAGGCGCGTTTGGGAATCCGACGCCACCAGTCCAAGGACTTTCAAGGCGGTCTTGCCAGGCAAGCACGTCCTGCTGATTGGGGGTCCCATCAGCCAATCGGCCACCAACGGCACGGTGCAGTTCCAGGTGATGGACGGCGGCACCAACGCCCCGACTCCATGGATCGGCAAACCCCTGTCCATCGGCGCGGTGGTCACAGGCACGTTGGAGGCAACCAACCTCAACCGGTTCACTGGCCTGTACAATTCTGGCGTGGACAACGACGGCAAACCGCTCCCGCCGGGAACGGTCGATCCTCACTATACCGTGCTGGCCTCCGCCGAGCCCGTCACCCCTGTCCCACCCACGCCTGCCCTGGTCATCCAAGGGCACCCGGCGTGGCTCGCCGCCGACGCGACCTCGGGCTGGCTGGGCCCCATCCATCCCGGCACCGCGAACGTTGCGGCGGGCGCTTACCGATACGAGACCCGCTTTCAGGTCACGGGTGCCAACCCCGAATCCGCTTCGTTGCGCATCGGCGTCGCGACCGACGACCAATTGCTCGACGTGCTGCTCAATGGGCAGAGCGCCGGATACAGCAAGGTCGGTTACGGGAGCTTCGCGCCGGAATTCAACCTCGCGGGCGGATTTGTCGCCGGCGACAACCGACTCGAATTCATCTGGGCCAACAACGGGGGTCCCGGTGGATTCCGTGTCCGCTATACCGACGCGCAGGCCCATGGCTATACCTTCTCCACCACCACCACGCGTTACCTCCATCTGGACGCGCTGAATGCCCAACCTGTCCTCGTCACGCTGCGCAACCGCGAACGGACGGTCCTCGATGCAGTCCCGCTATCCACGATCGATGCACCCGGATTCCCGGCCAGTGTCCTCGTTCTTGAACCCGGCGACTACCAACTCACGGTCGCCGGTTCGTCGGAAACCTACGCATTCCGTCTCGTGGATCTTGAGGCTGCACCCATCGTGGCCGTCGACGCCGACCTCGCCCTCGTCCAGGATCCCGCGCTGCAGTCGGGCGTCTTCCGCTTCTTCGGCACGGCCGGTGAACGGATGGCCTGGGCTGGCGCGCCCAACACGAGTTTCTCCACCCGGCCCGCCTATTGGCTGGGAACGCCCACCGGTGCGGCCCTCTCGTCCACGTACACCGACACCTACAACGAGTTCACCTTGCCGGCCACGGGGTACTACTTCGGATACACGACGGTGCGTACCTCGGATACCGCGACGAAGGGCACGGTCCATTTCCGACTGGCCTCGCACCGTATCGACAGCCGCGTGGCCCTTTCGATCGGGCAGGTCTATGACGGTCAGATCCCGGGGCCCGGGGCATACGCGGAATACACCTTCACGCTGACTGAGCCGCGCCAGTTGTTGATCGACACAATGGCCGACAACAACCCGCAGGTTTCCGTGAGCCTGTTCCGCCCCGAGGGTCCGGTATTCACCTCGTACAATCTATCGGGCACAGACCAAGGCAACTCTGCCGCGGCCAACCAACTCCAACTGGCTGCCGGGAGCTACACCCTGCGCTTTGAGGCCAGCGGCGCGGCAACACCGCGGTTCCGCTTCGCGCTTCGTGATCTGGCAGACGCGCAATCCCTCGCGCTCAACACCCCGGTGACCGGCACCAACGCGCCCGCCAACCGCGCCGCGCTGTACAAGTTCGATGTTCAGGCCGGCGACACCTACCTGATGCAAGGCCTGGGCTACTCGGGTTATGAGCCTTCCGGCGGGCCTTACGCGGAAGTTTATTACCCGTACGGCGGTGGTTGGGACGGCCCGCGCCTCAACGGGTACACGGACCGTCTGGTGTTCCCACAGGCCGGTGCCCATGTCCTCTCGGTCTCCGCCCTGAGCGATGCCACCAACACAGCGGGGAACCATCAGCTCATTCTCTGGAAGGTGATCGACCGAACACGTCCGCTGGCTTTGGGTGAGTTGGTCGACGGCCGGATCGAGATGCCCCGCCAGCAACAGTCCTTCCAACTCACCACCTCCACTCCGCGACTGGTGCTGTTGGACAACATCGGAAGCGGCGACAACATCGAGGCACGCCTCGAGACGTCCTCCGGACTGGTCCTCCAAACCCAACTGTACAACATCGAAGACTCTGACCGGGCTCAGTTGAAGCTTCTGCCGACCGGAACCTCAACCCTTACCCTTCAGGGCAGAGGAGTGGCGACCAACCGGATCCTGTTCCGGGTGTTGGACGCCACGGAAGGGACTCCCCTCACGCTCGGCGTCAACGCTCCCCAATCATTTGCCGATAACGAGACCCGCATCTTCCGCTTTCAGGGACTCACGGGAGACCGACTCTACTACCGCAGCCTCGGATCGGTCGGATTCAATGGTACGCCCGGCGCCCGCTTGTTCGGCCCGCGGGGGGAGGTGCTTTTCGATCACGATGTCCGATTTGACCGCGACGTGTTCGTGCTGCCTTACACGGGGGCGTATTACTTCGTGATCAATGGCCGGGCGCTTTCAGGCACGGAAAAGGGTGTGGTTAACTTCGGATTCCATACCGTCCCGCCCACTTCGACCCTGCCCCTGTTCGGCACCGCCAGCGGACCGGACCTGGTCGTTGATTCGGTGTCCGTCACACCGGAAACCCAACAGTCGGGTGGAACGGTTGATTTGGCGTGGACCACGCGGAACGCCGGCAATGCACCCGCGACGAACCACTTCTCGGACCGAGTGGTGGTGCGCAATGCATCGGGGCTCGCGCTGGCCGTACGCTCCGCAGGCGGGAACACTCCCCCGCTGCCTCCGGGTGCCACGCTCAACCGCAGTGTCTCCGTTCGACTTCCCGATGGGGCCCAGTCCGCAGGCCCCCTCCAGGTGGTCGTGACAGCCGATGCCGGCAACTCCAATGCCGAGGTCAATGACGCGGGAACCGGCGAAAGCAACAATGCGCGCACCACGTCCCTGACGGGGACCCTGGCACCGTATCCGGACCTTCAACTGGTGGCACTGACCGCTCAACCCGCAGCCGGTTGGACGCCGGCGCTTCCGGTGACCATTTCCTGGACCACCACCAATACGGGCGCTGCCCACGCTGCCGGTCCCTGGACGGAACTGGTCATCGTCAGTAACACGACCCGCCATGTCGTGCTCGCCACGATCTCCACCAACTTCCCGGCGGACGGCCTCGAAGCCTCGTCCGCGGCAACCCGTTCAGTCGCTCTCACCTTGCCAAATTCCGCCGATGTCTACGGTTCACTGGCCGTGTGGGTGCGGCTCGACCCCATCAATGGGGTCCCCGAATACAATGCCAACGACACCGCTGAACAAAACAACACGGCGGCCATCGCCATCCTGGGTGGTGCAGATCTCTCGATCGACAGCGTCATCGCCCCAGCCAACATCACGCCGGGGGTCGCCTTCCCGCTCGTTTATGTCCTGCGAAACAACGGCAACGTGACTTTGACGGGAAGGTGGCAGGATACGATTGCCCTCACCACCGCGCCCAGTGCACCCGGTGAAACCTTCGTGGGGAGTTCGTCGACCACGGCGAGTCTGGCCCCCGGGGCCACGCTGCGCGTGACCAATTCCTTCACCATCCCCCGCACGGGAGTCGCCGGTTCGTATCGATTCCGCGTCCGCACGGACAGCGGCGACGTGATCGCCGAAGGAAACGAGTCGAACAACGACGCCTACAGCACCGACAGCACCACCATCCCCTCCGTGCTCTCCCTGGTGATGGGACAACCATCGATCCACGAATCCGATACCCGCCCGGTATCCGCCTCGATTTCACGCAACGGCTCGACCGCACAGGCACTGACCGTCTCGCTGGTGGCCAACCTGCCTGACCGTGCGGCGGTACCGGCGAGCGTCGTCATCCCGGTTGGCGCCTCCAGCACTTCGTTCCCGATCCAACCGCTTCCCGATGGACTCATTACAGGGCCGCGGGATCTCGTGGTCACTGCTTCCGCTGCAGCCTTCGCCCCCTCATCCGCCACCGTGACGGTGCTGGACGATGACTTCGCCCAGTTGTCGCTCACACTGTCCACCAACCGCGCGGTGGAAGGAACCCTCGTTCAGGCCCGCGTCACGCGGTATCCCGTCGATGGATCGCCCCTGACCGTGTCGCTCGGTTCGACCGACCCGTTCCGGGTGTCCGTCCCTCCCGCGATCGTCATTCCGGCGGGCAGTGATTCGGTGACCTTCCCGGTGCCAACGACCGCCTTGCCGAGGCTTCAGGGCCCGACGGCAGCGATCCTCACCGCCAGTTCGGCTGGATACGCCAAGGCAAACGCAGCGCTCGAAGTCCGCGACGCCGTGGTTCCGAGCGTCACCCTCACGGTGACACCACGGATCTTCCCGAAATCCGCCGGGGCCTCGGCCGCCGTCGGAACCCTGACCCGCGCCGGCGCGTTGGATCAACCGGTGCTCCTGCGCCTGTCCAAGACGGGCGACGCGCCCATCAACTTCCCCACCACGGTCACCATCCCGGCGAACTCCGAGGCGGTGACCTTCAATATCGGAGTGACCGGCGACTCGTTGGTGACGGGCAATCGAACCGCGGTTCTGGCCGGTCAAATCCTCGACTTCACCGGCTCCACTCCCATCGGTGAGGTTTCACCTGACCTGATCACGGTGACCGATGACAACAGCCCCACGCTGGGACTGACCTTCGGGGTGCCGGTCGTTTCGGAGGGCCGCAGCAATGCGACGACTGCCACGGTGACGCGCAATACGCCCGGCACCGAAGCCTTGGTGGTGACGCTGAGCTCGGGTGATGTCACAGAACTCGTCCTGCCGCCCACGGTCACCATTCCCAAGGGATCCACGGCGTTCACCTTCCCGGTATCCACCGCCACCGATAACCAACCCACCGGTACCAGACCGGTGACCGCCACGGCCACGGCCAACGGATTCAATCCGGCTCAGGCTGCCATTTCCGTCTCGGACATCGATCTCCCAGATCTGGTGGCGGCGGCCATCACCGCGCCGACTTCGGCTTCGACCGGGGAATCCATCACGGTGTCGTGGGTGGTCACCAACAACGGTCTCAGCGACGCCGATGGCTTCTGGTTCGACCGCATTTACATTTCAACGCGTGCGGACGGTGTCGGCGGTCAGGTGATCGGAACGCGTTTCCACGACGGCGGACTTCCGCTGCATGGGCGGTACACGAATTCGACCACCATTACGCTGCCAAACGTGGCCTCGGACTTCTACCTGCTGGTGGTCGTGGACGAGACGGGCCGGGTCAATGATGGCTCGAAGCTCAACAACCGACTGGCCACGTCCGCTGCGCTGCGCGTGAAGCCCTCGTATACGGCGACCGTGGCGGCGAACGTCAGCGATGCGCCGGCGAACACCCCGATCCAACTTACCGGCCGCGCGTATCATCCATCGGACAATTCCCCCGCCGCTCGCGTCCCAGTCCTCATCCGGATCCACTCGCGCGGAACCTCACAGAGCTTCGAGGTCTTCTCGAATGCCAAGGGTGAGGTAGCCTATACCTTCCAACCCTTGCCCGGCGAGGCGGGTCGCTTCACTGCTCATGCCGACCACCCGAGCGTTTCCGACGCCACTCCGCAGGCCTCCTTCACGCTCTATGGAACACGGTTTGATCCTCCATCCCAGCAACTCCGCGTGTTCCCGCAGACTCCGGTCACCAACACGGTTCATCTGGTGAACCTGGGGGACACTCCGCTGCAGGGAGCCACGTTCACGCCCGAAGGCCTGCCCTCCTTCGTGCACATCACCTTCAACCCGGAAACCAACGGCATTGCCGCC
>CAIMMI010000288.1 GCA_903842505.1 uncultured Verrucomicrobiota bacterium | reverse complement strand
CTGGATGCCGGGAAAGCGCCGCTGCATCTCGGCGAACGCCGTTGCTACCGTGCCGGGCTGAACCTGTACCAATTCCTCGTCTCCAGTCAGCTTCCGGAGCGGGGTCGGGATACGAACATTGACTGCCATGTTATCGAGGGGACGACCCTGCCATCCTGCGCTCGCCCCGCGCAAGCGGAGCTTTTGACCTCCGTCGAACCGCCTCGGGGTTTGAGGTTCTCAGGGCTTGTACCTTGAATCTTGAAACCTGGGACTCCGCATCGGCCCGTGAGGACGCTCCCTCCCAAGGTCTTTTCCCCAAATCACCGTTGGATTCGTTCCGCAGGTCCTGCATCGTTTTCCCAAGCCCCCGCTTGAGATGAGAATCGCCCGCCAAATCCATGGAATCAGCCTGGCCGTTGCGGCCGCCCTGTCGCTCTCCGAGGGACGGGCTGCCACCAGCGCCGCCAAGGTCGATTTCAACCGCGACGTCCGCCCCATCCTTTCCGATAATTGCTTCGCCTGCCATGGGCCGGACACCCAGAAGATCAAGGGCGGCCTCCGCCTCGACCTGCGCACCACCGCCACCGCCGCCGCAAAGTCCGGGAAGTCCGCCATCGTCCCCGGCAAACCCAACGACAGCGAACTCGTCCGCCGACTCCTGACGTCCGATCCCGACGACGTCATGCCGCCGCCGGAATCCCACAAGCAAATCACCCCAGCCCAACGCGAACTCCTCTCCCGCTGGATCGCCGAGGGCGCCGAGTATCAGGGGCACTGGGCCTATCAGGCTCCCATCCGTCCCGCCGCTCCTGCTGGTCCCGCGGCCATTGACCATCTCGTCCGCCAGCGCCTCGGTTCGCTCGGCCTCTCCCCCTCTCCCGAGGCCGACCGGCGCGCTCTCGCCCGTCGCCTCCACTTCGACCTCCTCGGTCTCCCCGCCGCCCCGGCCGACGTGGAGGCCTTCGAAAAGGATTCCTCGCCCGACGCCTACGTACGCCTCGTCGACCGACTGCTCTCTTCCCCGCACTACGGCGAACGCATGGCCATCGGTTGGCTCGACGTCGTCCGCTTCGCCGACACCATCGGGTACCACTCCGACAATCCCCGGAACATCTGGCCGTACCGCGACTACGTCATCCAGGCGTTCAACCGGAACAAGCCCTTCGACGTCTTCACCCGCGAACAGATCGCCGGCGACCTCATTCCCGCCGCCGGACTCGAACAGCGCGTCGGCTCCGCATTCAACCGCCTCCTCCTGACCACCGAGGAAGGCGGCGCGCAAACCAAGGACTACGAATCCCGTTACCTGACCGACCGCGTCCGTGCCGTCGGCGCCGTCTGGATGGGGCAGACCATCGGGTGCGCGCAGTGTCACGACCACAAGTTCGACCCCATCTCCACCCGCGACTTCTACGCCATGGGGGCGTTCTTCGCGGACGTGAAGGAGGCAATCATTGGCCGTCGCGAGGACGGGATCTTTGTTCCTGATGAATCCCAGGCGAAGGAACTTCATCGCCGTCAGGAAAACGTCCGGGGCCTTGAAGCCCTTTTCAACGGGCCCCGCCCGGAACTCGCCCCAGCCTTCGCCTCCTGGATTCGCCAACAGTCCGATGCCCTCGCTGCCGAGGATCGCTGGACGCGCCTTGCCCCAGCCCTCTCCGAATCGGCCGGCGGCGCGACCCTCAAGGTCCGTGACGATCGATCCATCCTCGCCTCCGGCAAGAACCCCGACGTCGACACCTACACCATCCGCTTCACCAACGCGCCGCCGTCGTTCGCGGCGCTCCGCATCGAAGCCCTGCCGGACGACTCACTCCCGTCCAAGGGCCCCGGCCGCGCCGGCAACGGCAACTTCGTCCTGACCGAAATCGTCGCCCGCATCGAGCGCGACGGTGCCTCCCCGCGCCCGGTCTCCTTCCAGTTCGCCCGCGCCACGCACGAGCAGACCAGCCACGCCGAGAACAATCCCTACAAGGCCTGGACTGCCGGATCGACGATCGACGCCGACTCCAAGGGCCCCGGCTCCGGTTGGGCGATCCTACCGCAGGCTGGACAGCCCCACCAACTGCTCCTCGAAACCGCTTCCCCCGTCAGCGTCGCCCCGGGGGAAACACTGGTCCTCGAACTCCAGCAACGTCACGGCCAGGGCAATCACACGCTCGGTCGGTTCCGACTCTCCACCAGCGACCGCGCCGATGCCGTCCGCTCCCCGGGCGCACTCCCACCGCCGGCCGCGATTGCCGAGGTCCTCCGCATCCCCGAGGCCGAGCGCAAGCCCGAGCAGCGTGACCGTCTTCAGGCTGAATTCCGCAAGGTGACGCCGGTCCTCGCCGACGTCCGGACACTGCTCGAGGACGCCCGAAAGTCCCTCGCCGACTACGAGGCTGCCCTGCCCCGCTGCATCGTCACCGAACGTGGCGAACCCCGCACCGTCCGCGTGCTTCCCCGCGGCAACTGGATGATCGAGACCGGCGACGTCATGCAACCCGCCCTCCCGGTCACGCTTGCCGCCAACTTCCCGCAGCCAAACCGGAAGCTCAACCGCCTCGACCTCGCCGACTGGATCGTCTCGCCGTCCAACCCGCTCACCGCCCGCACGGTGATGAACCGGACCTGGAAGCAGTTCTTCGGCATCGGCCTCTCCAAGGTGCTGGATGACCTCGGCGCCCAGGGCGAACCGCCGGTCAACCAACCCCTCCTCGACTGGCTCGCCTGCGAGTTCCGCGACTCCGGTTGGGATACGCGCCACATGGTGCGAACCATCGTCCTGAGCCAGACTTATCGTCAGTCTTCCACGGCCTCCCGCGACGCCCTCGCCCGCGATCCGGAGAACCGCGAACTCGCCCGACAGGGCCGATGGCGCGTTGACGCCGAACTCGTCCGCGACAACGCCCTCGCCCTCTCTGGCCTGCTCGTTCCCGTCGTGGGTGGTCCCAGTGCCAAGCCTTATCAACCCGATGGCTACTGGGAGAACCTCAACTTCCCCCAGCGCGGCTATGACGCCAGCAATGGGGGCAACCAGTACCGCCGCGGCCTCTACACCTGGTGGCAACGGTCCTATGCCCACCCGTCGATGCTCGCCTTCGATGCTCCCACCCGCGAGGAATGCGCCGCGGAACGGTCCCGATCCAACATCCCGCAGCAGGCGCTCGTCCTCCTCAACGATCCTTCTTACGTCGAGGCGGCCCGCGCCTTTGCCACGCGTATCCTCCGCGAAGCTCCAGCCAATCCGCAGGCACGCGTCGAATGGGCCTGGCGTCAGGCCCTCACACGCAAGCCCTCGGCGACCGAGGTTGAAGCCCTCACACGCCTTCTGGACCAACAATTGAAGGAGTATCAGGCCGATCCAGAGGCCGCGCGCGCCTACCTCGGCTTCGGTGCCTCCAAGCCATCCACCACCCTGAGCCCCGCCGAACTCGCCGCCTGGACCGACATCGCCCGGGCCCTCCTCAACCTTCACGAAACCATCACCCGCTCCTGACCATGTCTCCCGCCGACGAGTTCCGTCAGTTCCACCAACAGCAGCAGACGCGGCGTACGTTCCTGGGACGCACGTCCCAAGGGCTCGGCGCCCTCGCGCTCGCTTCGATCCTCAAGCCGGGGGCCCTCGCCGCCACTGCCGTTCCCGGCAAGGACCGCTGGCCCGGTGTCGTGAAGCCCTACCACTTCACCCCAAAGGCGAAACGCGTCATCTGGCTCACCATGGCCGGGGGCCCGTCCCACCTCGAGACCTGGGACCCCAAGCCCAAGCTCGCCTCCATGCATGGCCAGCCCATGCCCGAGTCGTTCACCAAGGGAAAGCAGATCGCCCAGCTCCAGGGCCAGAAACTCGTCTGCTACGGCCCCCAACTGAAGTTCAAGGCCTTCGGGAAAAACAACACCGAGATCTGCGAACTCTTCCCCCACATCGGGTCGGTCATCGATGAGATCTGCTTCATCCGGTCGATGACCACCGAGGCCATCAACCACGACCCCGCCCACATGTTCATGAACACCGGCTCCCAGATTGCCGGTCGACCCTCGATGGGCTCGTGGCTGACCTATGGCCTCGGCTCGGACGCTCAGGATCTGCCAGGCTTCGTCGTCCTGACCTCACTCGGTCGCGGCGGCCAGAACCAACCCATCGCCGCCCGCCAATGGGCCGCCGGATTCCTGCCGTCCCGCTTCCAGGGCGTGCACCTCCGGGGCAAAGGCGACCCCGTCCTCTACCTCGGCAACCCGCCCGGCGTGACCCGCGAACGCCAGCAACGCGTCGTCCAGGCCGTCAACCAACTCAACGCGCATCACGACTCCCTCGTCGACGACCCCGAGATCGCCACCCGCATCGCCCAGTACGAAATGGCCTTCCTCATGCAGGCCAGCGTCCCCGAGCTCATGGACGTCTCCAAGGAATCCGCCGCCACCCTCGAACTCTACGGCTGCAAACCCGGCGACGGTTCCTTCGCTGCCAATTGTCTCCTCGCCCGCCGCCTCGCCGAACGCGGGACACGCTTCATCCAGCTTTACCATAAGGACTGGGACCACCACGGCGGCGTGAAACAGGGCGTCGAATTCAAGGCCCAGGAAATCGACCGCGCCTGCATGGCCCTGATCACCGACCTCCGCCAGCGCGGCATGCTCGACGAAACCCTCGTCGTCTGGGCCGGCGAATTCGGGCGCACCCCCATGAGCCAGGGCGGCGACGGACGCGACCACCACAACGCCGGCTTCACCGTCTGGACGGCCGGCGGCGGCATGAAACCCGGTACGGTCTACGGCGCCACCGATGAACTCGGCTACGCCGCCGTCGAGAACCCCATCGACGTCCACGATCTCCACGCGACCATGCTCCGTGCCCTCGGCATCGAGCACACCCGACTCTCCATCAAGTTCCAGGGCCTCGACGCCCGCCTCACCGGCATCGCCGGAAAGGTGATCCCCGAACTCCTCGCGTGAACCCGTCCACTTCCCTTCGGGGCAGCGACGTCCTCGTCGCCTTCAGCACCCTTCTCATCGCCCTCGCTTCCCCACTCTCCGCCGCCGATCATCCCCAACTCGGCCAGGCCTGGACCCGGAACCAGACCTCCGCCGAGACCGGGCTTGCCGACTCCTTCAACCCGACCAACCGCCAGAACATCCGCTGGTCGATACGCCTCGGCACCGAGTCCCATTCCTCCCCTGTCATCGCCAACGGCCGCGTCCTCATTGGCACCAATAACGGCGAACCCCGCGACGCCCGGCACCAGGGCGATCGCGGCGTCCTCATGTGCTTCCACGAGTCCACGGGCGAACTCGCGTGGCAACTCGTCGTCCCCAAACGCACCGAAGACCCTTACCTCGACTGGCCCAAGTCCGGCATCTCCTCCCCGGCCACCGTGGAAGGCAACCGCGTCTACATCGTCACCAGTCGCGGCGAAGTCGTCTGCCTCGACCTCGCCGGCCTCTCCAACGGCAACGACGGTCCTTTCACCGACGAAGCCCGACTCCAGTCCCCGGCCGACCAACCCGCCATCCCCACCGGTCCCCTGGACGCCGACGTGATCTGGCATACGGACCTCACCCGCGACGCCGGCATCTGGTCCCACGACGCCGCTCACACCTCGATCCTCATTCACGGCGATCACCTCTACCTGAACTCCGGCACGGGCGTGGACAACACCCACAAGAAGATCCGCACACCCGACGCCCCCAGCCTCCTCGTCCTCGACAAGAAGACCGGCCGCATCCTCGCCCGCGACGACGAGAACATCGCCCCTCGCATCTTCCATTGCACCTGGTCCTCGCCTTCGCTCGCCCGCGTCGATGGCAAGGAACGGCTTTTCTTCGCCGGCGGCGACGGGGTGCTCTACGGCTTCGACCTTCTGCCCAAATCCTTCCAGACAGCCACGCCCATCCCCCGCATCAAGGCGACCTGGAAGTTCGACTTCGATCCGGAGGCTCCCAAGGACGAAGTCCACCGCTACAACAGCAACAAGGCCGTCAGCCCCAGCAACATTTACGGCATGCCCGTCTGGCATGAAGGCCGCCTCTACGTCGCCGGCGGAGGCGACTGGTTCTGGGGCAAGAACAACGCGTGGCTCAAGTCCATCAATCCCTCCGGCACCGGAGACGTGACCCCCACCCACCTCATCTGGTCGACGCCCCTCGGTCGCCACACCATGGCCACGCCTGCCGTCCAGGATGGACTCGTGTACGCCGCCGATTCCATGCGTGTCCTTCACTGCATCGACGCCGCCAGCGGCCAGACCGTGTGGACCCAGGAACTCAAGGGTGAGGCCTGGGGCTCCGCCCTCATCGCGGACGGACGAGTCCACATCGGGACCCGACGCGGCGACTTCTGGATCCTCGCCCATTCCCGCGAGAAGAGGGTCCTCCACCAGATCGACCTCGACGCCCCGATCAGCGCCACTCCGGTCGCCGCCAACAAGACCCTCTACGTCGCGACCATGAAGACCCTCCACGCCATCGCCCTTCCCTGACGACCACCCCCCGAGGTCGTCCCCCGCGTCGCCCTCGATTTACATCCGCATGTCGCATATGGGACATCGGATTGCCAATGACCCGCCCCCGACCGCGGTCGGCGCCTCGCCCAGGACCGACCCTCGATTTACATCCGCATGTAGCATATGGGACATCGGATTGCAAAAGGCGCCCTCCAGCACCTGCCCCAAAAGGCCAGTTCCGAATCCTTGAATCCGGCGTGCGAAGACCTACAGGTCGCCGACCTGAACGGTGATGGCCGGCCGGATATCGTCGCTGCAGGCCGTGCCTCGCGGAACGTGAAGGTCTACCTGAACGAATCTCCGCGCTGAGCCGACGCGGGCGTTCAGGCCTGGTGTTCGGAAAGCGCCTTGGCGAACGCTTCGTACGCCCGTTCGACCAAGGTCAGGAGTCCGCGAACCAGGGCAAGGTCGCCAGCCTTTGCGG
>CAIMMI010000287.1 GCA_903842505.1 uncultured Verrucomicrobiota bacterium | reverse complement strand
CTCGGTTTCCGGCACCCTTTTTCCCCCGTGGGCATCCAGCATCAGCGTTAGCCCCGGCAGCGTCATCTCTGGGTACTTGAACGCAGAGGATCGAGACATCCAGACGACACAACAGGCGGAGGTCTCTGATATCCAATTGGAGGCCGAGATCAAGAAAGCCATGCTGGAGGAGGGCAACCTGATCATCGACATCCGACGCGCCAAGAACGCCATGGACCAGCAGCGGTTGCGTCTGGAGGCGATGGTGGCGCAGCGGGACCGCCTCATCGAGGACCTCGCGAACGCACGCCTGACAGCCGAAAACCTCTACTTCCAGGACCCGAGTTTTCGCGTGGTGGTGTCGAGTGCCCAGCGGCGGGCGGATGGGGAATTGGATTTTGCCGTCGACCGCTTGTTCCGATTGGCCAAGACCCTCGAGTACGAGTGGACCGAGAAGTACGAGAATCCGGTGCGGATCCCGGTGGGCAGCGACGAACCCCCTGCCTTGGAAAATCCGCTGTTCGACAAGTTCACGGACCTCGAATCCCTCTTCACCGTCCGGACGGCGGATGAGTCCAAGGACTACCTGGACGCCCTCGAGGCCTGGGACAGCAAGCTGCGTCGGATCACCGTGACCAGCGTGCGCGGGCCGAACCATGCCGGGCCAGTGACGGCGGATCCCATCTCGGTGCGCGAGACGATCCTTGGGCTCAAGACCACGGGTCCGGGGGCGATGACCATGGCGCAGAGCGTGGCGGCGTTCCGGGACACCCTCCGGGCGAACCGCATCACCAACATCTTCAATCCGTCGAACCCCTCGCTGCAGTTCCCCTTTGCGACCTCGATCGAGGATAACTCCATGTTCCCGGCCACGGGCAGTCGCTGGAACATGCGCATCGCAACCATCCAGGTGGACCTGCTGGCGGACACCGGATTCAACACCCGCCAGGTGGCGGAGGTGGACCTGCTGGAGAGCGGGTTGGCCCGGTTGCGGACCTACTGGGCGGATCCTCCGCTCGACGACGCCTTCTTCTATCGGACCTTCAACCTGGGTTCGCGGGCGGAACGTTCTGCCTACGGCATCGTGGTACCGGCCCGGATCAATGGCGCCACCGCGGGGCGGCCCCCCTCGGAATTCACCGTGGCGGGTCTCGCCGGACGCCCGATCGCTGCCAGCCAATGGGTGCTGAAGATCGATACCGCCAACCCCGTGAACCGCGACATGAACTTCGATCGCCTCAAGGACATCGTCATCCGCTTCACCTATACCTACGGCAACCCGCCGGAACTGTTCTCGGGATTCTGAGATATGAGGCTGAATCCGATCATCACCATCCGGGCGGGCGGCTTCCGGGGCTTTGCTCCGGGAATGGGCGTCCGGTCCGTGTTTCCTCTGGCGGTTCTCTGGATGATCCTCGTGGGGATGCGCCTGGGCGCACAGGCTCCGGTCCGGACCCAGACGGTGGTGTTGGAGCGTGGCTGGAACCTCCTCTCCCTGCAGGTCGGGCAACCCCTGAGTCCGGAGGCCTTTGCCGCCCTGGTCCGGCCCGTGGGGGCCGGTAGCACCAATCCGGTCGTTTCGGTGTGGGCCCCGGTCCCGGCCACGGGTGAATGGCAGAGCTATCAACCCCGCGTCACCGGCTTTCCCCAGGACCTCCTGTCCATCGAGCCCGGCCGCGGGTACTGGGTGCAGGTGGACGGCCCGTCCTCCGTGACGGTGACGGGCGTCCCATGGGAAGGACCGCTGGAACTGCGGCCTGGGTGGAACCTCGTGGGTTTTCCCGGTGTGGAAGTCGAGGAATCGGGCCGGTCATTGGAAGCCGTCTTCCGGGGCCGACTGCCGGACATCCGTCAGGTCTGGGAGTGGGATGCCACACCGTCGCGCCAGCGGTATGTGGGGCACGACACCACGGCTCGACCGGCATTGCGCGAGCTCACGACCTTGCTGCCGGGCAAGGCCTATTGGGTGCAGAGCGGGGCCGAGGGACGAATGCTGTTGACCCCGAAGCCGGCCATTGCGCTGCCGCCGGACATCGACCTGCCGCCCCTGTCCGAGGGACCGGTCCGCGCCGTCGGCACCGAGGATCGGGCGAATGACCTCAATGGGAATGGCGTGCTCGACACCGCGTTCACCCAGGACACGCTCTTCTTTTCGGCCGGCATCCGGACCGAGGTGATCACCGTCCTCAATGAGGGCGCCGGTCGCATGAACTGGTCGGGTCGGGTGGATGCCGCGCAGCCGGGCGGGATCCGCTTTGCGTCGTTCGTCGGTGGGGATCCCCGCATCGACACCGCCGCGATGCGTCCGGACCTCGTATCGCTGCAGTCGGGTCGGGTCGAGGTTCCGGCGGTGCTGGAACTCTCCGGGGTGGTGGCATCGGAGCCGGGGCACCTGACGGTGCAGGTGGATCGGTCGGGCCTGGCGGCGGGGCGGCACACCAACACCCTCGGTGTTTGGGCGGGTGGCCAGAGCCGGGTGGTGCGGGTGATCGTGGAAGTACCGCCGGTCGATGGCGATTGGGCCGGCTTCGCGGTGGCCCGCAAGGTCAATGACCGGGATGTCTCGATCGGGAAGATCGACCTGTACCTCGCGTTGCAACGGGAGAACGGGGCGCGCAATCCGAATGATCCGGCGCTGCGGGCGATCATCAGCCGGGATCGTTCCCTGCTGTTCCCCCGCGATGTGGCCTTGTCGGGCGCCTACTTCACCCAGCGCGAGTTCTTCCTCAATACCCACTTCGAGGTGCCCCGGGGCGACCGCAACGCGCCGCCCTACGCCACGTTCCGGACCGGGGCCGACGACGAGAGCGGTGGGCGCGGCTTTGGCGATTTCGACGGCAACGGCGATGGCCTGCTGGACAACTCGAATCCGTTCCCGTTCCCCGTGCGACGCGAGATCACGCTGGTGGGGACGAACGTGAACGAGAACCGGTTGGTGGGCCGCTACGTGGAGACCTTCCAGAACCTGTTGCCGGATCGCCGCCGGATCACGGTCGAGGGCGAGTTCGAGCTGGAACGGCGTTCGCGGGTTCCGTCGCTGACCAGCGTGTTCAACCGGACGGTGAACACCAACGCGCCGATCGGTGGCGGCGGCAGCTTCAGCCTGACCAACCGGCTCACCGTCACCAACGAGTTCGTGGTCGAGGGGGTGCGGGGCTCCGTCCGACTCGAGTTTGGCGGGGCGGTGCGACCGGAACTGGTCCTCCTGGGGCCGGTGGGATCCGACGGATCACCTGGTGGCCGCATGGCTCGGAGTATCCCGTTGCCTGGGACGAACGGGGTCTCGGGTATCGTGCCGTTCGCCTTCGAGGATTTCAATGGGCTCTCCGGTCGGGGCGAGTGGCAGTTGGTGGTCCGGTGGGCTTCCGGCAGCGAGCGCGGAACGTTCACGGGATGGGACCTGCAGCTGCAGGGGACCGCCGCCTTTGGCATCACTGGTCGCGTCGTGGATGCGGCGGCCCCGGGTACAGCCCTCGCCGAGACGCTGGTCGTGTTGTCCGGCAACGGCAAGGTGGCCCAGCGCGTCACTGGGCCCGATGGCCTTTTCCGGTTTGATGGCCTGACTGAGAATGATTTCACGGTCTTCTTCTCGCGCCCTGGCTTTGCGCCGGTGCGGCGGGATGTCGACCTGTTCACACGGGGTGTGGACCTGGGCGACGTGCCCCTGGCCGCGGTGCCGGTCGGTGTCTCTGAATTGCGGGCTGCGCCGGCCGTAGGGGCGCAGCCGTTCTTCACCCGGTTGACGCCGTTTCTCACCCCGGCGGCCCTCGCCTCCCTGGGAACGCTCCGCTCCATCGAATGGGATTTTGGGGATGGACGCCGTCAGACGAACACCCTCACCGCCGGGCTGCCTGCCGGCGTGCCGGTGGAGTACACTGGCTTCGGCAGCTTCCTGGCGTCGGCCCGGGTGGTGGGATCGACCGGTACGCCGGTGCAGTTGGTGCGGCGGTTGGAGATCTTCCCCCTCTCCGTGACGGGGCGCGGTACCAACTGGATCCTTGGCGCGATGATCGGATCGGGCGCGTCCGGGGCTGGTTCGGTGGCCAGTGGCGTGGTGACCAACCGGATCGTGGCGGGTGGCGTGACCAACGAGGTCCGTACGGCCCGACGGGGCACGAACGTCCTCGAGAATGTTCGCGACCCCGCGAACTTCGATTACCCGCGTTACAACACGCGACTACGGACCAACGGTGAACCCGTCGTTGCCTTCCCGCATCCGGCCGACACCGACGTCTTCCCGGTAGCCCAGGGCGTCCTGGGTACCAATGGCGTGGTCCGGGCCGTGAATGCCAATGGACTCGGGGACAACGCCCAGACGGTTCCTGCCGCAGGGACCCCGCGACATCGGATGACGGTTACCCTGGGCGGATTCGTTTTCGGTACTGCCCCGGCCCGGGCGGGCACCGTTGTCACCAACGCCACCGGCGTCGCCTACCGCTCCCTCGAACTTCAGACCGGCCGAATCGAACCGTGAAGCCGCTTTTCATCATGAAACGTCTCCTGTTGCTCCTATCCCTGCTGGCGGGCCTCGCCCCCGGGCGCCTTGCCGCCCAGTCGGAATCCACGCTCATCCCTTTCCAGGGCCGCCTCACCGACCAGGGCGGTGAGCTGATCACCAATGGCGTGTTCAGCGTCGTGTTCCAGCTCTACACCGCCCCCGTCGGCGGCGACATCCTGTGGTCCGAACGCCATGAACGCGTCGGCGTGCTCAATGGCATGGTCAACGTCTTCCTGGGCTCCATCGCCCCCCTCACCAACATCGACTTCAGCGTCACCCGCCACCTCGGCATCACCGTCGATATTGACCAGAACCCCAACACCCCCGACGTCGAGATGGTCCCACGGCAGATGATCATTCCGGCGTTCGCCGCCAAGCAGGCGGAACGGGCCCGGACGCTCGACGTGCTGGATGCCACCGGAAGGCCGGTGCAGGGGCAGAGCTACGGTTGGGCGAGCGTATTCGGGAACGGCAATCCGGTTACCGGGTCCATTCCGGGAAACCGACTGAGCCCGGCGTCCGTGACCGCGTCGCAGTTGGCGGTGGACTCCGTTCAGTCGGCAAACATCGCCAATGGTCAGATCACCGTCGCCAAGTTGGCGAACGAGGTCGCCCAATTGCTGGTGCCGGCCGGAGCGGTCAGCGCCTTTGCCGGCACCAATCTTACCACGCCTCCGACCGGCTGGTTCTTCTGCGACGGGAGTGCCGTGAGCCGGACGACCTATGCAGCGCTGTTTGCCGCCATCGGCACGGCTTACGGCGCCGGCGACGGATCGACCACCTTCCACCTGCCGGATTACCGGGGAATGTTCCTCCGCGGAATTGCCAACATCCCGGATCTCAACATCACCGCCGTGGATACCGCCAATGAGACGGTGACGGTTGCCAATCATCCGTATCGTCGCAACGGCATCCCCGTGCGCTTTACCGGGACGCTCCCGGGAGGGCTTGCCACCAATACGACCTATTACACGATCTATGTGGATGCGAATCGATTGGCCTTTGCGGCGAGTGAAGGGGATGCCACGGCGGCGAATCCGGTTAAGGTGGATTTAACGACGGTATCCACGGCGCTCGTTTTGGTGCAAGCTCTTGACCCAGACTCTATGAACCGAAGGTCAGTCTCTGGCGCAAACATTATGTTTGGAGTTGCAACGTTTCAGAACGATGCTCTTCAGGGCCATCGGCATGAGGTTAGAAAGAAGGCTGGCGACGGATCTTATCTGGAAACAACTCGATTCGCTGGTGGTGAAGGGGTAAACGGGTTCGCTTACCAGTATGGTGAGGAAACCGCTAACGCTTATATGGCGAAAGCAATCAAGGCTGATCCACTTTTTGGTGAGCCTAGAGTGGCATCGCAGACCCGCCCCATCAACATCTACGTAAACTACATCATCAAGTTCTAGGCTGCATCTGTCGCCTCGGCGTGAATCCCACCTTGGATCCCCTTCTCATGAACCCTGGCCAATGCCCTCTCCCTCGTCTTCTGGTGTTGGCGTGGCTCGGCCTTCTCATTTCCCCCCTCACCGCCCAGACCCTCCGTTTCTACGCCCAGCCGTGGCGGGTGCAGGAGGGGGATCCGGTGACGTTGGTGTACCTGGAGAAGGGTGGGGCGTTGGCGCGGACGGAGATTGCGGCTTGGGAATGGGACGTGGACGGGGATGGCATCTATGACCAGTCCGGGGTGGCTCCGGAGGATGGCAGCCTGCCGAATCTCAATGCCGTGTGGTATGCGGTGTATGACCGGAACCAGGCGGAGGGTGGGCAATACAGGGTCAAGCCCCGGTTGCGGGTGACGACCCGGACGGGGCAGACCTTGTCGGTGGAGGATGGGGTGACGGAGGACGTCAATGGATTGGTGACGGGCAATGCCCAGGTGGATCGCGATCCCGAGGTCGTGATCGTGGCGGGCCAGGCGGGGAACGGCGACGTCAAGGTGACCTTCGGACCGTCACAGCGGATGGTGATGGAGGGGGAGAGCAGTCGGTTCTACTCGCAGGTCGAATTCCTCCGCCCGGGGCGCGTGGTGGGGGTGGACTGGAACTTCAACGGAGAGACGAACTTCGTGGTGGGCGGCGTGGGAGTCACCAACAACGTCACCAGCCCCACGTGGAAATTTGAACTGCCGGCGGGGACGGCCCGCCCGTTGTCCTTTCCGGTGGTGATGCGGGTCCGATATCAGATCCGGACCAACGACACGGCCTACTCGTCAGATCGGGAAGTGGTCCGCTTCCTTCCGGACAGCGTGCGCGTGCTGCCGGCGGTGGCCGGTGGGTTGGAGATCGTGCAGTTGGGCCGGGCCTATCGGCGCGGTTTCCCGGAGCAATACGACTGGAACGACATCCTGCAGGCCTACACGGCCAAGTCGGCGACGGGGGATGAGCGCGTCTATTTTCATCTGATGGAGAAGGCGCTGCTGAACATCGATCGGCCCGAGGGGTTGAATCCGGCACAGCGCCAGTTGGCGGCGGAGATCGTCAATGAACTGTTGCAGGGTCAATTGCTCGTGGGGAACCAGCAGCTGATCCAGGCCCTGCGGGTGAAGTATCCGCGACTGACCAATCCGGATGACGCGGGTCAGCGGTTGCCGTTGCCGCCGGGGGTGCGGACCGAGACGGCAGCCATCGAGTTGGCCTTGCTCGATTTCCAGGCGGCGCTGTTCCACGTGTTCCAGGTCATCCAGAAGCATGGCCCGGAGCTCCTGCGATCCAAGGCCCAGCCCGGACGCGAGCCCTTCCCGGATTTTCCGCGGTACATCACCTTTGAGGATCCGTCGCTGTCCCCGCAGAAGCCCATCCCCATCAAGAACGAATGGTGGCAGCTGACCAGCCTGTTGGATCGGTTGGCGATGGGCACGGTCGAGAAAGCCAAGAAGCTGTTCCGGCTGTCGATCAGCGATCCCACGGCGCGGGCCGAGGCCCGGGAAGAGTGCAAGCGGGCGGGCCTGCAGGGGTATTACGGCATGGCGCTGCTGGCCGCGGGGCAGAGCACCAATGATTTCGCGCTGAACGAGGGCAACTCCCTGCTGGCACACGTCAAGAATGCCCGGGATTTGTTCGAGACCATCAACGCCGGCCTCAACCCGCTGCAGAACGATGGATCGTTTGTTCCCAACGAGAGTTTTGCGGCGATCCATCAGGATGCCCAGGAGGCCGTCAGCGATGCCAAGTCTGCCGAGGTGGAGGCCCGGAACGAGAAGCGGGAGTTCGACCAACGCCAGTCCGTGCTGCGCTCCGAACTGCTGTCCCAACGGACCAGCTACATCACGCCCCTCAAGCTGCTGACCGGGGTCGATCCGGCCCAGTACAACAACCTTCAGACCTATCAGGACCAGCTGGATTTCCGCACCACCGTGTATAACCGGATCCAGAATCTCCTGCG
>CAIMMI010000286.1 GCA_903842505.1 uncultured Verrucomicrobiota bacterium | reverse complement strand
GCGCGACGGCGCGACGGCGCGAGGGCCGGGGGTTGCGGAGGGAGGCACTGGGGCGGAGGGTCGCGGCATGTGCATCGTGGGGCTCGATCTGGCGTGGGGGGACAAGCGGCCGGATGGGTATTGCGTGTTGCGGGTCGAGGGTGGGGTGGGGCGTATCGTGGATGTGGGATTGGTCCGGGGGGACGAGGCCTTGGTCGGGTTGATCCGGCGGCACGTGGGCGATGGACCGGGTTTCCTTGCCATGGATGGGCCGGTGATCTGCGTCAACGACGCGGGAGCGCGTCCGGTGGATCGGTTGACCCACGTCCATTTCGGGCGGTTCAAGTCCGGGTGTCATCCGGTGAACCGCAGGCTCTGTCCGCGACCGCTGCGGGTGTCGGCGCGGTTGGGGGAGTTGGGGTTTGTCGCGGGATGGACCGGAGCACGGTGCCTGGCGGAGGTGTATCCGCATCCGGCGATGGTGCGTTGGTTCGGGTTGAAGGAGCGGTTGCCGTACAAGCGCGGGACGGTGGCGGAGAAGCGGAAGGTGTTCCGCGAATTGCAGGGGCACCTTTTGAAGACGTTGGCCGGACGGTTCCCGGAGGTGGACGCGGGCGATGCGGTCCGGGCATTGCTGCAGGAGTCGTGGACCAAGGACATCGAGGACCAGACCGATGCGATCGTGTGCGCGTTGATCGGGTGGTGGCATGTCCGGGAGCAGGGGCGTCGGAGCCAGGTGTTGGGGGATCTGGAGACGGGATTCCTGCTGGTGCCGGAGGTTTGAACGAGGGGGCGGGCGTCCGTTGGCTGCGAGGAGGAAGGGACGAGGCTGCCGGATTGGGTGGGATGGTCGCGCTTCACCCCATGGCGGGGAGGCGGGGAGGGGCGCACGTTTGGGATCTGGATCAGAAAACCGCCCGTGGGCGGGATTCCATGAACGTTGCCGAGCGGATCCGGGCGGCAACACGAAGTGAAGGAGGAGCGATGCTAAGCAAGGTCAAGACATTGAGCGGGTACAAACTTGAGGCCCGCGACGGAGAGATCGGGAACGTGAAGGAATTCTATTTCGACGACCGACACTGGACCGTTCGGTATCTGGTCGCGGAGACGGGTTCGTGGCTGACGGGACGGAAGGTCCTGATCTCACCTTATGCGCTGAGAGGTTTGAACAAGGTGGAGAAGTCGCTGAGCGTCGACCTGACCCGAAAGCAGATCGAGGACAGTCCGCCCCTGGAGAGTCACAAGCCCGTCTCCCAGCAGTTCGAGGATGACTACTACGGGTACTATGGATGGCCGTTGTACTGGAGTGGTGCCGCTGCCTGGGGAACCACGGCCATCCCGCATCGGGATCCCAAGTCCGTGGCAAGACACGAACGTGAAGCCAAGTCATGGGACCGGCACCTGCGGAGCACGGCGGAGGTGACGGGATATGACATCCAGGCGTTGGATGGGGAGATTGGGCACGTGGACGACTTCGTGGTCGACGATGCGTCGTGGCAGATCCGCTATCTGGTGGTGGCGACGACGAACTGGTGGCCCGGGCGGAAGGTGCTGGTTTCGCCGCTCTGGATCGATCGGGTTCAATGGAGCGATTCGAAGGTCTTTGTCCACCTGTCGCGGGAGACCATCCAGAATTCGCCGGAGTATTCGGAGGAAGCCCTGCTGACGCGGGAGTACGAAATCGGGATGCACCAGCACTATGGTCGGAAGGGCTACTGGATGGACGTTCTGCCCGAGCGGTAGCCGTCTGGGGTTTTCTGCTTTGAGGGCGAGGCCTGCGCTGGCGACGGATCAGGGTCTGCCGCGAAGTCGGGAAGCGAGGATGCGGTCGAGGAGGATGCCGACGAAGATCCCTGCGGCGTAGGCGAGGAGGTCGGGCGGGTTGAAGGTGCTGCCGAGGATCATCCGGCCGATCCAGAGGGAGCGGAGGTGATTGATCCACGGGGCTTGGTAGAGTTGGAGGAACTCGATGGTGGTGGCGAAGGCGGCGGCGAGGAGGGCGATTCGCCAGGTCGGCTTTCGTGGGAAGAGGAACCCAAGAAGGAAGAAAACGAGCAGAGCCCAGACTGCGTCGCCGCTGTACTTGGCGACGGTGCGGGGAAGGTCGAGAAATCTGGAGCGCGTCAGGAGTCCGGCCGCGACGGCTCCAATGGCGCAGGCGGCGTAGACCGCGCGGGTGCGGGGTGAGAATGGATTCTGCGCTGCCGCGGAAGGTTCGCCGTTCCCGGGCATCGGCGGTTGGGGGCGAGGCTCAGCCGTAATCATGCGATTGAGAACGGGAATAGGTTCACGCGGAGACGCGGAGGCGCGGAGAATGGAGCTTTGGAAGGCAGGCGGGCCAGTCACCGTTTGGTGACCGGTTGCCGAGGTTGCAAGGCTCGTGACCAGCCGCTCTCTCCGCGAGCTCTGCGGCTCCGCGTGAGACTACTATTGCATGGTTACGGCTCAGTAGTCCTTGCCGGAGGTCATGGCCTTCGAGTTCCACTCGCCCTTGGCACCGGGGGTGTTGATACGCGGGCGCTGGTCCATCGGCGGGCCCATCTGGAAGGGCATCTGACCCATCTGACCGCCGGGCATGGGCATCGGTTGGCCCTGTTCGCCGGGCTTCTCGCCCTTCTCGGCGGCCTTCTGTCGGAGTCCATCGAGTTGTTCGCCAACCTGCTCGGACTTCTGCTGGGTCTCGGGACTGGGCTTGAGGCCCATGAGTTCGTTGAGGGCCTGGTCGGCGCCTTCGAGTCGGGCCATCTGCTGTTCCATGGATTCCTGGAACTTCGGATTCTGCATCAGGCGGTCGGCGAGCTTCTCCAGGGAATTGGCGAGGCGCTCCTGGGTATCCTGGATCTTGGGGGGAAGCTGGGGTTGGTTTGGTTGGAGTTCATTGGCCTGTTGCAGGTGGTCGAGGGCCTGGCTGAGGGCCATGGTCTGCTGCTCCAGGTTCATCTGGGGCGCCTGTTCGCGGAGGGCATCGGCCTCCTCCTCGTGGATCTGGGCAAGGCGCTTGTTGATCTCGTCGCGCGTCTCTTCGGCGGCCTTGTAGTTGGGCACCTGGTCGAGCGCCTTTTCGGCGAGTTCGCGGCCCATGCGGAGGACGGCGAGCTTCTCGCGGGTCCACGGGGTGCGTTCCTCGAGTTCCATGTAGCGCTGGGCGCGCTGGACATCGGCGTCGGCGAGCTTCTGCTTGGCGTCGGCGAGATCCTTCTGGATCTGGGCATCCTTGGGTTTGAGGCGGTCGGCGTCCTCGAGCATGCCGACGCCTTCCTCGAGGGGTTTGGTGTCGAAGTCGGGAAGGGCGGGTTCGCGGGGGTTGAAGCGTTGGCGGAGCGGTTGGTCGGCGAGGCGCTTGCCTTCCTTGGCGAGTTCCTTGGCGAGTTGTTCGCGGGTTTCCTGCTCGCCCTGGGCGGCTTCCTTGCTCTCCGGGTCGATCTGGCTGGCGTCGGTGAACTTCTCGAAGGCGTTGCGGAGGTTCTCGATCTTCTGGGAGGGAGAGTTGACCGGATCCTTCGACTTCTGCTGGTGCTTGCGGGCGTCCTCGAGGAGGAGGTTGAGGAGGCGGCCCCGGACGAACTTATAGTTCTCCATTGAACGCGGGTCGTCGGGCGTGTCCTTGAGGGCGTCCTTGTAGTTGTCGAGCGACTGCTTCCAGCGGGCGATGGTCTCGTCGAGATTGTTGCGGCGGGCGGAGTCGCCGAGGCGGAACTCGGCATTGCCCTTCTGGAACTTGGCGAGGGTGGCGATCTTGCCGCGGCCGGCGGTCTCGGCGCGGTCGAAGGAGACGAGGGCATCCTCGAGTCGGCCGGCGGCGTAGGCGGCGATGCCGTGGTTGTAGAGGAGGCGGGCGTTGTCGGGGTCCTTTTCGAGGGCGGCCTCGAGTTGCTGGAGGGCCTCGGCGGCCTTGCCACCGGACACGAGGGGTTGGAGTTCCGCCATGTCGAGCCGGCGCGTGGCGGCGGGCTTCGGGGTGGCGTCGCCCTCGGCCGCGGTGGCGGGACCGAGCGGCAGGACTGCCAGCAGGCAGGTGGCACCGAGGCGCAGGAGGTTCACCGGAGAGGGCGTCGTGTTGTGCATGGAGTCCCTTGGTCTAATGGCTACGGTTCCTCACGGGAGGCGATTGGGCAAAGTGGGAGATGCGGGCGATGGGTCATCGGATGAGGGAAGAGCCGATGGCGGGGAGGGGTTGCGGACGACGGGTGGTGTCGGCGGCGAGGAGGGTGCGGGCGAGCAGGGAGGCGATGGCGAGGCCGAGCGGGAGTTGGAACCAGTCCGTATAGTTCTGGAGGTCCTCGCGGGCGGCGGATTCGGCGAGGGGCTTGAGGAATTCCTCGCGAAGCCGGCGCAGGCCTTCGCCCTTTTCGCCGAGGCGGTAGTACTTGCCACCGGTGGCGGCGGTGAGGCGTTGGAGGTTCGACTCGTTGAGCCGGGAGATGACTTCCTGGCCGAAGGTGTTTCGGGCGGCGCCGCCATTCGGGGCGTAGCGGTTGAGGGGAACCTTGGCGCCGGTGGGGGTTCCGACGCCGATGGCGCAGACCTTCACGCGTTCGCGGGCCCAGCGGCGGGCGGTGGGGATCAGGTTGCCGTCGAGGTCCTCGCCATCGGAGACGAGGATGACCACGCGCTGGGGAATGTTGTTGGAGGCGAAGTAACGACCGGCGCGATCGACAGCGGAGGCGAGGGAGCTGCCGGCGTCGTTCATCAGTTCCGGGTCGAGATACCGCACGGTGGTGCGGATCGCGGTCATGTCGAAACTGAGTGGGGCGTTGAGGTAGGCGACGCCGGCGAAGGAGATGATTCCGACGCGGTCATTGCCGGCCTCGGCGAGGAAGCGGTCGACGGCGTTGGTGGTGAGGACCCAGCGGTTGGGGCGGACATCGGCAGCGAGCATCGAGCGGGAGGCGTCGATGGCGAGGATGTAGGGCAGGCCCTGGAGTTCGGACTGTTCGCTTTGCTTGAAAACGAGGGGGCGCGCGAGGGCAAGCCCGACAAAGCCGACGGCGAGGACGGCGAGGATCGTGTCGAGCACGATGCGCGGGCGGTGGTGGCCGGGGTCGGCCCAGGCGCGGCCGGCGCCGCCGGCGAATTCGCGGGTCAGCCGGGCTCGGCGGCGTCGGGCGAGGTGGAGCAGCAGCCAGACGAGGGCGGAGGCGACCGGGGTGGCCAGCAGGAGGATCGGGTGACCGAACTTCATGGCGAGCGCCTCCGGAGGACTTCGGTGATGAGGATGCCGCCGAGGAGGAAGGCGGACCCGGCGCCGGCGGGCCACTGGTAGAGTTCGCGCCAGGCAACGTAGCGCTTCTGGATCAGCTCCCGTTTCTCGAGTTGGTCGATCAGGTTGTAGATGCCCCCGAGCGTCCGGGAATCATTGGCCTGGAAGAATTGTCCGCCCGTCATGCGGGAAGATCGGTTGAGATCGTGACTGGCGGCCTGGGAGGGTGGGACGACCTCGGGTCCGATCAGGACCGAGTAAACCTTGATGCCGCCCTGGACGGCGGCGGGGATGACGTCACTGGCGCGGGGGCCGGCGGAGTTCTCGCCGTCGGTGACGAGGATGATGACCTTCGAGCGGTCAGAGTCCTTCTTGAGGAAGTTGACGGAGGCGAGGAGCGCCCAGCCGATGCCGGTGCCGGTGGCGAGGTCGGTTTCGCGGAGGGCGTTGAGGGCCCACTTGTGGTCGAGGGTCAGCGGGCTGACCAGGAACGGGCTGCGGGCAAAGCAGACGATGCCGATCCGGTCGTTGGGGCGGCCGTCGACAAACTGGCTGGTGACGGTTTCGAGGGCCTTGCGGCGGGAGACGCGCTTGCCCTGGAGTCGGAAGTCCTCCTCGGCCATCGACCGGCTGAAGTCGAGGCAGAGCATGATGTCGATGCCCTTGGAGGGATCCGGGGTGTCGCCCCGGGGAATGCGCGGGCGCGCGGCGGCGATGATCAGGAGCGAGAGCGGAACGAGGATCCAGGCCGTGCGCCAGCGGCCGGGGCTGCGCCGGGGTTGGCGGCCGAGGGAGGCGATCCCGGCGATGGACGGGACGCGGATGGCGGGGAGGGGGCCCTTCTTGCCGAGGCGCCAGGCGAGCCACGGGATCACGGCGAGTCCCAGGAGGACCCAGGGCTGCAGGAAGGTGAGGTCGCCGGGGAGTTTCATGCGGCGGCGTTGGAGGCAGAAGCGGTTTGGCGGATGACGCGCTCGGCGGTGTCGAGGAGGCTGGTTTGCTCGGCCTCGGTGGCCGGAGCCTGACCGAACTTCACAGCGTCACAGAGTTCCAGGAAGCCGGCGAGGGCAGCGCGATGGGCGGGGTCCAGTTCCGGGCGGTTGGCGACCTCGGCGAGGAATTCGCGGGTGGTCTGGTAAAGGATGCGGAAGCGATAACGGGCCTCGAGGTAGGCGCGGAGGATCTCGGAAACCTCGATGGCGAGTTGGTAGGCGGAAAGGCGCGGATGCCGTTCGCGCAGTTCCGCGAGGCGGCGGAGGAATTCATCCGGCGGAACCGGAGGAGCGGGTGGGGTGACCGGTGCGGTCGGCTTGGCCGGGCGACGGCGTGCGGCCCAGATGCCGAGGCCGACGAGCGCTGCGAAGCCGGCAATGCAGGCCACGATGAACCACGGATTGACCCACCAGGGCGGGAGCGGAAGGAGGTTGAGGTCCTCGATGACGTTGGTGCGATTCATGCGACGCGACGCCGGGCGGCGTGATCGAGGAACTTCTGGAGGGACTGGACCCAGGGGCGGTCGGTCCGGATGTCGAGGGTCGGGATGCGACCCTGGCGGAAGGTGGCGACGAGTTTCTGGCGGCGATCCTCGGCCGCGCGGGTCCACTGCGTGCGGACGAGCGGGTCGCTGGTGTCGATCTCGATCACCTCGCCGGACTCGGAATCCTGGACGAGAGCCCAGCCGACGTCCGGGAGTTCGAGTTCGCGGTTGTCGACGAGGCGGAGGGCGACGACCTCATGGCGTTGGTTGGTGGCCTTGAGCGTGCGGGTCCAGGCCTCCTCGTTGGCGTCGTTGAAGTCCGAGATGACAAAGACGAGCGCGGGGCGGTGGAGGAGGTTGTTGAGGTAGTTGAGCGCCGGGGTAAGCGCGGTTCCGGCTCCCTTCGGGATGGTGAAGAGGAGTTCGTGGAGAAGTCGGGTGACGTGGGGCCGGGTCTTGCGCGGCGGGACGAAACGTTCGACGCGGTCGGTGAACATCAGCAGGCCGCACCGGTCGCCATCGCGGACGGCGGAGAAGGCGAGCGCACCGGCGAGGATCGCGGCGAGTTCGCGCTTGGTCTCGGCGCCGTGGCCCTGGGCGAGGGATTCGTCGGGGGCCGTACCGAAGTGACCGCTGGCGGAGGCGTCGACCAGGAGCATGACCACCAACTCCCGTTCCTCGACATGGCGCTTGATGAAGGGGCGCCGCAGTCGGGCGGTGACGTTCCAGTCGATGCGGCGGACGTCATCGCCGGGGATGTATTCCCGAACGTCGGCGAAGTCCATGCCGCGGCCCTTGAAGATCGACGACATGCGGCCGCCGAGGAGTTGTTCGCTCACGAGACGGGAGCGGACCTCGACCTGACGCAGACGTTTCAGCCAGGCGGCGGGAATCATGGGGTCACGGCACCTTCACCTTGGCGAGCAGGGTCTGGACGACGTTCTCGGTGGTGATCTCCTCGGCTTCGGCCTCGTAGGTGAGGAGGAGTCGGTGGCGCAGGACGTCGGGGGCGATGTACTTCACATCGTCGGCCGTGACGTGGGTGCGGCCATTGAGGAGGGCGACGGCGCGAGCCGCGAGGGTGAGATTGATGGTGGCGCGCGGGCTGGCGCCGATGCGGACGAGTCGCTTGAGTTCGGGGGCGACGCCGGCGCCGGCGGCGGCTTCGCGGGAAGCGATGACGAGGTCGACGATGTACTTCCGGATGAGGGCGTCGACGTGGACCTGGTTCACCAGCCCTTGGTACGAGACGATTTCCTCGGGAGAGACGACGGAATTGAGGGCGAAGCTGGGCCGGGTGGTGGCCATGCGGTCGAGGATCTGGAGTTCCTCGGCGGCGTCCGGGTAACCCACGACGACCTTCAACATGAACCGGTCCATCTGGGCTTCGGGGAGCGGATAGGTGCCCTCCTGTTCGATGGGGTTCTGGGTGGCGAGGACGAGGAAGGGCTCGGGGAGGGGCCAGGTCTTGTCACCGATGGTGACCTGACGTTCCTGCATCGCTTCGAGCAGGGCCGACTGCACCTTCGACGGGGCGCGATTGATTTCGTCGGCCAGGACCAGGTTGGCGAAGATCGGTCCCGTGCGGGTGGCGTAGGTGCCCTTGAGCGGGTCGTAGATCAGGGTGCCGGTGATGTCGCCGGGCAGGAGGTCCGGGGTGAACTGGATGCGCGAGAACTGGCAGTGGGTGGCGCGGGCGAGGGCGCTGACGGAAGCGGTCTTGGCCAGGCCGGGGAGACCTTCGAGGAGGATGTGGCCGCGGGCGACGAGTCCGACCAGGAGTCGTTCGACGAGGGCGGTCTGGCCGACGATGACCTTGGCCATCTCGGTGCGCACCTGCTTGAGGTGTTCGGCGGCGGCTCCGATCTGCGATTTGAGTTCCGGGGAGGAGTTCGTCATAGAGATGGCCGGCGGACCGGACTTCACTACCCAAGCAAGCCGGATGCCGATAAGTCCAGCCTCGGACTCTGACAAACTGAGGTCGTTCAACCTCCAACGCCGGAGCGGACAGCGCGGTAAACGAGGAAGAGTTCGTCGCCCTGGCGCTTCATCGAGGCGAGGTGGAAGCCGGCGGCATCCGCCAGTCGGGGCACTCCGACGCCGTCGCTGATGGAAGGAGCACGACGCCCGCCGAAGATCCGGGGACAGAGCGTGAGGTGGAGTTCGTCGACGAGGCCGGCCCGGAACAACGCATCGTTGAGGCCGCCACCGCCCTCGACGAGGACGTCCCGCACGCCGTGGACCCGGGCCAGGTCGGCGAGCCCTGCAGCGAGGTCGAGCGGCGACGAAGGCGAGGTCCAGATCGAGTCGGCCAGGGCGCGGAGCCGTTCCACCTTTCGCGTCGGGGCCTTGGAATCGACCCAGACGTGGATGGGGGAAAATCGATGCTCCCAGAGCGCGGCCCTGGGATCGAAGCTCGCCGATCCGGAGACGACGACGCGCAGGAGGTGGGATCGCCGTCCGTTGTCGACGCGGAGTCGGGTGAACGCTTCGCCCCCGTTGCCGAGCGTGGCGCGGGTTTCCTCCACCGTGCGGGCTCCGCAGAGGATGGCGTCGGCGCCGGCCCGGAGTTCATACAGATGCCGGCCGTCGCGGGGGCTTCCGAACGTGTGCACCGAGCGGGTCGAGGTCGCGATCTTGCCGTCGGCCGTCATCGCCATGTTGATGCGGACAACGGGGCGGACGGTGGTGGGTGCGGGCGTCGTCATGAGATGAACATGGCGTCGCCGTAACTGAAGAAGCGCATCCGTTCGGCAACGGCGGCCCGGTACGTCTCCAGCATCAGGTCGCGGCCGCGATCCGGTTCGCCGGGGGCGGCGAAGGCGCTGACCAGCATCAGCAGGGTGCTCTGGGGCAGGTGGAAATTGGTGATCAGTCCATCGAGGACGCCGAAACGGGCGGGTGGATGGATGAAGATCCGGGTGCGGCCGTGGTCGACGGCGGGTAGGGGAATGGGGGAAGCGGTCCGATCGGGCAGCGGATGTTCGCCCCAGAAGCCCTCGGATTCGCCGCGGGCCACGGATTCGAGGACCCGGGCGGTGGTGGTGCCCACGGCGATGACTCGCCGGCCTTCCGCCTTGGCCCGGTTGACGGCCTCGGCGGTTGCTGCGGGCAGGGAGAAACGTTCGGCGTGCATCCGATGGTCCGCCACGCGGTCGACCTTGACCGGGAGGAACGTTCCGGCGCCCACGTGCAGGGTCAGGTGGGCCTGCTGGATCCCTTCAGCGGCCAGTTGGTCGAGGAGGGCTCGGGTGAAGTGGAGGCCGGCCGTGGGGGCGGCGACCGATCCGGCGGGATCCGCGTAGACCGTCTGGTAACGTTGGCGGTCCGCCTCGGGAGTCGGGCCAGCGGGCCGTTCTATGTAAGGCGGGAGCGGAAGTTCGCCGTGGGTGTCCGCGAAGCTCAGGACGTTGCCGTGGAAACGGATGCGACAGTGGCCTTCGTCGTTCTTGGCCACGACGGTGGCGGGTAGGGGCGATTCGGGGGGGCCAAAGTGGAGTTCGGTGCCGGGGCGGACCCGCTTCCCGGGGCGGAGCAGGGCCCACCATTCGCCTGGATCCGGTTCGTCGAGGAGCAGGATTTCGACGGCGCCACTCCCGACCACTTTTCGCCCCCGGAGGCGGGCCGGGATGACCCGGGAGTTGTTGAAAACGAGGAGATCACCCGGGCGAAGCCAGCGCCCCAGTTGGGCGAAACGGTCGAACTGGCGGGATCCGCCCCGTCGGTCCAGGACCAGCAGGCGCGAAGCATCCCTCTCGGGGGCAGGACTTTGAGCGATGAGCTCGGGCGGAAGGTGGAAATCGAAGTCAGAAACCAGCACGGCGGCCGTAGGAAAGCACAGGGGGACGGGTTGGGCTAGTGGCGGCGCGGGAGGAAGGAAGGGAGTTGGGTGGAAAGTGGGTGAAAGTGGGGAGGGGAGGGGGGAGGTCTGGAGGTGGGAACAGGTTGAAAACCGGAGGGTGAAGATGGATTTTAGGTTTTTTGTAACCTGTTCTTTTTAAGCGACATAAGTCACCGGATTCCGAATTGTGAATAACTTGGGTAGAACCTTGCAGTGGGTGGGAGTGGGAAGCTGTTGACTGGAAGTGGGGCTAAGTCTAAAAAAGTCGGCATCCAGTGGTAGTTAGTGGATAGCGCGAAGATCTGGTGGGACAAAGGGCTTCCGACGCCCAGTGGCAGCAAGGGTCGGAAGACGCGACGGGGCAGAAAGGGGCGCCGAGTGGGTGCCAGGCTGATCGGATGAGCAGCCCCCCGGGAGCGTGAGCCTGCAGGGCAGCCAGCAGGCTGGAGTCCGGATGAGCGCATCGACGGCGGAACTGGGGAGTGCGTCGACATGGCTTCCAGCGATGTCAAAGAACAACAGGCAACCGAACCGGGGAACTTTCCCCGGGCCGGGGTCAGCCGTCCGTTGTTCACATGGAAGTACAAGCATGGCGTTGATGGTCAAGGACGCATTCAGTTCCCGAGCAAGTGGAAGATGCGGTCGACGGAGACCGAGTTGATCGCTGTCGTGCTGCGGCACGAGATCACGGACAAGGATTACATCCTGGTGCTGCCGTACGACTTGTTCAACCAGTTCAGCGCCCGGTTGCATTCGGATTCCTTCACGGCCTCGAAGGCGCAGGCGTTCCGGCATGACTACGCCGAACGGATCATGGGGATCGACCTGGACGGAGCGGGCCGTTTCATGTTGCCGGGCGAGTTGAGGACGCCGGCGAAGCTGGAGAAGGAAGCCCTGCTGGTGGGCTGCGTCGACCGTTTTGAGATCTGGAATCCCGCGGACTACGACGAGGCCCGCGAGAAGGAAAAGGTCATCCTCAAGTCGGAGAAGAGTAACCAGAACAACCCCTGAGCAACGAAGTCATCCATGAACAGAAGAAGAAGCACGGTGTTGACGACGGATGTGGAGCGTTCCTGGTGGAAGCCGTGGACGTGGCTGCGGCGCGCGCCCTCGACGCGGATCACTCGTTCGGCGCAGCAACTGGAGATGATTTTGGGATCGGTGAAGCCGGTGCGGAATCCGCTCGTGGACGACGATGTCACGCTGGTCAAGCGGCGGTCGGACACGCGGGTGCTGCATGAGACGCAGTTGCCGACAACGGCGCGGCACGCGGTGGAGCGCGAGTCGGACCGGGCCTGGAAGCGGCTTCGGGATCGGAAGGTCACGGATCTGAGGGTC
>CAIMMI010000285.1 GCA_903842505.1 uncultured Verrucomicrobiota bacterium | reverse complement strand
TTGGGGGAGATTGGTGCACCGGGCAGGACTTGAACCTGCAACCATCTGATCCGAAGTCAGATACTCTATCCAATTGAGCTACCGGTGCGCCGCGCGGCCGAGTGAAGGGCCGGATCGCGTCAAAAATGTGACGGGTATTGGGCTGGAGTGCAATTCCCCATTGGCATGTTCCGTCCGGCTCGTACAAGGTGACCGAAGAATGTCCGGAGCTTCTCCAGCCTCTGCAAACAGCTCGCGTCCCGTGGCCTCCAAGGAGGTGACGGTGCTGAACCGTCAAGGCATCCATGCGCGGCCGTCGGCAGCGTTCGTGAAGCTGGCGGCGCAATTCCGGAGCGAAGTTTTCCTGGAGAAGGACGGAGAGACCATCAACGGCAAGAGCATCATGGGGCTGTTGATGCTGGCGGCGGGGCCGGGTTCGAAGATCCGGATCGTGTGCGAGGGAGAAGATGCTCCGGCGGCGCTGGATCGACTGGTTGAGTTGGTGAACAGCCGTTTTGGGGAAGCCTGAGCCGTGCCCATGGGAGTGAGGACGGAGAGTGGTTCACGCGGGGGCGCGGAGCTCGCGGAGGATGGACTTCTGGCAAGGACGGACGGCAAGTCAGCGTGTGGTGGAGGGTCGCCGACGTCGAAATGTTCGTGAGTGCCCCCTCTCTCCGTGCTCTCCGCGGCTCCGTGTGAGAATTCTTCCGCATCGATGCGGCTGAGGGCTTTTCCTTCGGTCCGGTTTCTGCGATTTCCTACCCATCCGGCGCGGGTGGATGAGTTGCCTGCGCGAATCCTGCATTTCCATGTCCGACTTCAATATCCAGTACGTGGCCCGGTTGGCCCGCATCGCGTTGACTCCGGAGGAAGAAACCCGGCTCGGAGCCCAGTTGGGGAACATCATCGGGTACATTGCCAAGCTCAGCGAGGTGGACGTGAGCGGGGTGGAGCCGATGTCGCATGCGTTTCCGTTGACCAACGTCATGCGACCGGACGTGGCGGAGGAATCGCTGCCGCATGACGACGCGTTGAGGAATGCGCCGTCGCGGTCGGCGGGATTGTTCGTGGTGCCCAAGATCGTCGAATAACCGAACCCTTCCATGCTGCATCGACTTTCCCTCACCGAGTTGTCCGGCCGGTTGGCGCGCCGGGAAGTTTCCGCGCGCGAGGCGCTGGAATCGTGTTTCGCGCAGATCGACCGGGTGGATCCGCAGGTCAAGGCGTTCCTGTCGATTGACCGTACGGATGCGCTGGCGCAGGCCGAGGCGGCGGATCGGGGCCTGGCATCGGGCGAGGCGGCCACGCGGCCGTTGCTCGGGGTTCCCATCGCGTTGAAGGACGTGCTGTGTCATCGGGGCCAGCCGGTGGGATGTGCCTCGAAGATCCTGGAGGGCTTCATTTCCCCGTACGACGGGACGGTGGTCGAGAAGCTCAAGGCGGCGGGGGCGGTGCTGTTTGGTCGGTTGAACATGGACGAGTTCGCGATGGGCAGTTCGACCGAGAACTCGGCTTATGGGACCTCGTTGAATCCGTGGGACACGACGCGGATCCCGGGTGGGTCATCGGGTGGATGCGCGGTGGCCGTGGCGGCGAATGAGGCCTTTGCGACGATTGGGTCGGACACGGGTGGATCCATCCGGCAACCGGCGGCGTTGTGCGGGTGTGTCGGGGTGAAGCCCACGTATGGGCGGGTCTCGCGGTATGGGTTGGTGGCGTTTGCGAGTTCGCTGGACCAGATCGGGCCCTTCACGAAGACGGTGGCCGATGCGGCCCTGCTGCTGGAGACGATCTCCGGACATGATCGTCGGGACTCGACGAGCCTGACGGCGCCGGTGCCGCGGTACCGGGATGCGCTGGGGTCGAAGTCGCTGAAGGGGCTGAAGCTCGGGGTCGTGAAGGAATTCCAGGTGGGCGGGTTGGATCCGGAGGTCGAGTCGTCGGTGGCGGCGGCGGTGAAGCACCTCGAGTCGTTGGGAGCGGAGATCCGTGAGGTCAGTTTGCCGCACAGTGATTACGCGGCGGCGACCTACTACATCCTCGCGCCGGCCGAGGCCTCGGCGAATCTGGCGCGGTTCGATGGCGTGCGGTATGGGCGTCGGGTGGAGGGGCCGGATCCGTTCGAGCTCAACAGTCGGACGCGAGGGGCGGGGTTTGGACCGGAGGTCAAGCGACGGATCATCCTGGGGACGTACGTGCTGAGCAGCGGGTATTACGATGCTTACTATCTGCGGGCGCAGAAGGTGCGGACGCTGATCAGCAATGATTTCAACAAGGCGTTCGGGGAGGTTGACGCGATCCTGTCGCCGACGGCGCCGACGCCGGCGTTCCGGGTGGGGGAGAAGGCGTCGGATCCGCTGCAGATGTACCTGAGCGACATCTTTACGATCTCGTGCAACCTGGCGGGGATCTGTGGATTGAGTGTGCCGTGCGGGTTCACGTCGTCGCCGAAGCTGCCGATCGGGTTGCAGTTGCTGGGTCGCCCGCTGGGGGAGGAGACGCTGCTGCGGATCGCGGATGCGTATGAGCAGACGACGCCGTGGCATCGGGAGGTTGCGCCGTTGGGGTAGGGGATTTTTTCCCGCAGGGGCGCGGAGGCGCGCGGTGGGGCGGGGAATTTTTCCCGCAGGGGCGCAGAGGCGCAGGGGGGGGCGTTGTCTGGGGTGGTTTTCCCTGCGTCCCGGCGTCTCTGCGGGAGGACCCCGTCGGGAGGTGGGGCGCGGTGGGGGCGGGGATTTTTTCCCGCAGGGGCGCAGAGGCGCAGGGGGGGGCGTTGTCTGGGGTGGTTTTCCCTGCGGGCCAGCGTCAGTCGTGCTCCACCGGAGTGGGTTCCTCCAGACGATTCACGCAACGGGTGA
>CAIMMI010000284.1 GCA_903842505.1 uncultured Verrucomicrobiota bacterium | reverse complement strand
GAGAGTCTTCATCCCACTTCAGGGAAGCCTGAAAGGGGGCTCACGTCTACCTCAATCGCAAATCAGCCCGGAACCACGCTTCTTCCGCCTCCGAAAAGAAAAGGCCCTGCGTTCGACCCATGCTTTTGCATCCGCAGGATTGCATCCCCACGCGAAACGTGAGGCCATGCCACTGCGCTGCCCGGGCCGTCGACCCTCGGGATGGTCCCGTGGGGATCGCCTGGCCTCGCACGAATACCATGGAGCTGTTGAGCGAAGAGAACGTGATCGGACTGAAGACCCGCGAACTGTGTGCCACGCTGGCGGGATCCGCGGAGTTCAGCGCCATCCGGAGCCGGATCGAGCGATTCTCGACCGACACCGAGGCCCGCATGCAGTTCGAACTGGTCAACCGCAAGGGCGCCCAGCTCGAGGAAAAGCAACAGTCCGGCGCCGACATCAGCGACGCCGAGGTCGCCGACTTCGAGAAGATGCGGGATTCCCTGCTCTCCAACGACGTCGCCCGCGAATTCCTCGAGGCCCGCGAGGAGATGATCGCCCTGCAGGAAGGCCTCCAGCAGTGGGTCGCCAAGACCTTCGAGCTCGGCCGCCCGCCCACCCAGGACGAGATGGGCGGATCCTGCGGCCCCGGCTGCGGCTGCGCTTGAGGAGTCGCTAGTCCTCAGTTTCAAGTTTCAAGCCCCGCCACTCCGGCGGGGCTTCACTTTGTCGGCCGGCTTCCCCACCCGCACCCCCGGGGTGGGGCGAGACTCCGTCGAGCCGTGTCGAAGTTTGAAGTTTTCAGTTTCAAGGTTGAAGCACCCGACCGGCCTTGAAACTTGAATCTTGGAACTCTGCAACGGCTCGTGAGGACACTCGCCCCCAGCCCTCGGCGTGGGCACTTTCCGGCTGCACCGGCTTGAAACTTGAATCTTGAAACTCCCTCTACTTCTTCAGGCGATTCGCCTCCTGGACGACCCAATCCCAGTTGAACGCTGGACCGGGGTCCACCTTGCCCGGCTGCACGTGGTAGTGGCCCAGCAATCCGGTGTGCGCGCGCAACTGGTCCGCTGAAAGCGCGCGCGGGACGAGCTTCCCCTCTGTGTCCTTGGGATAGTCGATCCGGATCTTCGGCAAGGCCCGGTTCAAGGTCGCCACCAGTCGCGCCAGCGCCGCGTACTGCTGCGGCGTGAAGTCGTACTGGATCAACTCCGAGTCCTGGACCTTTCCAATGATCGGCTCAGGTCGCGCCGGACGTCCCACGAATCCCGGCGTCGCGATCCCGGTCTCCTTCAACCAATCCGGAAAGGTCAGCCGGATCCCCGATCCGTCGTTGGTGTACCACGGCTCCAGGTTTCGTCGCTGGGCCACCGGGAACGCCCCCGCCTGCGCGATCTCGATCCCCACGCTCCGACTGTTCGCCGTCGTCGCGTGCCACGCCCGCTCCTTGAGGTCCAGCGTCTGGTAGATCGTCCCGTCGAGATCCAGCATGAAGTGCACGCTGAGGCCGCGTCGGTCGTGCAGGACTTCGAAACACCGCCGACTCGTGCCCGACGCATCGAAGTGGATTACGAACTGATCAATCCGCTCCTGCAATTCCGGGAGGCTCCATCCGCCGCCCCGGACCCGCTCCAGCATCGCCCCGTCCAGGCCGTCCTTCCGCAGTCCGTACCGGTTCGGTGTCTCCACCGCCTTGTCTGCCTGCTCGGTGTTCGCCCAGTCGGACTTTGCGTATTCCGCGAACCGACGCTCCACCCGGTACGCGTCGTATCCACCCGGATCCATCCACGTCACCACCCGGGTTCCCGTATGGAACCACTGCCCCGCGACGACGATCTCGTCGCCCTTCCGTACCAGCGGATCCCCGGGCCGGATTCCCCGCCGGACACAGCCGGCGCTCAGGAACAAGATCCACGTCATCAGCACAACCAGCGGGCGCATCCCCCAATCCTGCCGCCAGGCCCAGTCCGCCGACAGCACCGATTCAGGGCATGGAGCAAGACCGCGCCGGGATGGGGCGAGACTCGGTTGATCCGTTGGTTGAGTTCGAAGTTTTCAGATTCGAGTTTCAAGGAACGCGGCAAATGGGGGACGCTCCGCGCCGGTTCAGGTCATGAGCGAGTCCACCACCATTCCTCCTCCCGTCCTCCCTCCCCGGCAACACTTCCACCACTGCCCACGGTGTGCGAAGGCACTGGCCGGGGCCGCTGAAGCCAACCGGATCGAGTGCACTGCCTGCGGATTCCTCCTCTACTTCAACCCGACCGTTGCCGGCGTCGCATTCGCTTCACGCGAAGATGGACGGGTGTTGTTCATCCGGAGAGCCAAGGAACCCGGCAAGGACCTGCTGGCACCACCGGGCGGGTTCATCGACGTCGGCGAGACCGCCGAAGTCGCCGTCGAACGCGAATACCGCGAGGAGGTCGGCGTGCGGATCGCCGACGTGACCTTCCTCTGCTCCCAGGTGAACCAATACGCCTACCGCGGCGTCCTCTACCCGGTCCTCGACCTCTTCTTCACCGCCCGGGCCGTCAACCCCACCGCCGCCCAGTCCCTCGACGATGTCTCCGGATTCGAGTGGCGCGATCCCTTGACCGTGGCCGAGGACGAACTCGCCTT
>CAIMMI010000283.1 GCA_903842505.1 uncultured Verrucomicrobiota bacterium | reverse complement strand
GCAGGGCCTTTTCTTTTCGGAGGCGGAAGAAGCGTGGTTCCGGGCTGATTTGCGATTGAGGTAGACGTGAGCCCCCTTTCAGGCTTCCCTGAAGTGGGATGAAGACTCTCAAGGACCCCTCCTTTGACTCCGGTTCCACGCCGATCGTGCGTGTCGTCAACTCCCCGCAGGAACGTGCCTGGTTTGATTCGCAACTTGAGGAGTCCCACGATCTGGGTGCCACCCGCTCCGTGGGCGACTTCCTGCGGCAGGTCGTCGAGATCGATTCCAAACCCGTAGCCCTCCTGGCCTGGGGCCCCGCCTGCTACGCCCTCAAGGACCGGGATCGATGGATCAGTTGGAGCGCGCCGCAAAGGATCGCCCGCCTCAAGCTCATCGTTCAGAACCGCCGCTTCCTGCTCATGGTCCCGAAGGCGACCTCACCCAACCTGGCCTCCATGGCCATGGGAGCGGCCTTGCGGGTCCTGCCATCCCAGTGGCTGGAAGCCTTCGGCTACCGTCCCCTGCTGGCGGAAAGCTTCACCGATCCGGAGTCCCACGCCGGGACCTCCTACAAGGCCACCAACTGGCGGGAGTTGGGCACCACCGCCGGCTACTCCCGCAGCCGGATCGACTTCTATGTCGCCAATGATCGCCCCAAACATCTCTGGTGTCTGGAGCTCAACCCCAAGGCCCGCTCCCTCCTCCGGGCGCGGGATCTGCCACAAGAGTATGCCCGCGCCTTGTCCTCGGTCCCGCAGGGGGTCCTTCCAATCTCCCTCTCCCAGTTTGATTCGCTTCGCAAGGCCTTCGCCCAAGTCCCCGATCCCAGGGGCGGCAAGAACAAGCGCTTCCGCATCGGGGTGATCCTCGGACTCGTCGCCATGGCCCTGATGTCCGGGCGGCGCGAGATTGCCGAGATCGCCCGCTTTGCCACGAGCCTCACCCAGGAACAGCGCAAACGGCTGATCCTGCCTCTGCGGAAGGGAACCAAGGCCTTCCGTGAAGTCCCCGGCTACCAAGTCTTCTACCGACTGTTGTGCCGCATTGATCCTGAGGCCCTCAACCGGGTCCTCAACGCGTGGCTGGCGGCCAACGCCAGCCAACTGCCCCAAGCCCTGGCGCTGGACGGCAAGATGGTCCGCGACCATTTCGGCATCCTGAGTCTCGCGCGCCATGGCAACGGAGCCCCCGAGGCCATGGCCGTCTATGACCAGAAGGAAGGCACCGCACGCTGCGAACAGAACGTGGCTGCCGAACTCATCGGCTCAATGCCCTCGCTCGACAACAAGGTGATCACTGCCGACGCGCTGCACTGCCAGCGCAGGCTGGCCCGTGACATCGTGGAGAAGGGCGGGGAGTACCTGCTGCAGATCAAGGGCAACCAACCCCATCTGGAAGAGCGGGCCAAGGCGAAGGATGCGACGCCGGGCACCCCCTTTTTGCCCTGAGCGAAAGCGGGCACGGACGGGTGGAGCTTCGGGCGCTGCATGCGTTCCCGACCGATGGGATGGAGATGGATTTCCCCTTTGCCCGGAGCGTGGTGGTGGTGCGCAGCGAACGAACGATCAAGAAGACTGGCGTCACCACGCAGGAGACCCGGTACTACGTCAGCAGCCTCGAACCCGGGGAATTGGCGCCGGAGCAGTGGCAGGACTTGGTTCGGGGCCACTGGGCGGGTGTGGAGAACCGCAATCACTGGAGACGGGACGCACTCCTTGGGGAGGATCGATCCCGGAGCCGGAACCCCCGGTTGCTCGCCAACCTCTCGCTCATCCGTGGCGGTCTGCTGCGATTGCTGCCGCGGTGCTTTCCCGGCGAATCGATCCCGGTGATCCGGGAACGACTCCAGTCAAACCCGAACCTCGCCATCAGCGCTCTCCACGCCCTATGACTTCAAAAGGAAAGACCCTGCCCACCAAAGCAGGGCCGGCGATGCCATCATCGTCTGGTGGAAGGCCTCGGAGGCCAACGGAGGGCAACCAGGACGTTGCCACCCCGTTCCGGGCCTTCGAACCGACCTCAGGAAAGGATCCGCGAACCGTCGTTGAGGAAGATGCCCTTGAACATCATCTCCAACGCCTGCGGATTGCCCGCCTTCGCCAAGGCTTCCTTCTCCGAGACCACCTTGTCCTTCACCAGGTCGTACAACGCCTGATTGAAGGTCTGCATGCCGTCGTCTCGGCCCGTTTCGATCGCTGCGGTCAGCTTCTCGATCCGGTTTTCCTCCATCATCTTCTTCACCGTCGGGGTGTTGATCAGGATCTCCAACGCCGGCGTCATCCCGCCTGCAATCTTGCCCACCATGCGCTGGCAGATCACCGCCTGCAACGTGCCCGCCAATTGCCGCCGCACCTGCTCCCGTTCCTCCGGCTTGAAGAAGTCCAGGATGCGCCCAATCGACTGAGCCGCGTTCTGCGTGTGCAGCGTCGACAGCACCAGGTGCCCCGTGTCCGCCGCGCTCATCGCCGCCTGGAACGACGTCGCATCGCGCATTTCACCGACCATGATGATGTCCGGATCCTGCCGCAGCACGTGCTTCAGGCCCGTCGAGAAGCTCTGCGTATCGAGACCGATCTCGCGCTGCTCCACCACCGACTGGTTGTCCTCGAACACGAACTCGATCGGGTCCTCCAACGTGACGACGTGTTTTTTGAAGTTGGCGTTCACGTACTCGATCATGGCCGCCAGCGTCGTCGACTTGCCGGAACCCGTCGTTCCCGCCACCAGCACGATGCCGCGCGGGCTGCGCGCGATATCCTTGATCACCGGCGACAGTCCCAACTCCGTGAAGCTCGGCACCTGCGTCTTCACGTAACGCATCGCCAAGGCCATCGTCCCACGTTGCTGGAACACGTTCGTCCGGAAACGCCCCACCCCAGGCTCCAGGTAGCTGAAGTCTACCTCCCGGTCGGAATCCATCCGCTTCTTCGCATGCGGCGGAACCATCTTTTCCAGGATCTTGTCCATCCACTCCTGCGTCGGCACCGGCGCCTCGATCGCGATGAGTTGTCGGTGGATTCGGAGAACCACCGGATTGCCTACCTTGATGTGAACGTCCGAGGCGCCGCCCTCAACGGCCGCCTTCAGGATCCCACGCAAAAGTTCGATGTCGTAGCTCACGGATTCAACAGAGATGATGTACGCAAAACGCTAGCAGTTGTCGGGCCGCCGGCCACGGATTTTCCCGAATCCGCCCCCTCAACGACGCCGCCACCAGAACATCCATTCCCGGCCCGCCCGACTCTCCCAACTCCTCGGACTCCAGTCGGCTACCAACTCGAACTCCCGGCCAAACCGCCGCATCAACTCGTCCCTCGTACACCCGAACGGCGGGCCTTCCGGCGCCGCAGGATTCATGTAATGGACCGCCACAAACTGTCCTCCAGGCCCCAACCATCGGCCCAGCGCTTCGACATACTCGTCCCTCTGAGCCGGCTGGATTGCGCAGTAAAGCGTGTGCTCGAAAACCCACCCATACGCTCCGTCCGCCACCGACGGATCCAGGAAATCACCGGCCCGGAATTGCACCGGCACTCCGCTCGGCGCCAGTCGGGTCGCCGCCTCCGCAGCGCTCGGCGCCAGATCCATCCCCACCGTCGGAAAACCAGCCCGAGCCCAGGCCAACGCGTCATGCCCGAATCCACACCCCGGCACCAGAACACGCCGCCGGTCCAGCCCTGGATTGGCCCCGAGGAAATCCACCAATCCGGGCGCTGCCTCGCCGTGGTTCCATGGCGTGTCCCCCACCCGATAGTGTTCTTCCCAGTCGCGTTGACTCATATCTAGAGTGACTCCCAAACCCGCACTTTCCAGGAACCCGTCTTCCGCAAGGACCGACCTCCAACCCACGCCAGCACGACCAGCAATCCTGCCCCCGCAGCGGCGGCAGCCCCCAGCAAGGTCATCGGCCCGTGAAGCCCGATTCCCTGAACCCACCGGGCCGCCACATACCCGACCCCAACAGCCATCAGCGCCCGCAACCACACCCGGCAGAACCACCCCACCGCGTCCCGATCCACCCCTTGGCTTCGGGCAAATTTCCCGAACAGCGGATAGAAGGTCCCCACAACCGTCGACACCAGGAATCCTCCCGCCACACCCGCACCTCCCCAGATCCATCCTCCCAAGGCTCCCAGCACGACGCCCACCAGCACCTCCATTCCCACGGCTCGCATCAAGGCTCCGTAGGCTCCTGCCCCCAACAGATGATAGGTCGCCGGTGAAGACATCCCGATCACCATGAACCGGGCCACCAGCAGTCCGTTCAACCACGGACCGGCCACCCAGTCCTTCGCCACGTACCAGCCCAGGATCTGAGGCATGGCTCCGGTCAACACCCCGCCCGCGATCCCAAACAACCAGGCATTCAGGGCCAGGACACGACCCGTCAGTGGATCCTGCCTGCCATCTCCTCGGGCAATCCGTGGCCAGAGCGCCTCCCCCAACGAGGTCAGGCAACTCCGCCCGATCCCCAGCACCCTCGACACGAGTCCGTACAACTTCAACTCCGTCGCTTCCCTCACAATCCAACCCGCCAGCAGCAAGTCCATGCTCAGCAGCAGCACGATGAAAACCTGCATCCGGAAGACCGACCAGGCCCCGGCACGATTTCGTCCCCAGAACTCCGAACGCCAGGAATCCCAGGCCAGATCGAACAGGCGGACCCCGGGCAACTGGAACCGCATCAGCAGTGCCGCCGCCATCCACTGGACCACTGCCACGACGCACTGCGCCGCAGGAAACACCCATACTCCCCAACCCAGCCTCGCCCCAACCATCATCATTCCCAGATTCGCCACCGATCCACCTCCCTGGATCACCGACATCCAGACCTGGCGATCCAGGCCGACCAAGGCCTGGATCTGGATGCCAGCACCGAAGGTGAGCGCTCCGACCACCCCGGTTGCCAGATAGAACGACGCCGGCAATCCCGCCTCCCGTGCGGCCGGCGCCAGGGAATAGAGCATCGTGAGCATGGGCCCCAACAACACCGACACCAGCAGCAACCGGGTTGTCAGCGCCTGACCAAACCCGGCGAGCCGTTCCCGCTCCCCCGCGTCATTCGACTGCAGCATCTCCCGGTTCACGACCAACCGGAATCCCCCGTCCAGCAATGGAAGATACGTCAACAAGGTGAGCGCCACGTTCACCACTCCCCACTCATTCCCCGGCAGCATCCGCGGAAGCAACCGCAGCAGGACCAAACCTGAAACCACCGAGGCCCCCGTTCCAAACATCCGGGCCAACACCACATGCGCGAATTGGGATTTCACAACACGCAGCAGCGGTCCACCGCCCCCAACATTCGAGTGTCCATCCGTTTCACGGTTCGCACATCACGCCCCCGCGATCTCGGCCCGTCTCATCAAGGCCTCAATCATCGCTTCCAATCCGGGAAGCTGCTCGGCAACCCGGTCCAGGCGCCCCGCCTTCGCATCGCCTTCCAACTCCTTCAGCAACCCAGTCAACTCGGCAGCCTGCAACAAGGCGCAGCCTCCCTTCACAAAATGCAACGCCCGGGACGCCTCCGCTCCGTCCCCAGCCGAAATCGCCGCACGCACGCGCTCAAGCCCATCCCGATTCGCATCCCGCAGCATGACCCGCATGTTCTGCGTCAACCCGGCCGCCGGCTTCCGTCCTGACACCCCAGCCTCACCCGATCCTTTGGCCCCGGCGACTTCCACCTCCGTTCTCAGCACCGCCGCCCCGGACAGGTAACGAACCAGCATCTCCGAAAGCGCCTCCCGCCGCAGCGGCTTGCACATGTAGTCGTCCATGCCGGCATCCAGGCATGCCGCCTTGTCCTGCGGCAACGAATGCGCCGTCAACGCGACAATCGGGATCCGCGACTTCCCCAACACAGCCTCCCGCGCCCGCCACGTCCGCGTCGCCGTCAACCCGTCCATCTCCGGCATCTGCACATCCATCAATACCATCGAAAACACCTCCTCCTCCAATCGCTCCAACGCTTCCCGTCCATTGGAAGCCACCGCCGTCGCAACCCCAAACTTCTGCACCATCGTCTCCGTCAACTGCCGGTTCACCGGATGATCCTCAACGATCAATACCCTCGACACGGGCCGGGATGACGTTTCCTGAGGCGTCGACAACACCCCAGTCGCCACGGGTGCCAAAGTCGGATCCGGCGCCGTCATGAAAGCAAGCGGCACCTCGAAGAAGAACTGACTCCCAAGTCCAAGTTCGCTCTCAACCCAGATCCGACCCTGCTGCAATCCCAACAACTGCCGACAGATCACCAACCCCACCCCCGTTCCCCCAGACCGCCAACGGACGGACGCATCCGCCTGCCGGAACAACTCGAAAATCAGGTTCAGCTTGTCTGGCGCAATTCCGATCCCGGTATCCGCCACCACAAACTGCACCCGCTCCGCAGCCATCCGGTGCACCCGCACCTGGATCGAACCGGACGACGTGAACTTCAACGCGTTCGAAACCAGGTTTGCCAATACTTGCCGCAACCGGTGCGGATCCCCCAGCAGCCAGCCCGGCAACTGTTCGTCGATGTCCAGCAACAGCTCGATGCCCAACCGGTCTATCCTCGGACGGAATGAACTCAATGCCGCCTCCAGCATCGGCCGCAATTCAAAGGCCTCCCGGACTATCTCCAATCGTCCCGCCTCGATCTTCGCAAGATCCAGCAGACTGCTCAGAAGGGTATGCATGTCCTCCACCCACTGCTCCCCGGTCTGCACACACTCCCTTTGCTCGTCCGTCAGGGGCGAGTTCAACAGCAGATCGTACGACGCCATCAACCCGTTCAACGGCGTCCGTATTTCGTGATGGATGTATTCCAGGAACTCTCCGTTGGCCTGTTTGACCGTCTTGACCGCCTCCCCCGCCCCCTCCAACTCCCGCTGCGTCTCCACCAACTGAGTGATGTCTCCAAGGGAAACCACCACCGAAAGCACCTTCCCGTTCAGACTCCGCTTCAGGGGCGTCGTCGTCACCGACAACCATCGCTTCGCCCCCGCCGCATTCTGAACCCCCATCACCACTTCACGCTTGGCCTCCCCCGTGCTCAATGTCTCCGCCACCGGCGCATCCGACGCCGCCATCTCCGTCCCATCCATCCACTCGCGCCGCCAGGGTGCCGTCACCAGATCCACCCCAACCAGGTCGCCCTCCATCAACCCCAGGATGCGGGCTGCCGATGGATTCGCGGTCACGATCCGCCCCTCGGCATTGACCAGCAACACGCCCTCGCTCAACGCCCCAACCACGGCCCGATATCGCTCCTGCTCCTCCCGCAGCAACGCCTGCTGACGCGTCCGTGTCGTCAGGTCCACCTCGTGCACCAGCACGGCCTTCCTTCCCCCGTATGCGATTGGACGTCCTCGGAGCTCCACCGGAATCATCCGGCTGCCACTCCCAATCCTCAGCGTTTCCACCACACCACCCTCCAGCGTCGCCATCCGCTCCAACTCCGCCGGAACATCCTCCATCAGGTCTGACGGGACTCCGCCCGACTCATGCACCAACTCTTCGACGGTAAGCCCGTGCAGCGCGCACGCCGCCCGGTTCGCCGCCAACACCCCACCGTCCATCCCCAGCACCAGCAAGGACGCGGGAGAATCTTCGAAAAGCCGCCTCACCTGAACGAGCTCCTCCGCCTTCCCGGCCAATTCGCCACGCAAGGCTGCCTCGCTCGTTCGAATCCGCTCCACCTCCCCACTCAACTGCCGCCACCGCCTCCGATAGCTCCACGCCACCAGCAACCCCGACGCGAGCATCGCGAACCCGAGGCCGAGGGGAACCATTCCCTGAAAAATGGAGGAGGATGATGCCATGAATCCTGACGCACCCGGTCTACCTCACCTCTGGACAAGCCGGAACCAGATTCTCGCGCCACTCCGAAACGGGTGACGTGCCCGAAAAGGAAATGGAACGGAGGCAGCCGAACGGAATCCCCAAAAAGTCCCCTGTGGGACCCTCCCAACCCAACCCCCTTGGTCCCCCGCCCCGATCCAGACCCTTCCGACCCTGGCCGTCACAACAGCTCCGCACCGGTTCAAGTCGGGTACCACGCCGAGGGGAAATACCAACATTGATTATATAAGCACCCGTTTTCGTTAAAAACGCCGCAGCCAGCACGGAAAAGCCGTAAGGACGACCGGGAATGTGCTGTACAGGAAAGCCGGACGTGTTATCGATCTCAAGCCGAGCGGCGCCACCCCTCAGAGCGTCCGCATCAGGAGAACAAATCGTGCAGGAAACAAATAAGTCCACTTCCAAGGCTCGGGTGTATCTGGTCGAGGACCACCCAGTCGTCCGGGAGTACATCGCCGCCCACGTTCGCAACGACCTTGGACTGGAGGTCTGTGGTGGAGCAGGGAACACCAAGCAGGCCCTCGCGGAAATCCATCAGATGAAGCCGGACTTGGTCATCATCGACCTCAGTCTGGCCGACGGCCACGGTTTCGAATTGATCAAGGATATTGGCCTGACCCCCCCGGTTCCCCGGATGCTCGTCTTTTCCGCGCACGACGAGGAGGTCTACGCCGAACGCGTTCTCGAAGCCGGCGCGCTGGGGTACGTCCGCAAGACCGCCAGCGAAGCCGAACTGCTGGAGGCCATCCGCCGCGTTCTCAATGGTCAGGTCTACCTGTCGGCGTCGATGACTTCCAAGGTGCTCCTCCGTCGGGTGACTCCCCCCCGCGGAGACCATCGTTCTCCGATCCAGGCGCTGAGTGACCGCGAACTCCAGGTGTTCGAGCTGATTGGAAACGGTCAAAGCACCAAGCAGATCGCCTCCACCCTGGGCGTTGATGCCAAGACCATCGAAACCTATCGGGCCCGGATCAAGGAGAAGCTCGGCCTCGATTCGGCGCCTGCCCTCATGCGCGCTGCGTTCCAGTGGGTGAACCACGGAGCAGCGCCCGAACTCGAGGCGGGACAACCCCTGCCTTGACCCCGGCGCGGATTCACGGACGGACCGCCGGCTTCCAGACCAACTCCACGTCGGCCTCCTTCCGAATCCGGGCCAGGTACTCCGGTATCCGTGCCTTCGATTCCCTCTGCAGGAGCACGGCCCGGATATCTTCATCGACTCGCTCCAGAGCCAGTCGACGGGGAGGCACGCGCTCCAGGACCTGAACCAACCAGAGGACACCGTCCTGCTCCAGCACCGGCCCAAACCGGCCCGGCTCCTGCCCAAAGATCTGGTCCTCGACCGTTCCTCCAATTTCTCCCCGGACGATCCGCCGCTCCCCACCGCCCGGCCCCTTTCCACCCGCTGGGGTGACCGAGGCCAGCAGGCTTGCGAAGTCTTTCCCCGAATCCAACTGCGCCTTCCATCCTTCCATCGTCGTGCGATGGATCCGCCGGGCCGCAGCCGGTTCCCCCGCCGTTGTTTCGGATGGCAGTGAAAGGTAGAGCACCCGAACAGCAGCCGGTTCGATCCAACGATCTGCATGGGCGTCGTAATAGTCCTTCACGTCCTGCGACGGGATTCGGATACCCGCCTTCACCTCACGGTCGATGACCGCGTTGGCCAGTGCTTCAGCGAGTTTTTCCGCCTCGAACTCCCCCTCGGAATACCCGGCTTGCCTCAGCAATCGCGCGAAGCCCTCCGCTCCCTGGGATTGCTTCAATCCCGCAATGAACTTCCTCGACTCAATCCGCGCCACCGCTCGGTCCGCTTCCTCGGCCCGGTTCGCGCACAACCTCAGCAGGATCATCTGATCCAGCAGTGCCTGCCGAAGCCCGTCCAGTTGTGCGTCGTCCACCACCTTGCCGCGCTGCAACGCCTGGGCCTTCAATCGACCGACGCCAACCTCCAACTCCCCCCGACGCACTTCGATCCCACGCCCACGGACGAGGACGTCGTCCACACCCGCGCAGCGCAGTCCCTGCATGCCAAACCACATCATCAAGACGCACCACCACGCCGGACTGGAGTACCCTCGAAACATCACCTGTGCACCGTAGCCCACCCGGTTCGGACCGTGCAACCCGGCGGCTCTGGCAAAGGTTTCGGATGACCATCCGCCGGGAAGCAGCTAACCACTCGCCGTGACCGAAACGGAAAGCGCCATCCTGGAACAACTCAGGAACCTCGACGCCACCGCCGCACGCCGGGGTGACGTCCTCTCCATCCTGACCGAACTCACCCGCCTTACCCGGTCGCTCCCACCCGACGCGGATCCCGACCTGCTGCATTACCTGAACCGCCGTTCCTATGAGAAGGCTCGCCTTTTCCTCGAAGGAATCGACCCCGAAACAGGGACCTGCCGACACTGAACGGCCGCCATGCATCCAACGGATACCATCGCCGCGGTCGCAACACCGCCCGGTCCGGGCGGGCTGGCTGTGATTCGAATCTCCGGCCAATCCGCACTCGCGGTCGCTGACGCCTGCTTCCGCCCGTCCGGCCGCCACCACCCCGCCCCGTCGCTTACCCCCTCTCACACGGTACTTCACGGTCACATCGTCGATGAGGCCCGCCCCATCGACGAAGTCCTGCTGACCGTGTTCCGCGGTCCGCGCTCCTTCACCCGCGAGGACACCGTCGAGATCGGCTGCCACGGAGGCCCGGTCGTCACCCGGCAGGTCCTCGCCCGGATCCTCTCCTGCGGGGCCAGGCATTCCGAACCCGGCGAATTCACGCGGCGCGCATTTCTCAACGGCCGAATCGACCTCACCCAGGCCGAGGCCGTTGCTGATCTCATCCACGCCCGCACCGAACTGGCCTCCAGCGCCGCCTCAGCCCAGCTAGCCGGCCGCCTCTCGCGGGAGATCGATCCACTCCGCGATGATCTCATGCATGTCCTCGCCCACGTGGAGGCCCACCTGGACTTCCCCGACGAGGACATCCATCCGGACACATCCACAGCCCTCCTCGATCGCCTCACCCGGGCAAGCCAGCATTGCCAGCGTCTTCTCGATACCGCGCACGAAGGACACCTGCTCCGTTCCGGTGCCCGCGTCGCTCTCGTGGGCCTCCCGAATGCCGGTAAGTCCAGCCTCCTCAACCTGCTCCTCGGTCAGGATCGTGCCATCGTTTCCCCGATCGCCGGAACCACCCGCGACACCATCGAGGAAACCGCCAGCATCCATGGCATTCCTGTCGTCTTTGTCGACACCGCCGGCCTCCGTGATTCATCCGATCCCGTCGAGGCCGAGGGCATCCGCCGCAGTCACGACGCCGCCCGTCGGGCGGACCTCGTGCTCGAACTGTCCGATCTCTCTGCGCCACCCATTCAAGGCCCATCCGCCTTCGACGCGGGGCAAGGTTCCCGTCGAAGCCTCCACGTAGGGAACAAGTGTGACCTGCCGCAAGACCCAGCCTGGCACCAGGCTCCAGACCAACCCACGGTCCGGATCAGCTGCCGGACCGGCGAAGGATTCGATGCCCTGAGGGCAGCCCTCCACGCACGGCTCCTCGAAGGCAATCCGACGTCTGAGTCCGCCGCCATCGCCATCAACTCCCGGCATCAGGACGCGCTCCGACGCACGCTGGAAGCCACTCACCGAGCTCGCGCCGCCCTCGAACAGGGCGTCAGCCTGGATCTGGTCGCACTCGACCTCCGCATCGCGGTCGCAGCCGTTGGCGAGGTCGTTGGAAAGACCACGACCGAAGACCTGCTCGACCGGATCTTCAGCTCGTTCTGCCTCGGAAAGTAGCACCCCGGAAAGCACAAGGGAGGCGACCGGTTGCCCGGCGGCCTCCCCTGACCCGAACCCGCGTCAATCCAGATCCGAATCCGGACAGACCGAGGTTCAGATGGATCCCGAGCGATCAGCCATTGTTGCCGATCGCCTCCACAGGACAGCCCTCCATGGCTTCCTTGCAGAGTGTCTCCTCTTCCGGAGACTCCGGCTGCTTGAAGACGTAGGAGTAGCCGCCGTCGTCAAAGCGGGTGAAATTTTTCGGGGCGGTTTCGCGGCACAGGTCACAATCAATGCATTGATTGTCGACGAAGTACTTGCCAGCGAAGTTTTGAGAATACCGGTTTGCCAGATCAGCCATAGGCGCGAGTCAAAATTGACGGCGGATTTATGCTGTCGCATCCACCGTGTCGCAAGTGGCATTTTCAGCCGTCACGGCAACTCCGTTTTCACCAAGGCCAATTGGCGGATTGAAATGCGCCCGTTCCGAAAGCACTTTCGTCTCAGCCATGAAGTTTATCCTGTCGACCCACAACGTCACGCTGACCGATGCCATCGAGCAGCACGTACTCGAGCGGCTCGAAAAACTCGATCACATCGACCGCTGGCTCCTGGATGCCCGGGTCACCCTCGAAAAGGATCACACGGCCCACTCCCCCGAAAAGCAGTTCAAGTGCGGGATCCGCATCGGGGTCCGTGGCAATGACCTCTACGCCGAGGATCGCAATTCCGACCTCTACGCCGCCATCGACTCGACCACCAAGAAGCTCGAAGGCCAGATCCGCCGCAAACACAACAAGGCCAAGTCCCGCACCCACAAGGTCGCGGCCCGCACCAAGGAAGCCGCCCGCACCAAGGAAACGCGGCGCGCCAGCTGAACTGGCCACTCCGAAAACCAACGTCCTGCCAGGCGGGCCCAAAGGCCCGCCTTCTTTCTATCAATCTCCTTCGCCCAATCCTGTTCCGCGCCCGGCACGTCGTCCCGGTCGCCACCCCACCCCTCTCCGATGGAGCCGTCAGGATCCTCAACGGCAGGATCCTCTCCGTCGAACCCTGGTCGGACTCGACGCAAACCGCCTCCGACCAGTTGATCGATCTGGGCGACTCGATCCTGCTTCCAGGCCTCGTCAACGCCCACTGCCACCTCGACTACACCGACCTCGCTGGGCAACTCGCCCCGCCCCGCTCCTTTCCCGACTGGATCAAGGCCATCCTCGCCGCCAAGGCCTCGTGGTCCGATGAAGACTTCTTCCGTTCGTGGCAACGCGGAGCCCAACAACTGCTCACCCACGGAACCACCACCGTCGCCAACATCGAGACCCTTCCCCACGCGCTCTCCAGCCTCCGCGCCTCCACGCCCCTCCGAATCCACTCCTTCCTCGAACTCACCGGCGTCCGACTCCGCAAGGAACCTTCCGTCCTCGTCGAGGAAGCCATTCAGGCACTCGACGCACTGCCCGTCCATCCCGGCGCCGTTGGACTTTCTCCACACGCGCCCTACTCCACCGTCCCAGCCCTCCTCAGCATCGCCGCCCGCGAAGCCCGTCTCCGCGGCATGCGACTGACCACCCACCTCGCCGAATCCCGCGAGGAATTCGAGATGTTCATGTTCCGCCGCGGCCCCATGCACGACTGGCTGCACAGCCAGCGCCCCGACTCCGACTGCGGCCTTGGATCACCCATCCAGCACGCCGCCCGCCACGGCCTGCTCGGCCCTGATTTCCTCGCCGTCCACGTGAACTACCTCTGGGACGATGACGTCCGGATCCTGGCCCAGCACGGCGTCTCTGTCGTCCACTGCCCAGGCTCCCACGCCTACTTCCGCCACCAACGGTTCGCCGGCGAAGCCCTCGCCGCCGCCGGTATCAACCTCTGCCTCGGCACGGACTCGCTGGCCAGCACCCGGGTCCAACCCGGCGTCCCCACCGAACTCTCGATGTTCGCCGAAATGGCCGGACTCGCCGCCCACGACACCACCATCAACTCCACCGAGATCCTCCGCCGCGCCACCGTCAACGGGGCTCGGGCCCTCGGACTCGAACACGAAATCGGATCCCTCCAACCCGGCTTGCTCGCTGACCTCTGCGTCATTCCGTGCCATGCCTCGGAGGACGATATCACGGACGCGATCGTCCACCACCAGGGCTCTGCGTCCGCCACGTGGATCGGCGGCATGCCTTCCTGGATCCACCCGGATCGTGCCGACCTCCTGATCCCATGAGCCGGAGCGGGCCCATTCCATCCGTGCTGATCACCGGTGCCGGCGGCACGCTCGGCTCTGCACTGACCCGCCAGTTTGCCTCTCAGGGTTGGACCACCTTCGCCGGCTTCCACCGATCACGGCCGCCCGCAACCGATCCCGGTATCGTGCCCTTGGATCTCGACGTCACCAGCGACAGCGACTGGAAATCCGCCGCCGAACGCATCGGCGCCGTCACCCCGGCACTCACGGTCCTCATCCACAATGCCGGAGTTGCGGAGGACGGATTGCTCCTCCAGCAATCCGAGGACTCCTGGGACCGGAGCATGGCGGTCAACCTGCGCCCGGCAGCCTTCGGTACTCGGTTATTGTTCCCGCTCCTCGCCCGCTCCTCGCCGGCGCACGTCGTCCTCGTCAGCAGCCTCGCCTCTTCCGTGGGGGGCGCAGGACAATCCATCTACTCCGCCACCAAGGCTGCCCTCGTTGGACTCGCCCAATCGCTCGCGCGCGAGTTCGCCCACGACGGGGTCCGCGTGAACACCCTCTTCCCAGGAATCCTCCAGGGCCCCATGACGGATCGACTTTCGCCCGCTGCCCGTCAGCACCTCGTCGAGTCCAACACGCTCGGAACTCCCAACGATCCCGACGAAGTCGCCCGATTCGTCGCGTTCCTGGTCTCAACCCGGAACATCTCCGGACAGGTCTTCAACCTCGACTCCCGCATCCGCCCCTGGTGCTGATCCTGGCGCCTGCCGCAAACCCCGGTTGACTTCCTGCCAACGCTTTCCAGCTTCCCCGCACTTGGCCAACGATTCGGCACCCACCCCTGCCCCGCCCATCCGGGTTCCCCGCCCGGAATCGCTCTTCCCTGCCCACGTCGCGCCTTCACTCGAGGCCCTCGCGGCTCCCGATACCGATCCCCTCCTGCGCGGTGTCTCCGCCGGCGCCCAACCCTACCTCGCCGCCCAACTCCACCGCGCCAACCCTGCCCGCACGCTCCTCATCGTCACCGACGGCCTCAAGTCCCAGGAACGGTTCCACGCCGACCTCGCCACCTGGCTCGAACCCGGCCCCGCCCCGCTCTTCCACGCCGCTTGGGAAACCCTCCCGCACGAAAACAAACTGCCTCACTCCGACGTCATCGCCGAACGTCTCGAAACACTCATCCATCTCGCCTCACCCGGCCCCGATCGCCCACGCATCATCGTCACCTCCGTCATCGCCCTGCTCCAACGGACCTTCACCCGCGACGATCTCGGGACCCGCACCCGCACCCTTCGCCGCGGCGACACCCTCAACCCACTCGACCTCATCGAATGGCTCGAGGAACAGGGCTACGAACCCGAGGCCCAGGTCACCGGCAAAGGCGAACTCTCGTGGCGCGGCGGCATCGTCGACCTCTGGCCGCTCTCTTCGCCTTGGCCGGTCCGACTGGAGTTCTTCGGCGATGACCTCGAATCGCTCCGCGAATTCGACCCCCAAGCCCAGATCTCCCGCGAGACCATTTCCGAAATCGTCATCCCACCTGCCGGCGAACTCGGCCTTCTCAAGCCCTCCCGACGCGCCTCAACCCACGACGACGCCCCCACCGCCGCTCCGCACCCCGAACCCAAACTCGGTTCCCTCCTCGACTTCCTCCCCAAGGACACCCTCCTCCTCCTCTCCGAACCGGACGCCCTCCTCGACCAGTCCCTCCGCTACCGCCAGCAGGTGCCACCCGGCGACCGATTTTCCATCGATTGGGATGACGTCCTTGCCGAGACCTCCCGTCGCGGCCTGCGCCGACTCAGTCTCACGGAAGGCCTCGATACCGACCTCCCCGATTCCGCCCCTTCCGGTTTCCCGGGCCTCGATGCCTACCGCCCCATCGGCGCCACCCTCCCCGACCCGCAAGTCGCCGAAGCCCAGCGCCGCGAGTTCTTTCAGCAACTCCATCGATGGACCCGTCAGGAACACGAAGTCCACGTGTTCTGCGGCCACGAAGGCGAACGTCAGCGATTCCAGGAACTCTGGACCGAATTCGGGCTCCCGTTGCCCGCCCCTCATTGCCACATCGGCGTCCTCAATCGCGGATTCCTCGTTCCTGATGCCCGTCTCGTGGTCGTCACCGACGCCGAGATCTATGGCCGCTACAAGGTCCAGCGCCCACGCCGACTCAAGTCCCGCCACGCCTCCGCCGTCCGATCCGTCTTCGAGGTCGACTTCACGGAGTTCGAGGAAGGCGACTACGTCGTCCACCTGGAGAATGGCATCGGAATATTCCGCGGACTGAAGACGCTTCAGCCCCAGAATCGACGCCGCGGCGAGGCCACTTCCAACGAATCCACCGGCGACGAATGCCTCGTCATCGAGTACGCCCCTTCCGGTTCCGCCACCGAACCACCCCGCCTCTACGTTCCCGTCAACGAGGCCCACCTCGTCTCGAAGTACGTTGGCGCCGGCAAGGCCCGCCCCCAACTCTCCACCCTCGGCGGCAACCGCTGGACCAAGGCCAAGGAACAGGCCCAGCGCGCCGTACGCGATCTCGCCGCCGAACTCCTCACCATCCAGGCCACCCGCGCCACGAAACCCGGTCACGCTTTCCCTTCCGACGCCCCCTGGCAACGCGAGTTCGAGGCCTCCTTCGAATACGAGGAAACCCCCGACCAACTCCGCGCCATCGCCGCCGCCAAGACCGACATGGAGGCCCCCAAGCCCATGGACCGCCTGCTCTGCGGCGACGTCGGCTTCGGCAAGACCGAGGTCGCCATCCGCGCCGCCTTCAAGGCCGTGCTCGGAGGAAAACAGGTCGCCATCCTCGTCCCCACCACCGTCCTCGCCCAACAGCACTACAACAATTTCCGCGATCGCATGGCCGAATACCCCGTGCGCATCGAACTCCTCTCCCGCTTCCGCACTCCCAAGCAACAGCGCGCCGTCCTCGAGGCCGCCGCCAACGGGACCGTCGACATCGTCATCGGAACCCACCGCATCGTCTCGTCCGACGTCCAGTTCAAGGACCTCGGCCTCGTCATCGTCGACGAGGAACAGAAGTTCGGCGTCCGCCACAAGGAACAGTTCAAACTCCTCCGGCAGACCATCGACGTCCTCACCCTCTCCGCCACCCCCATCCCGCGCACCCTCTACCTCGCCCTCACCGGCGCCCGCGACCTCTCCACCCTGGAGACGCCGCCTCAGGACCGTCTCCCCGTCGAGACCGTCGTCACCAATTACGACGAACGTCTGATCCGCGACGCCATCCAGCGTGAGATCAACCGCGGCGGTCAGGTCTACTTCCTCCACAACCGCGTCTCGTCCATCGAAGCCCTCGCCCTCCGCGTCCGCTCCCTCCTGCCCGAGGCCCGCGTCCTCGTCGGCCACGGCCAAATGGATCCCGACGACCTCGAACGCGTCATGACGCGCTTCGTCAATGGCGAGGCCGATGTCCTGATCTCCACCACCATCATCGAAAGCGGCCTCGATATCCCCAACGCCAACACCATCATCATCGACCGCGCCGACCGCTTCGGCCTTTCCGAACTCTACCAACTCCGCGGTCGCGTCGGACGCTACAAGCATCAGGCCTACGCCTACCTCCTGCTCCCGCGTCACGCCCAGCTGCTCACGGAAGCCCGCAAGCGCATGTCGGCCATCAAGCAGTACTCCGCGCTCGGATCCGGCTTCAAGATCGCCATGCGCGACCTGGAGATCCGCGGCGCCGGCAACCTCCTCGGCGCCCAGCAGTCCGGCCACATCACCGCCGTCGGATTCGACCTCTACTGCCAACTTCTCGGTCAGAGCATCTCCACGCTCAAGGGCGAGTCTCCCAAGCCTCGCGTCGACGTCCGTACCCGCATCGATTTCCTCGCCCTCAATCCAGCCGAGGCCACCCCCATTCCCTCCGCCCCGTCGGATACCGTCCTCGATCCCAATCGCCCACGCCTCACCATCCGAGTGCCCCGCGACTCGGACGTCTGGAGCACCGACGACGATGAAGACGACGATTCAACCACCCGGTCTGGACGGGGCCGCAAGAAACGCACCGACGAAGCCGAGGGCCCCGCCACCCGCGAACCCGCCTTCCTGCCGCTCGACTACATCCGCGAACCGGCCCAGCGCATCGAGGTCCACCGCAAACTCGCCCAACTCGCCGACAAGGCGGGCCTCGACACCCTCCGACGCGAACTCCGCGATCGCTTCGGACCGCTGCCTCCCCCGGTCGACCTCCTCCTCGAACTCGCCGAACTCCGCATCTTCGCCGCCTCGCACCGCGTCACGGGCATCGAGGTGACCGAGGGCAAGCTCAAGCTCACCCGCAACAACGACCTCGTCACCATCGGCGGCCAGTTCCCGCGCCTCACCAAACGCACCGCCTCCGCCCGCATCGCCGAGATCCGCCGCCTGATCCAGTCGCTTGGGAAGTAGCTGAAGGCCGGGTGCCCTCACCCGGCGGCCCCAAAATGCGGGCAAGGGCGATGCAACTCCTTCCACAGCCTCCTCACGTCGTCTGCTACGCTCGTAGCTGACGAGGTCACGAGGCAGGGATGCAGGCAGGCTTGAATCTTCAGACTCGGGACTTCTTCCACAGCCTCCTCACGTCGTCTGCTACGCTCGTAGCTGACGAGGTCACGAGGCAGACCCAGTCACCGGTTTCCAGAATCCTGTTCTGCCGCCTCCCGAAACGTCCCTGTCCTCAAAAACCGGCTCACCGCAGAAATCACCGTGCGATGGGAGAGCATCGTCGGATGGGTCGTATGGACCACGACGTATCCGGCCTGCGTCAGTTCCCAGGGTTCGTTGATTCCGGAGCATGGCAGCACGATGCCGTCACATTGACGGCGCTACGCCGTGCTGGCAATCTGTCGTCATGACACGAACTCAGATCCAACTTCCTGACGAGATCCACGCGCGCGCGAGGAAAGTCTGTGAGGCGCGGGAGATCTCGATGGCTGAGCTCGCCCGGCGAGGCATCGAGTACATCCTGAGCGTTTATTCGCCCGAGCCGGAGGCAAACCCGGAGTGGCAACCACCCACACCGCGCAAGCTCGGCTGGCAGGGGCTCAGCGATGCTGAATTGAAGGAAGCAGCACAGGCAACTTCGGCCCAACTCGACCTCGCCCGTCCACGAAAGAAGTCTGCCAATGCTCTCCGTTGACACGAACATCCTGTTCCACGCCTTCAACGCGGATTCGCCGCATCACGCAGCGGCACATCGCTGGCTGATGTCCATCGCTGGCAAGGAAGACGTGGCCATCTCCGAACTGATCCTGGCCGAGTTCTACGGACTCCTGCGCAACCCGGCTGCCCTCAGGAATCCTCTTTCGGCGGAGGAGGCGGTGGAGGTCATCCAGACCTATCGTGCCCACCCACGTTGGCGGCTCATCGGATTCCAGGTGGAAAGCCGACCACTGCATGACGCCCTCTGGAAGCACGCCCGAACGAAGGGGTTCGCGTTCCGGAGGCTCTACGACGTGCGCACGGCACTCACCATGCTCTCCCAGGGCGTGACCACGTTCGCGACGGTGAATGTGAAGGATTTCGAGGGGTTGGGTTTCCGCAAGGTCTGGAATCCCCTGACTTCCTGATTCCAGGGGGAGCTGGCCTCCGACCGAGGACGGGTGCCTGGGTCTTGGAATCCGCAGTTCATGGATCCGCAGATGGCCCAGATCACCCAGCCGAACGGACCCCGTGTCGCCCCCCCACAAGCGCCGCTCACGATCCACTCCTTCGGCTTCCCCAACACCAACCGCAGGGTGCTTCCCACCACCCCGACCTCCAACCACGTTCGGCGCGCCCCCATCCGCTCCCTCCACGTCTCCGCGTGAACCATTTCCAGCTTCAACCCCACGGTAAGCATCGAGGCCCAAAGATTCAGCGCCAGAAACCGTCGTGGACGACGCAGGCCGCCGCCGTCACGGCAGCCGCAGACGGTACACCCGCTCACCCAGCAGGGGTGTCAGGATCAACCTGCGCCCATTTCCGGCTGCTTCGGGAGTGCCGCTCGTTGTCTGCCAGGGACCCAATGGATCCGCAGCCTCCTGCAGAACCAGGGTCGACGACTGTGACGGCCAACTGAGTTGCACGCGTCCATCCGCCAAAAGACTCAGGGCGAGGGATGGTTGGACCGGGACGATCGTCACCTGCGCGCGCTGGTCGGCGGTCGTCGGATCGGGCGTATCCGAGGTTACCTGTCCGGTTGCGGTAACCGCCGAGGTCGATCGGGTCCGGACCCGGACACTGACCAGGAGCGAATCATTCCGCGCAATCGTCCCTGCCGCGAATACCACCGTGCTCCCAAACGCATCGAAGGTTCCCTGGCTCGTGATGGCCTCGATGTAGGTCGCCCCGGGATATTGCACGGTAAAGATGGATCCCACGGAATTCAGGGGACCGCGATTCTGAACCCGGAACGTGAAGGTCGCCTCATCCCCAACGATGGGGGACAGGGGAAGGACCTGCCCCGTCACCAGCAGGTCCGCAGTGGTTCCCACCAGGAAGTCCGTTGGGCTTACCGCTGTACCCGATGACGCCACGACCGAGATCTTCCCCGAGGTCGCGCCGGCCGGCAGCGCGGTCACGATGTTCGTATCCCCGTTCACCGTGAAGTTGGCGACAGCGACCCCGTTGAATCGAACCTCCGTCGCCGTCGAGAGGTTGTCGCCGTTGATCCGCACTGTCGTCCCAACTGCGCCAGACGTCGGCGTGAATCCAAAGATCACTGGCTGCAACGTCGTCACCACGAACGCCCGGGTCGTCGAACTGTCCCCGCCTGGATTCGTCACCTTCACCGGCCCACTCACGGCGCCCAGTGGAACGGTGGCCGTGATGCGGTTCGAGGCGACGACCGTGTACACAGCGTCCACACCCCCGGCGAATTGCACCCGCGAAACGTTCGTGAAGTTGGACCCGAGAATGACGATCGAGACACCGGGCTTGGCCTGCGCCGGTTGATAGTCGGAGATCGTCGGAGCGACGATGAACGGCGCCGAGGTCACGTTGGTGCCATTGACCGTCGTCAGGGTGATGGGACCGGCGAGCGCCCCGGTCGGTACCACGGCATCCACCCGGGCAGCCGAAACGTTCGTCGCCCGCACGGCTTCGACGCCTCCAAACCACACACCGGTCGCTCCCGCCAGACCGTCGCCATTCAACGTCACCACCGCGCCCGGCGCCCCACCCGTCGGCGTGAACGAGGTGATCCTCGGCAGCAGCAACAGGCTCGATGCCGTCAGGAATGACCCTCCCGGCGAAGTCACCGTCAATTGCACCGACTGGGTCAGCGCCGGTACGGTCACCACCACGTTGGTCGAAGTCACCTGGCTCGGGACCACGCGCGTCGCACCAAACAACACCTCGCTGGTCCCCAGCAGGCTGATGCCTTTCAGCGTGACCACGTCGCCGACCTTCGCCCGCGGCGGGTCGATCGACGTCACCAACGGCTGCAGATAGAAGTCGCCCGGCGCCGCTCCGTCGCCCGAAGGATTCGAGACCACTGGCACCCCCGAAACGGCACCCGCCGGAATCTTCACCTGGATGCTCGTCGACGACACGAACTCGGTCGTTCCCCGAAGGTACCCGCCACCACTCGCGGGAAAGAATACCCCCGAAGTGAAGGTCGGATCCGAGGGATCGACGAAGTTCTCGCCGGTGAACAGGACTGAGTTCCCGGGTGCTCCCCGGAGTGCGTCCGCCGGCGAACTCGGCGAGGGAATGGCCCGCCCAAATCCCGTCACCCTGGGCGAGACCTGAAAGTTGAACTCGGTGACGAAGAACAGCCCGAACGAATCCGACAGCGACAGCGGCCCGATCGTGGCACCCGGCGGCACCACCGCCACCAGGCGCGTTGAGTTCCCTGTGAATGTCGCCGTTGCCAGACCGAACCGGATTGACCGGACCGCGGTCAACCCGCTCCCCGTGATCTCCACCCAGTCCCCGGGACGGATCCGCTTTCGCTCGACTCCGGAAGCGGGCGGATTGACCCGACCCAACAACCTGGCGTTGACCTCCTGGGCTCGGGACGAAAACGGTAGAAAGGCCCCCAGCAACATCAGGAGCCACCAACCGCGCGCGGCGCGGGCAAATAGTCGATTCATGGACGATCCATCCTGCATTGGAATCCGACCGATCCAACGGCCGGCTTCCGGTGTGTCAAAACTGGTTTTTACTCGGCCGCAGTCCCTGCGGAACCCCGGCGACGCGCCACCGGCCTGCCGAAACTCTGTTCCAGGAATCGCGCGATGAACTGGACCTCGGCGCGACCGGCCACCGTGTGTTCCTTGTCGAACTCCTGCCAAGACAGGTCGAACCCGGCATCCTTCACACGCTTCGCCTGCGGCCTCACGTGCTCGATCCCCAACAGCGGATCGACAGTCCCGTGCGTCATCAATACCGGAACCGATCGCGCATGGCCCGGCGCCTCCGCAATCAACTGCTCTGGCTCATGCACCCAACCGCTGATCCCAACCAAGCCGGCGAGCGGATCCCGATACCGAAGCCCAGCTTCCAGAGTCATCAGACAACCCTGCGAGAATCCCAGCACGGCGATTTCTTCCGACTTCAACCCGTTCGCCCGCTCGGCATCGATCAACTCCCACAGCAGCCTCCGCGACCGTTCAATCGCCCCACCATCCACCGGCGGCAGCGTCCCATCGACGCGCCCATCCTTCGGGAATCGGATCCCAAACCAACTCCGCCCGCTGAAGTATTCGTCCGGTGCATTGACCAGCAGGTAGTTCATCCACGGCAACTGCAACTCCTGCGGAAGCCATTCCCATCCTTCAGATGAGTCTCCCAGCCCATGCAGGACCACCAGCAATGGCCTGCTCCCCGCCTCCTGCGCCTGAACCCGTGTTCCAGTCAACATGGCCACACCCTGCGACAACCGGACGCCGGAAGAAAACAGTCTCTGCTTCCACACAATTTTCCGGCTGGAGCCCGGCCGGTCACGGAATAGGGTGCCCCCGCCGTGATCATCGCGCCTTCACTCCTCGCCTCCGACTTCGCCCGCTTCGGCCATGAAGCCGCCCGGGCCCACCGTTCCGGCGCCGAGTGGCTCCACCTCGACATCATGGACGGTCACTTCGTGCCGAACATCTCCTTCGGTCCCCAGGTCGTGAAGGCCGTCCGCCCCCACTTCGAACGGACCCTTGACGTGCACCTCATGTGCTCGAAGCCCGAGATCCTCCTCGAACCCTTTGCCGCCGCCGGTTCAGACAGCATCACCATCCACGTCGAACTCGGTGCCCAGGTCACTCCGCTCCTCTGGAAGATCCGGTCGCTCGGCAAGAAGGTCGGGCTCGCCGTCAACCCACCCACCCGCGTCTCCGAGCTCAAGCCCTACCTGTCCCAGGTCGACCTGATCCTCATCATGACGGTGAACCCGGGTTTCGGAGGCCAACCCTTCATCGAGGAGTGCGTCCCCAAGATCCAGCAGGTCGCCGCGTGGCGGCAGCAGATGGGACTCCAGTTCCGCATCGAGGTCGACGGTGGCATCAACGACACCATCGCGGCCGAATGCGCCCGCGCCGGGGCCGACACCTTTGTCGCCGGCACGTCGCTCTTCAAGCACCGCAACCTGGGCAACGCCGTCAAACGCATGCGCCGGATTGCCACCGAGGCCAGCCGCGACCCGAAACTCCTCTAGCGCGAGATGCTCCCTGCCTTCCTCGCGATGGGGTTGTTTGCAACCTCCTCGGTCGCCGCGCGCCAATCGATCCACCACCTCGGCTCCAACAACGCCAGCCTCGTCCGGATCCTCATCGCCACGCTCCTGCTCGGCCTCTACGCCCACGGATGGGGCGCCGGATTCAGCGGCCCCGCCCTCGGCTGGTTCCTGGCCAGTGGCTTCATCGGATTCGGCATCTGCGACACAGCCATCTTCATTGCCCTTCCACGGCTCGGCGCCCAACTCACCAGCCTGATGGTGCAATGCCTGTCCGTCCCCATCGGGCTCGTCACCGAGTGGCTGTGGCTCGGCACCCGGCTTTCCGGCACCCAACTCGCCGCCATTACCCTCATCCTCACCGGCGTTGCCATCGCCCTCAAACCCACCCCACGCCCGCAACCCTCAGAGGCCACCACCGACACGGCCGCTCCCCAACCGGGCCAATCCCATGGCCCCGGCGCCGCCGCCCTGGCCCTAGGCGTCCTGGCCGCTGCCGGTCAGGCCTGGGGTGCCGTCCTGAGCCGCCACGGCACCCACCTCGCGCGGGACGCCGGACAACCCATCGATGGCCTCAGCATCGCCTACCAACGCATCTGGGCCGGCGTCCTCTTCATCGCCCTCTGGTGGCTTTGGCAGCAACGCATCCGCCGACCGGACTCCATCCAGCCGAAGCCCGACTGGCGCGCCGCCTGGCCCTGGATCCTCGCCAACGCCCTCAGCGGCCCTTCGCTCGGCGTCGCCTGCTACCAATGGGCCCTCGCCGAGCGCCCCACCGGCATCGTCATGGCGATCACCGCCCTCACCCCCCTCGCCGTCATCCCGCTGTCCTGGCTCCTCAACCGCGAGCGCCCCACCCCCGCTTCCGTCCTTGGCGGGTTCATCGGCGTCGGCGGCGTCTGCTGGCTCGCCCTGAGCTGAGGAAGCGACGCCGGTACTGGACGGAATCCTCGCCACCGATCCCGTCCATATCCGCCGGTTCCAGTCTGGCGCCCGGGTGAAGTTCCCCGCGGTCCGGATCTACCCGGTCCTCAAATCGGGAGTCCCAAGCTTCTCCATGGCATCCCAGAAGCCCCGGCCTCACCCTGTCCCGGTGGACGGATTCACGTGGCAATACTTCGCGCTCTTCCTCATCGGAGGCGCTGCCGGGTTTGTGGATGCCATTGCTGGCGGCGGCGGGTTGCTGACGGTGCCAGCTCTTCTGGCGGCAGGCTTGCCACCCCAACTGGCTCTGGGCACCAACAAGCTGCAGTCCTCGTGTGGAACGGCGCTGGCAACCTTCAACTACGCCCGCGCCGGGCTCATCGACTGGAAGGACTGGATCCCCGGAATCGCGATGACCGCCGCCGCATCGATTGCCGGTGCCTTGACCGCAACCGCAGCCGAACCTTCCCACCTCCGGAAACTCATCCCGGTCGTGCTCGTCCTCCTCGCCGCCTACACCGCCTTCAAACCGGATCTGGGCGCCGGCACGCGTCCCGCCCGAATGAAGCGGCTCCCCTTCAGCCTGATCCTGGGCAGCGCCTTGGGATTCTATGACGGATTCCTCGGCCCGGGCACTGGATCCTTCTGGATGATGGCCTGCGTCCTCATCCAGGGCCTCCACCTGACGGCCGCAACCGGCGTCACCAAGATGATGAATCTCAGCAGCAACGTCGGCTCGCTCGGGTTGTTCCTGCTCGCGGGCAAGGTCGACTTCCGGATCGGCCTGCTCATGGCGGCAGGCCAACTCATCGGGGCCTATACCGGCTCCCGGATCGCGATCCGACTGGGACCACGCCTGATCCGCCCGGTGTTCCTGACCGTGGTCCTCGCCTTGGCGGCCAAGCTTGCGTGGGAATCCTTCAGACCGCCGGAGAAACCGGTTCGGGGGGCGTCGCCCGATAGCCCAGCAACCGACGCTCCTTGATCAATTGCGCCACCTGGACCGGAACCTTGTCCTCCCATCCCGGTTCACCCCCTTGCAACGTCTTGAGCACATCCCGGCTGAACACATCCATCGACGCCTCGCTGACATCCCTCATGCCCTGGATGAAATGATTTTCGACGAGGTACATGTATAGGTGCCGGAGATGCGGTGCCACACGGAGGTTGCCCGCGGTGATCACGGCTCTGGACTTGGGATCCCTATAGGGGAACACGTAGAGCTTGAGCTCGTTTTTGAACATGCGGCCGAAGCTCTCCAGAATCCCTCCTGACAAGTCGGTATAATACTTTTCCTCGAAGAGTTCCCGAAGCGTCGGCAACCCCATCACCAACCCAATCGGACACTTCGTGAACCGGAATAAATACGACGAAAGGCGGTGGAACTCACCGTAGTTCGAGATCAGCACCGGATGCCCCAGGGTGCGGAGGAGATCCACCCGGTCGAGAAAGTCCTGATGGTCGATCTTCCCTTCCGAGCTCAGGTTCTTGAGCGTCATCTCCATGAGGATGACCACGTCCTCGGGTTTGACATTGGGCTCCTGGATGAACTGCGCCTGCGCATGCCGGAGCATGTCGACGGTCACATTGGTCACCGGCCGGAAGGACCCACGTTCCACCAGAACGCACTTCTTATAGAGGGAGTCGCCCGGTTGGACGATCCGACCGTCCGGAAGGAACATCGCGGCGTTGGTTAGACCCTTCTCCACCAACTGGAGCGCAAGCAACCGGTTGTCCACCTTCTCGAAAGCCGGACCCCGGAACTCGATCATGTCGACCTCGATCCGCTCGATCGTCAGGTTGTCGAGAAGGTCGCTGACCACCCGCTCCGCACTGTCGAAATGATAGAGGGCGCCATGGACCAGATTGACGCCCAGGATGCCAAGGGCTTCCTGCTGCTGCAGGTTGTCCCGATCCCACATGATCACGTGCATCAGGATCTCGCTCGGCGCCGCGCCCGGGTGCGTCTGGAAGCGGATGCCCATCCATCCGTGCGTTTCCTCCCGACGACTGTAACTGCGTGCCGCGACCGTGTCCGCGAAGGCAAAGAATCGGGTGGTGGCGCCCCGCTTCTCGGCCAGACGCTCCACCAGCAACCCATACTCGTGGTCCAACATCGCCCCCAGGCGACGCTGGCTCACGTACCGATCCGTGGTGCCGTAGATCGCATCGCTGACGATCATGTCGTAGGCGGAGATCGACTTCGCGATGGTTCCGCTGGCTCCTCCTGCCCGGAAGAACCACCGGGCGACCTCTTGCCCGGCCCCGATCTCGGCGAATACGCCGTACTTATTGGGATCCAGATTGATCTGCAGCGCCTTCTGGTGCGTGTCGGTGGACTCGCTCATGCGTTGCAACAAAAGCACAGGATCCGGCATTCGCAAAGCTTCGGACTGAAATCCGGGCATGACTCCCGTCAGGTTTCGCGCTTCAGTCTCGCCGCATGACAAACGCTGAAGCCTTGGATCTCTTCCGTCAGACCGGTGCACTCCTCGAAGGGCATTTTGTCCTTCGCAGCGGACTGCACTCCCGCCAGTTCTTCCAATGCGCCTTGGCCCTTCAGCAGATGCCGATCGTTGAAAAGTTCGGGGCGGCGATTGCCCAGCGGGTCGCGGGTCTTCAGGTCCAGACGGTGATCTCGCCCGCGATGGGTGGCTTGGTGATCGGACAGGAAGTCGCCCGACAACTCGGATGCCGGTTCATCTTCGCGGAGAAGGAGGAGGGAAAATTGGTCCTCCGGCGTGGATTCAAGATCGCTCCAGGTGAACGCCTGCTGATCGTCGAGGACGTCGTCACCAAGGGCGGACGCGTCCAGGAGACCCTCGAGATTGTCCGGCAACTTCAGGGTTCCACCGTGGCCGTTGCCATGCTGGTGGACCGTTCGGATGGCACCCTCGACCTCGGCGTCCAGACCGTGAGCCTGATCCGGCTCAACGTCGAAACCTTCGCCCCGGACCAACTACCGGCCGATCTGGCAGCCACCCCCGCCACCAAGCCGGGCAGCAAGTAATCGGTCCCATTGCCTCGCGTGGACGTCGGCAGTGCCCTCGTTCCAGATGACCCGATCCGCGGCCGCCATCTTGCACGCCGTAGGCCATTGCGACCCGACCCGGGCATCCCTCTGTGAATCGTCCCAGCCGCGTGCCAACAACCGGATGCGCTGGGTGAGGTCCGTACATCCCACGGCGATCACGTCGTGGAAGTCGCCCGCATACCCCTTCTCGAAGAGCAGAGGGATCACCACCGCAGCCAAAGGGGTTCCCATCGCCTGCTGACGCTCCAACCAAGCGGACCAGGTGGCATGGATCCGGGGGTGGAGAATGGATTCCAGTTCCCTTCGGCGCTCGTCCGAGTGGAAGACGACGGCCGCCAGCGCTGCACGGTCGAGGCTCCCATCCTCCCGCAGCACTCCGTGCCCAAACCGTTGCACAACCTCCGCAAGACCCTCCGTGCCCGGTTGAACCACCTCCCGCGCGACATCGTCGGTATCGAGCACCGGAATACCACGCGCGGCCAGGATACCTCCAGCGACGGATTTCCCGGCGCCAATGCCACCGGTGATTCCCCAACGGACCATGTCAGAAAGGGAACAGCCGCCCCGTGGGGCGGCCGTTCGTTGATTCACTTGGTCAGAACCCGGTAGGCCCGGGCGCCGTCCGATTCGGGAATCGGATCCCGAACCCAGAGGAGCTTCCGGGTTCCGTCAGGATTCGTCACCTTCTGGAGCGTCTTCCACTCCCCGTTCAGGCGATCGCTGTACTGGACCTCATAGGTTCCCCAACCAGCGGCGTCCCACTTGACCACGAAACCGCGGTCCGTGTCCTGTGCCACATTCGGGCTCGTGACGACGCCTTCGAACGGATCCGCGTCATAAGCGTTCACCACGCCGTCGCCATCCGAATCGATCCGGACGCTCGTGCGCAGGCCTCGGGAAACCTGAGTCGGCTTGCCGTTGACCGTGGCGGTCACCAGCGGTGAACCCGCACCGGCGAAGCTCACGTACTTGAACTTGCCTCCCGTGAGGGCCTCGAACTGGGCAGGCGGAACATTCGCACCAGCGAAGTAAACCGTGAAGCCCGGCTCCACGTTGAAGATGCTCGGGTCCAGAAGGGCGAGCTTGCCGCCAACCGTGTTGGTGGTAGCCAGATTCGTGGAGAGGGTGAGGAAACTCACATACAGGGCGTTCTGCGCCCCCGTTCCCCGGAACGTCAGCTGGGACAGCGTTCCGCCGTCCAACTCCAGCGAGGCAATCGACTCGCGGTCAAAGCCCGCTGCCGTCGGCCCAACGTCCGCACCCGGCCAGACGTGAATGGCTTCCTGGTAGGCCTCAACCTTGGTCGAGATCGTCAGTCCCTGAACATCCGAACCCGCAGGCAGCGAAGCAACCGAGACTCCGTAGCCGGTCACAAGGCTGGCCCCCGTGTCCTCAACAAAGAGGCGACGACCCGCAGAAACGTCGACGTAATCGGCTACGAACCTCGAGCCACCCCCGAAGACCGCATCCTCGGCACGAAGGGTCATCGAGTTCGGGGCGGAAAGGCCACCCCGCACCGTCAACCGCTTCGCCGTGATATCGAGCAAACCGCCTTGCGAAGTGATCTGGGATCCCTCAGACGCGATCAGGTCGTTCGCCGCCATCACCACCCCTGCTGCCGTAATCTCGCCATTATTGACGAGCACGTCGTAGGGGTTCTGGGCCGTGCCGAACTCGCCGACCTGCGCGACTTCGATGGTGCCGTTGTTGGTAAGCCGCTTGAGGGTCGGGAAGGAGGTCCTATCCCAGTTGAAGGTGGCCGAACCCCCGTTCGTGCCCTTCAGCAGCAAGGAACCGTCGATGGTCAAATTCTCGGTCTGGACCGCAGCGAAACGATCCACCCGGATCCCATCCGTAATCGTCACGTTGGTGCTGTTGAGCTTCAGGTCGACGAAGGGCGTCTGGACCGACGCGCTGAAGTCCGCGTCCACAATCATGACGTGGAAGACAGCATTCAAGGCGACCGTCACATCGGTCGTCGTGGCAGGATCCCCCGGATTGGTCGGCGCATTGGTGATCGTGACCGTCTGGTCAGGAGGATTGTTGGACCAGGAGCTCGAGAAGACCTGAAGGCGACCGGCGAAACGATCGATCGATCCCTGGAACAGGTTCTGGATCTTCAGGTCGCCCGTGCTCGAACCCAGCTCCACATTCATGAACGGAGCGTCGATGGCACTGCCCGTCGAGGTCTTGAGGTCGTTGGCCCGGATGATGACCGGTCCCTGGGCCCGAATGCGGGTGCGGCTGAGATCGAGCTTGTTGGCATCGATGATGACGCGCCCGGACAGGTTCGTTGGCGCGGCCGCCTCAACATCAGCAGGTCGGGGGATCGTCGAACCCTGGTAGGTGAACGTCGCCCCGTAAGCCGCGTACGAATTCGTCGCCACCAAATTGGTGTAGGCGAGGTTGGTAGCGCCGACCCCGTTCCAGGTCGTGAAGAGGTCTTGCCGGAAAGCAGCATTCGAAGTCTGGCCGGCGAAACTGATATCCCGGAGTTCCAGATCCGCCTTCAACGCAGCGAGCGCCTTGGCATACAGGTTGGTGTCAACTGAGGCCAACCCACCAAAAGGATTCACTACGTCCGCGAACGTCTGCTTGAACATCAGGAAGTTCGTCGGCTGATACGTGTTTCCCGAAACCCGATTGCTCAGGAGCAGGTTCTGATAATCAGACCCAAACGTGTTCTGCAGCGTGAACGCGACCGCATCGCTCTTTCCCGTGATCAGGTTCGTACCCACCGAGGTCAAGCGGAGGCGCACCGTCGGCAAAGGCTGGTTCGGATCACGACCGCGCTGTGCCTTGGCCTCAACGAGGACATTCGGATCCGAGCTGCGGACCAACAGAACCGTGATGACCTGGTTGGTGCTGTTCGTAATGGACGTCGCTGCCGCATCGTTGGTGGTGATCCAGACAAACGGATGAACCGTACTCCCCAACAGGCCTTGCATCCGGATCAAGCGTTCCGGCAACGGCAATTCCGCGGGATTCACCCCGGGAGCCACATAAGGAAACAGTGGAGAGAAGACCGCAGCATTGGTCAACGTAACGCGGCCCGCAGGAGTCGGAATCGTCGCCGTCTGCAGCGTCACCAACTGGTCGTAGTCCACCCTAGTGACATCGTACCACCAATACGTGTCCAACTGCCCAGGCAACGGGGTCACCCCACCGTCACGCCGTCCGGTCGTGCTCCGACCATCCGGCAGCGGTTGTACATTGATTGTCGAACGGGCCAGATCGATGTCCGAACCCGTCAGGCGAATCTCGCCTCCCGAGGAGGTCACCAGAGCGCCGCGATTGACGATCTTGTTGGCATCAATCGACAGGAAGGCGTCCGGAACACTCCGGAAGATGTTCAGGATCGAAGGCGATCCGAGCCCCCCCAATGACGTCGGGCTTGCCGAAAGGAAGAAGTTGTTCGTCGTCGCGACAACCCCCGCCGCCGAGTTGGAGAATAGGGTCGACGGACGACGGAATCCTGCGTCATCAACCAGGTGGAATCGGATGCCAGGGTTGGCAAGGATCGTACCCTCGTTCTGGTAGATCTCCGTATTGGAGGTCTCGAAGGGCTTGGTGCTGCCGATGAGGGTCATCGTGCCACGGTTGATCACCCGCTTCGCGTCGATCTGCGGGGGAACCGTGACAGTGCCGTTGTTGACGTACTGCTCGTCCGTGCGGGCAAGCAACGCCACCGAGGCGGTAGCCAAGGCGAAAAGAGAGGCTGGGAAACGCTTCATGTTTACAGGGGTAAGTCGCTCGTTTCGTTGTCAGTTCCCGCTCAGGGCCACACGTTCCAGATCTCTCAGAGTCAAACGCCCTGCCGGGTAGACCACGGGCGCATTCGTAGAACCGTCAAAGCTGCCCCACACGAAAGTCGTGGTGGAGTCCTGTTCCGTGGTTCCGGAGCCTAGATTGATCCGGCCACCCGCGGCACGGTTGAAGAGGAAGAGACCGCCCGTATTGAATTCAACCAATCCAGGCCCTTGGGCATCGAAAGTATTCCCACTGATGCCGTTGATGCTGCCGAGCAGGTTGTATTCCTTGCCACGACCGTAGATCCAGGGATAGGGAGCGAACGGTGCAGGCCAAGTCCCGAGGTCACCCATGGTCAACACAATGTCAGGCCTCGCCAACTGCTTCTCCACCCTTTGGGTCCGTGTAACCCCATTGGTCATCACCGTATCCGTGTATCGGAAGACAAGCGGACGGGTGAACTGACTCAACAACGGATCCATGTCCACCCGCATGAACTGGATCTTGTCGAGTCCAGGTCGAACACCCTGATTGATGATGGTAACACCGCCTCCGGGAGCGTTGGTGTTCCCGTTGGCGAATCCCGTTCCGGTAAAAGGCGCCCAGTTTCCGGACCCGCCGGAGCTGCTCCCGAGTTTTGTGACCGGAGTTGTGCTCAAGGGACCAACCAGTGCAGGCAATACCTCCACGTTCCGGTTTTCCGGATGGTAGAGATATCTCAGTCCGCCCGCGTCGTCGCGCGTCAAACCGGTATAATAGGAACCATAACTGGTCCACGCGATCTGCCGGCCAACCCGACCGTCAATCGTTGGCACGTTCATCCCGGCGTAAGCGGCGAGCGAGACATTGGGCTCGGCGGCGTCCAGCGAGATCTCCTGAGCGTCCCAGTAAACGATAGCCCCGTTCCGAACGAACGGACGGACCAGGTAGGTGTAAAGGCTGTCGTTGACGTAGGGCGTGGCTCGAAGGGTCACCGGATCATAATTCCGGCTGATCACATTGAACATCTGGAACCCGTTATCCTCATTGCGCTGACGAAGGGTCCACACGAACCGCTCCGGTGCCGCCAACCCCAACTGCTCGATGATCAGCCCCATGGTGATGGACTTGACATCCAACAGGGACAATCGCTGCGCGGTAAAGTTGACCCGCGCCGTTGCCTTGGGAAACTCCGTCAGGTCGGAACTGAAGTTTGAAACGGGAGCCAGATCGTTGAAAGCCTTGAAGGCCGCATCGACCGCCTTCACACCCTCGACCCCGAAGTACTCGAGAAACGACTGGTCGAAACCATAGGTGATCACCGGGATATTGACCCGGAACTCCTCTCCCAAGGCGACCGGAAATCCAACGTCGCCCTCCTGGGCGAAAGTCTGAACGCCCGGCGGGCTGTACCCAAGATCAGCCGTTTGCCACGACTCAGCGGGCCCCATCAGCGAAAACCCCTGCGCCAGATAACACCCGGCGAACAAAGGCAGGAGTTTGGTCGTAAGTCTAAAGGTGGATCCCATATGTCAGCGAATGCGGTTGACCCGGAAATAGGCGTTCAGAGGGGCTTCCTGGAGAACCAGGGAGTCCGTTGAACCAGCGGAGAAACGGTATCCACCCACGTTATCCCAGCTCTCCAGATTGGTGGACATCTGGAGTTGGTAAACACCGCCCGGGAGCGCGCTCCAGGACAGTTCGGGGCCCTGCTCGGTCTGGTTGAGGGCGACCTTCAGGACATCGGCAGCATTTTTGGGATCCGTCCCGGCCAGGAACTCATCCCGGTTGCTCACGCCGTCCTTGTCGCTGTCGACAGAAGGGGAAGGCCAGGCAACCGCACTGGTGCCGAAGAACTGCGACTGCCAGTCATCGGGAAGTCCATCGCTGTTGGCATCCTTGCCCCACGACTTGCCGGCGACCACGGGGGACTTGGGAGAACGTCGGCCGTCGCCAAGCACATACGCCACCTGAACGGTGTGCGTCGTTGCCGGCAGGACATCGGGCGAAGACCAGAAGGAGTCGGTCGTCGTCTGAGGAGTCTCGCTGCCGTCGAAGTAGACTTCGTAGTGGGTCACGGGCAGTCCGGAAACCGGAGCCCATGCCGCTCGGACCTGCCAGGAACTCAAACCGGAAACCACCGGAGCACCGGGCGCCACCAGCGGAGCCACGTCCGGGGCGAGGCGCTGCGCGGAGAGATCCATGCCCTTGTCCAGACCGGACCAGTTGGACCAGACGGCCAGGAAACGGCCATCGCCCAAGCCGGAAACCGCCGGTGTCATCTGGTCACCTCGGGAGACCGCGTTCAGAGGCAACGCAGGCCCGACGGCCTCGCCTTGCACGGTGAACACTCGACCGCCAATGCCAACGCCCGAAGCGTCCACCTTGGTTCCGGTCCACGACACCAGCAAACGCTGAGCGGATACCGCGATACAAGGGCGTGTGTGGTTGCCCTCGGCCCCGGAAACCGCCTTCACGGCCTGAGCCGGGAATCCATTCGCATCCAACCAGCGGGCGTTGATGGTGAAGCGGGAGTCCTCCTGCGAGATCTCCGCAGCAGACCAGGCCACCACCCATCCCTGCCCCACCGAAGCGAGCGTCGGATAACTGCAAGGCGCAGTGCCCGAGTTGACCCGATACTCCGCACCCGCAACTCCGTCAGCAGAGACGGGGCGGACGTAGACATCAGCCCGGTTGTTCCCGTTCTGAAGGTCAGAAACCCAAGCAACGGCAAAACCGCCGTCAGAACCAGCGGCAACCTGAGGGCTGCGTTGGTTGTCCCAGGTGTATTCGTTGACGGCGATAGAAGGGCCAACCGGAAGGCCGGAAGCGCTCAATCGCTGGGCAACAATGCCGAGCCCGTCGCCATCCGCACCCTGGGCGGACCACACCACCGCTGCGCCGCCGTTGGCAAGCGCGGCGATCGAGGGAGCCCGGCAATCCGAACCGGCAGCGCTGACCCGGGTTTCACCCCGGACGAAGGTGCCATCGGGAGAAAGAATCCGAACGAAGATCCCCTGCTGCCCCCGCTTGCCACCCAGCCAAGCGAATGCGGTGGATCCATCCTTCAAGGTGGCAACGGCAACGGCTTCCTGATCGTCCGAAGCGGACTCGTTGACGCGGAAGGCCTCCGAAGAAGCGCTGCCGCTGGCTTCGATCCGACGGGCGCGGATCCCGAGACCCGAGCCATCCGTGGAGTTGTCCTGCCACGCCACGTAGCCTCGGCTACCTTGGAAGGTTACTGCCGGATGAGTCTGATCGCCGTTGATGCGACCGACCACGTTGTACTCTGTCCCCTCCAGTGCCACCTCGGCGTGGGCAATGGGTACCAGACCCAATGCGCATGCCGCGACAGCCGCCTGAATCAGGCCGGGGCCCCTGCCCCCGTACCACCGAGTTCCGCTGATGTTCCGTAGGTCCATCATGTTCCCTCAAGTGCTTAAGTTAAGACCAGTTTTGTGAGCATTCTCCGGACCGAAGTCCGGAGAACACGGTACGTCCACTCAGTGGGCTGCCTGAGTCGGGACGGTGTTCGGGTCGAACGGCAGAGAGTCATCCGGATGGATGCGCTTGCCGGCGGGATCGATGATCGTCGGCGTCACGAAGATCACGAGGTTCTTCTTGGCGTTGAGCGAAGCCTCGGACCGGAACAAACGACCCACGAACGGGATGTCACCGAGCACGGGGACCTTGTCACGGGTCTTCTTCACGTCCTCTGCGATCAAGCCACCGAGAACCACGGTCTGGCCGTCCCAGACGATGGCCGACGTCGTCACCTGACGGAGGCGGATGCGCGGCAACGGCAAGCGAGCGCGGACCGGCGCCACATTCGGGCCCGTTTGGACGGGCACAAAGTCACCCGGATTGTCATATCCGATGAACTCGGTGTAGGCCGGGATGATCGACATCTGGATGGAGACGTCGTCGGCAGAGACGTAAGGAATGACGTCCAACGTCGGACCGAACGGCAGGCTCGCCGTGGTGTAACCGAACCCGATCGGGTTCTGTTGGATGACCTGACCGACACCGGTCGGTTGGACCACCCCGGCCCCGCCGCCCTGCTGGCCGCCCTGGTTCTGGTTCACGTCGAGCACGATCCGACGGGCATCGACGACGGAGATCTGCGCCTGCCGGCCCGAGAGGGTCGTAACGCGCGGAGCGGAGAGCAGATCAACACCATCGCGCTGCTCCAGAGCGCGGATGACGAGGCGGAACTGAGGATCCGTGAGGATGCCGCTGAAGGTGGCGATCGTGGGGATGGCCGACTGGTTGGCGTCCTGATTGCGGACACCCGAGGTCAGCAATCCGTCGCTGGCGCCGGCAGGGATGGCAGTTCCGGAGGCGACATTGCCCGGGAAGGTGCCTTCGCTGTTGGCCAGGGAGGTCCTGGGTTCGGTCGCTCCACCCGGCGTGTTCACGCTGGGGGCGGTGCCACCACCAAGACCCATCGACCCGTTGTTCATCAGGAAGTTGCCCAGATACCAGTCGAAGCCGATGGCCCGGCCGTCCTGCTGGGTGACTTCGGCGAACTTGGCTTCGATCTGCACCTGGGGCGGCGCGACATTGAGGACCTGGATGGCCTGCTCGATGATGTCGAGATCGCTGAGGGTCGCACGAACGAACAGGATACCCGTTCGGTCGTTGAAGAACATGGCCTTCGTGTCCTGCGACTGCTGGCCACCGAGTTGGCCCTGGCCCCCGAGACCACCGCCGAACTGGCCCTGACCGCCGCCGAGTCCACCACCACCCAGGCCACCGCCCTGTTGGAGTTGAAGCGGGCTGAGGGGGAAGTTGACACCGCAAGCAATGAAGAACTGCCGGACGATGTCCTGGATGCTGACCATGTACTGCGTCCGGGTCACACCACCGATGCCGGGGCCGAAGCCAATGCTTCCACCGCCGCCACCACCACCCATGCCGCCGCCCATGCCGCCGCCGCCCATGCCGCCGCCCATGCCGCCGCCCATGCCGCCGCCCATGCCGCCGCCCATGCCGCCGCCCATGCCGCCGCCCATGCCACCGCCCATGCCGCCGCCACCCATGGTGACCTCGACGCGGGGAATCGTGAACATGCCGCCACCCTGACCGCCCATGCCGCCGCCGGCACCGCCGCCAGCGCCACCACCACCACCACCACCACCGGCGCCGCCGCCACCACCGCCTTGGCTGTCAATCGGCAGGGGCAAGCCAATGACGGACTCCAAGCCTTGATAGAAGGTGTTGGGATTGACTCGATAACGGCGCGTGAAGAGTTGCTCCGCCTGCGGAAGGCGTTGCGTGAAGATGACCGCGTAGTCCTCGACGGAGACCTTGATGGGCTTCTCAGCGACCTTGGTGATCGCGTCCAAAGCGTCGGCCAAGCGGACATCCTTCAGTCCGGGAACGAGGCGCACGTTTACGGCCGAGACATCCAGAGGCTCCACCGGAGCGGCAGGAGCAGGAAGTCCAGTCGTCGGATCGATGCCTCCGACACCAGCCTGAGCCTGAGGAATGTCCACCGAGGACGAGATGATGAAATTGATGCCCTTCTTGTCCGGGTCCCGGAGCCGGGACTGCTCCTCAAGAGTCTTGACGACCTCGCTGAGGGGAAGGCCTTCGAACTTCAGCTCATTGAGCCGGATCCGATCCAGCTTGTTGTAGATCACCTGCCGACCGCGGCTCGTGCGCACCGAGTTGGTGGTGGCGTACGGATTGGCCTCGGGAAGCTTGGGCAGTTCGGTGGCCCAGTTGACCTCCACTTCAACCAGGCGTCCCTTGGAAGCCAACTCGCGCTTGGCTGCCGCACGGGAATACTGCCGTTCTTCGATGGCCGCGAGGTAGTGGTGAGCTGCCCGGCTGTCCGGGTTGATTTTCAAGGCTTCCTTGAATTCAGCAGCAGCCTCCTCAAGCTTGCCGAGTTCGAAGAAAAGCTGGCCGTTATGCTCGTGGGTACCGGCCTCGATCATCTCCTTGCGCTTGTCGCCGACCGACTCCAGAGCCTTATCCGACGGCGCCCGCCCCTTCATCTCCTCGAGGCGCTCATCGTTCTCACGCTTCAGGCGCTTGGCGAGGGTGTGGGTGGGATCCACGGCCAGGACGCGCTTCAAACGGGCATCCGCCTCCTTGTAATCGCCGTCCTTGAGGGAGCGGACAACAAGTTCCATGTAGACGGAGGTGAACCCCTGGACAGTCTGGGTGCGCTCAGCCTCGACCGAGGAACCAAGCTGCTCCACCAGACCCCAAGCCTGTTCATAGGTCTTGGCAGCGGAGCCAAGATCACCCTGCTTCTGCTGCTGGTTGGCGGAATTCAGGGCATCGCGCAGAACGATGGTCTTTTCCTGCCGACGAATGGCCTCTTCTTCAGCCACCTGGCCGGGACTTTGGCTCATCACTCCCTGGGCAGATGCGCACACGAGGAGAACGCTGAGGAGACGGGACGCGTTGGTCATGGGTTTCTTTACGGTTAAGAATCAAAGACTTAATCTGAATTACTGAGCCGGAACGGCGGCAATGGTGGTGCGCACTTGATTGGGGGCAGAGACTACAAGTTCGTCTTTTCCAATGGCAACAATCTTGTAGGTCACTCCCGAAAGGTTGAGCGCGTCATCGACCCGCTTCGCCAGGAAGTCCTTCCCTTCGGAGCGAAGATCGGCAGCGTACCCAAACGGTTTCCGGAAATCCTTGTCCTTGGTCAGGACGAAACGCTCACGCGTCTCCACCAACTCGCACACGAGCTCCGTCGGATCCTCCTTGGGGCCCTTGACCTCGACCAGATGGATGAGGTCGTCCTTGGCGCCCAGATTGAGCGACTTGATCCGGGCTTGGCGGCTGGCTGGAACCTTCTCGAACTCCCGGATCACCGAGTACTGATATCGGTACTCACCGGCAGTTCCGGCAACGGCCTTGAAGGCAACCACCAGATTCAACGGGATGACGCGGGTGATGCTCAATCCGGCGAGACCGGCCTTGCCCGGTTTCCGGCGGAGACCATCCGGGGTCTTCTCCCAGCTACCGGGATTGAACGTGTTGTGTGGACCGTCGAGAACCACCTTGATCCGGGCGGCAGCCCGGGTGGCGATGGCCTGATTGGTCGAAAGATTGATCGGGGGAAGGACGGCGCCCTTCTTGACGATCTTCTGCTGGAGTTGGTCGGCGAGCGTCTGCTTCACGTTACCTACTTGAACCGTGAGCAGGAACGCGGCCACAGCGACCGCCAAAAGGACGATCGAGAGAACCAGCTTCTCGTAATGCTTCTTTAGGAAATCCATGATGCGTGAAGTTCAGGTTTTCTCTCAGCCCTTCTTTCCGGCGGGAGCAGGGAGCGGGACCTTGATGACCTCTAGATTCAGGGTCACCCGGAGTGGCTTGTCATCGAGAACAGCCTCACCCGGACGCTGGGCGACCGGCGCTGGCTGCGCCGCACGACCGGCGAGACCATAGCGTCCAGCCAGGACCGCATTCATCCCACCCGCGGCCGGGGCAGAACTGGCCGTGCTGAAAGCCTCTGCCGATCCACGTTCCACGTTGACGGACTTCACGACGTAGGTGGGGCCCGAGTTGGCAATGGCCGCCAGGACGTTGGCCAACTCGGCACTGAAGCATTGGAAGGTGACCTCGTAGGGGAAGATCGACGCTCCGGTCACGGAGTTGGTCGTCACTTTCTTGACGAGGTAGTTGCCGACCGGGGTCACGTCATTGGTGCTGACCGGCGTGCGGCGGATCGACTCCAGCGAATGGATCTTCGATTCGAACAACGTCCGGCAAAGATCCTGGATGTCGAGCAACTGTGCCGAGAGCGGTTGAAGGGACTTCTGGCTGAACTCCAACTGCTTCAACTGCGTGTCAAAAGTGAAGGCGTACCGATCCTTTTCCGAGGGCTTGGGAACCTTGACTCCGTTGCGGTCGGCCATCTTGCCCAAGGTGTCGATCGTGCGATCGAGCAGGTTCTTGAAGGCGGCATCATCCAGGCTCTCCGGGAGCGGCGTCACCAGGAATTGAGGGCGCATGGATTCGCGGAACGCGACCAGGCGCTTCTGCTGATCCTTGGCCTCGTCGATGTTGGCCTTGCTGGGGGCCGGCTTGGTATCGACCAACGTCGTATACTCGGTGTTCTTGGATTCCAACTCCGCATCCACGGCCGCCGCAGCGTCCCTGTTGCCGAGGAGGTAGAAGAAGATGCCGAAGCCGAGCAGGGCTACCGCCACTGCCAGACCGACAACAAACAGCAGGTTTCGCTTGATCCAGAGCATATCAGAGCTTCATCGGGCGCTTCAACTTGATCTTCATCGGGAAGGAGAACGTGTTCTCCTCCTCACTGAGGGTCCCGTCGAAGCGGGTCTCGTTGGCATCGAAGAACGGGCTGGCCTTCATCTGGTTCTGAACCTCGAACACCAGTTCATTGTTGGCCCCGGTCTTGATGCGGGAAAGATTCACCGCTCGGAGGGTCAGGCTGACCGTCGCAATCTCGTTGGTCGAGTTCGATGATTTGGGTTTCTTGGCCGCACCGGAGTCAGCGGCTGCGTCCCCACCCTCGCCTGCCGGCTGGGTGCGGGGCACGAGTCCGTACCGCTTCATCAGAACCGGGTCCATGCCGTAAGGATTGGCCGAGTTCGAGGGAGTTTCCTCAGAGGAAGCCTGAGCGACCGGCTGGGTCGGCTCGGTGGTGATCAACGTGTCGATCCAGACGCCGACGGTGCCGGGGCCGCTATTCAGCTTCACCCGCTGGGCTTCCTCCGCGGCGATCAGGATCCGGCGCAACTCCGAGAGCACATCGGCCCAGAATGTCTGGTCCTCAAGCCACGTGGACAGTTGACCCGACTCCTCCTGAACCTTCTTCAGGTTTTCCATCTCCCGGGCCAGGGTGTCATTGAGCTGCTTGAGCGGCTCCACCTGGGCGGTGATCTTCTCCAGACCTTCGCGACGCGCGGCTTCGACCCGGGAGTAGAACCACCCGTAGGCAAAGACACCCACCACCAATGCGTAGGCGGCGGCGAGCAGGTAGGGTTTCTTGGCGTTGAACTCCTGCCGGGACTTGGACGACTTCGGCATCAGGTTCAACTCGACCGGACACTGCGCCACATTCCGCAGGCCCAGGCCGACCACTTCTCCGAAGGACTGAGCCACCTTTTCCAGCGCTGCAACATCGACCGAGGGCTCGATCAGGACGTTGCGGAACGGATTGAAGATGTCGACCGGGAGATTGAGCTTTTCGGCGAAGAACTCGACCGAGTACGGGAGGATGGAACCGCCGCCGCAGAGGAAGACCCGGACGGGCGCGTTGCCACCCTGCTGGGTGCGGTAGAACTGGACGGTCTGGTTGACCTGGAGGTGCAGACGGGTGAGGACGTTGCGGGCAACCTTGGAGACGGCGGCAATCCGCGGATTGTCCGGTTCCTCGTACGCCCCGCCCAGACTGACCATGCCGTCGTTGACCTTGATCTTTTCGGCCTCGGCGAAGGGAAGTTTGGCCTCGGCAGCGAACTCCTGGGTGATCGCATTCGCGCCAACCGGAACCGAGCGACCGTAAAGGCGGTTCTTCTCGATCAGCAGGACGTTGCTCGTCTTGGCTCCCACGTCGATCAGGAGGCTGCAGCCGTCCAGATCGGCGTAGTTGTAACGGAAAGCATTGCAGAGGGCGGCAACGGATGTGTCCACCACGTCCATCTTCAGACCGACTCCCTCGCCCACCGAGAACAGCTTCTCGACGATCTCCGACTTGATGCCGACCAGCAGGACCTCGAGTTCGCCTCCGGGCGTGGTGCTGAGGATCTGGTAATCCCACGCGGATTCGGCCAGCGGCCAAGGCACGTTCTGCTGCGCCTCGTACTGCATGATCTGCGGCACCTTCGAAGCATCGACCGGGGCCAGCTTGACGAACTTGGAGAAGACCTGGAACCCGGGGGCGCAGAGATTCGCCTGACGGCCACCGAAGCCACCCTCGGCGATCAACTCGGCCAACGCCTTTTTGACGGTGTTCTCGCGGGCCGGTTCCTGCGAACCGGCAAGGCCGAGCGGCTTCACGCCGAAGCGGAGCAAGCGAAGGCCTCCGTCCTCGGACGGCTCAAATTCGGCGATCTTGAGGGTACCAGCCCCAAAATCGAGGGTCAGGAATGACTTTGATTTCAGCATATGCGTGCTCGGCTCACGCCCCCCACCGAGAACAATACGCCCACCATGGGGTGCCCGAAGGCAGGCGACTCGGCGAAGTTGGGCGGGTGACTAAAGAAAGCGGGGGTTAGGGTCAAACCAAAAACCGATCTGACACTGATTTGTGTAACGGGCTCCGGTCTCGGGGATCCCCCGAACGGAGGTCTTCCGGGTGAACTTCGTCCAACCCGGCGAACAACCAGTCGGGGCTGCTCCGCGCGAGATCTCCCGCAGAAATTCCTCCCGTAGCCACCGCAAGGCAGCGGGCACCGATGGCCCGCGCGCAGGCAACGTCCCGTTCCGTGTCCCCGATGACGACCACCTCGTGATCCAACGCCTGCACGCCCAACTCCAACTCCGCCCGTTGGCGGGCGATGGCCGCGATCTGATTGCGGTCCTCGTGATCGTCGCCGAAGCCTCCGACCGAGAACTCCTCCCACAGGCCGTGGGCGCGAAGCTTCAGTTCGGCTCCCAACCGGACGTTGCCCGTCAGCAGGCCGATGACGGGTTTCGGAACCATCGCCCGACACGCCTCGAGAAACGGCCCCACTCCGGGACACCGCTCTCCGGGATGCTCCGCCAGCATCTCGGCGAGGAGGACGAGATAGGAATCGAGGAAACGGGACATGTTCTCCTTCGTTTCCGGAAGCGAGTGATGCCGGAGGAACTCCCGGACCAACGACGTATCCGTCCTGCCGTGAAAGCTCATGTGGGCCGTTCCGCCGGGAAGGCCAAATACCGACTCGGACGTCCGGGCGAAGGCCTTGATTCCAGCGCCCCCGGTCCGGATCAACGTCCCATCGATGTCGAACAGTACGATACGCATGAACCAGACCCGCACCCTGCCGGACTGCAGACGATCCCGCAACGACCATGATGGTCGCGTGCGCAGTCGGTCGGTGGTTCTGGATGCTGCGATTCACAAGGCGGTGTGGCTTGAGGGAATTCCCGCCCCATCGACTCTCGGCATCGACCTGAAACGGGGGTTCAGGTGATTGGACAACGACCCACGACGACCGTTACGCTCGATCTTCGCGAATGTTGCCGATCTCCTCCAGGACCGCCTTCAAACACCCCCGCTTCCAGGAACTGGGCCTCGTCTTGGTCGTCCTCGTGCTCGGCGCGATCCTCGCCCTGGGCGGAGGCACCGTGGAGAGGCCGAAGTTCGAACGGATGCCGGATGGAAGCCGCCAGCGCGTGCGGGTGACGGATGCAACGGGCGAGGAGGTTCCCGCCACCGAGCGGGTGAACAAATTCCTCAACCTGCAAAATCTGGCCCAACTGACGAAGGACACCTCCTTCATCGCCATCATGGCCGTGGGAATGACCCTCGTCATCATTGCGGGCCAGATGGACCTCTCCGTCGGCTCGGTCTACGCCCTGTGCAGCGTCCTCACGGGACTCCTCCTGCGGCGGTACGGCCCCGAAGGCTTTCACTCCGGTTCGCCCATCCTCGGCTCCCTCCTCGGAATCAGCATTTGCCTATCGATCGGCGCCCTCTGTGGCCTGCTCAACGGCTCCATGGTCACCTGGCTTCGTGTCCACCCCTTCATCATCACGCTGGGCACCATGGCCATCTTCCGGGGGATCGCCTTTGTGGTTACCCAGGGACAGAGCATCGGCCAGTTCCCGGCACCGTTGCGGGATGTCGTGAGTTGGCAGGCCGGTGGCGACTTGAGCCTGACCCCATTGATCGTGACCCTTGTGGTCACCGCCGTAGCAGCAGTCTACCTGACGCGCACGGCGCCAGGCCGGCGAATCTATGCGGTCGGCGGAAACGAGCAGGCCAGCCGGTTCAGCGGGATCCGGGTTGGGCCTGTCAAGATGGGGGTCTTCATCCTGTCGGGCGTCACGGCTGCGATCGCGGCGCTTCTGCAACTCGGGTACTACGGAGCTGCCTCGTCCGGGGACGGACAGGGCTACGAACTGAACGTCATTGCCGCGGCAGTCGTCGGGGGTGCTTCCCTGACGGGTGGCCGAGGCAGCGCTGCGGGAGCGCTCCTCGGGGCCCTGATCATCCAGATGATCACCAGCGGCATCGTGATCCTGGGAATCGACCAGAGCTATTCCCAGATCCTCATCGGTGCGGTGGTGGTGGCGGCCGTCCTGCTCGACCAACTCAACCAGTGGTGGCGAAGGCGGCGCCTGCAGACTGCCAGAGGCGGGTCTACCGCGGCCTGAAAGCTGCCACGACTGAAATACCGCCCCAAAGGTCCGCGAGCAGGGGGAATCCCCCTTGCCAATCGTCAACCGCGTGGATCATATTTCCAAAGCGTTACCCCGCGGAAGATTTGTATGAACAGTACACCTATGCGTTCTCCCATGCCCCGAGCGCAGCGACGTTGCTCAGGGTTTACATTGATCGAGTTGCTGGTCGTGATCGCCATCATCGCGATCCTGGCTGGCATGCTCCTGCCGGCGCTGGCCAAGGCGAAGACCAAGGCCCAAGGCGTCCTCTGCATGAGCAACACCAAGCAGCTCATGCTCGCCGTGAACCTCTACGCCGGTGACAACCGCGAAGAGTTCCCGATGGTCACGCACGGCGGCTCGGCCCAGAGCGGTGCGATCATCAACGAGGCGTCCAGCGGCAGCGAACGCCCCTGGGTGATGGGTTGGCTGACGTGGGACACGAGCGCGCACAACACCAACCGGGTTTACCTGACGGATTCCCGCTACGCGGTGCTCGCCAAGTATTCCGCCAACAGCGCCAAGATCTACAAGTGCCCGGCCGACACGCTGGTCCACTCCAACCAAAAGCGTAAGGGCTGGTCTGAACGGGTCCGCTCCATCTCCGCCAACGGCGCCATCGGCAAGGGCAACAAGAGCGCCGGCGACGGCCTCCTGAGCTGCGAGAAGCTGTTCATCAAGATGACCGACGTCGACCGTCCGTCGCCGTCCGAACTCTGGATGTTCCTGGATGAGAACCCGGACTCAATCAACGACGGTGCCTTCTTCAACTCGCAGACCGAGCGTCGCTGGATCGACATGCCGGCCAACTACCACAACGGCGCAGGTGGCCTTTCCTTCGTCGATGGCCACTCTGAGATCAAGTCCTGGCGCACCACGGTCCGCCTCGAGAAGCCCAACTTCACCTACAGCCCTCCACCCGTGCCCGTCCGGGACGCGGACTGGGGCTGGCTGCTGGACCGCACGTCGTTCAACTCCCGCGCTACCCGCTGACCCGTCAGCGAATCGGATTGCCGGAATTCACCCCCGGGTGCCGAAAGGCGCCGGGGGTTTTTCATTATTCGGCACCGCACGGGCCTCTAACGGACCCGCAAGCCGGACTGGGCCTCCACGCCCTCGAAACTCATCCGCCCATCAAGGTTGAGCACGCCCCGGTAGGGATCGTTGGTGATCAGGACGTTACCATCGAGGTCGAGGTAGTCGGTCAGGGCCGCCAGATGGGCGCCCGCGGAGATCAGGACGGACGACTCGATCATGCAGCCGAGCATGGTCTTCAGGCCAAGTGCCCGGGCGGCTTCGAGCGCCTCCTTGCCCCGGGTCACACCGCCGGTCTTCACCAACTTCACGTTGATTCCATGCACACACTCGGCGCAGCGCGTCGCGTCCGCGGCACTCTGATAAAGCTCGTCGCCGATCAATGGCAGCGGTGAGCGGGCCTTCAGCCACGCCCAATCGGCAGTCGGCAACTCCGGCGGCATCGGCTGCTCGACGAACTCCACGCGACCGTCCGACGCCAGCCACTCGATCCGTTCCAGGGCCTCTTCGCGTGTCTTCCAACCGGCATTCGCATCCACCCGGATCCACTTGCCCGGAGCGGCGCTCCGGACGGCCGCGAAATTCTCCCGATCCTTCGGGCTGCCGAGCTTCATCTTGAGGATCGGGTACCGGGCGGCTTCGACGGTCTTCAAGGCCATGGCTTCCGGAGTATCGATGCCGATGGTAAACGAAGAGACGTGCGCCCCCTCGCGAAACGACCCGAGGCCGAGAAACTCGCACAAGGGCTTCCCGGCCGCCTTCGAGGCGCCGTCCAGCAGCGCGATGTTCAATGCGCACTTGGCCGGATACCGGCCGGGGACCAACCCCTCGATGTAGGCCATGCTCCCGGCGATGTCATCGAAGCTCAGTCGCTTCGGGTCCACCCTCGCGAGGAACTCGGTCACGGTCGCGTGGTTCTCCCCGTACTGACTCGACGGCGAGGCCTCGCCCAGACCGGTGCGCCCCTGCCCGTCCTTCAACTCGACGAAGACAACGGGATAGACGCTCTTTCCACCTCCGCGCCCCAGATCGGTTGCGATGGCCCAGTGGTGGCGGAGCGCCAGGTCAAACTGCCGGTATGCCAACTCCATGAGGCAAGCCTATCCACCCACCGCAACCGCGGGCGAGAACGGACGGGGAACCTCCGACCAGAGGGGGTCATCCCGCCACGGTCCCCAAGCCTGGGGATGTGGGGCGAGTGTCCTCACGAGCCGCTGGGGAGTCCCAGGTTTCAAGATTCAAGTTTCAAGCCCGGCTGCCGCTTCAAACTTGAAACTGAAAACTTCAAACTCTGAGGCGGTTCGACAAAGTCTCGCCCCACCAGGTGGACCGGCGGGGCGATGTTCCGTAACCATCGGGTTTTTGACGGAGGATCCGGACAGGCATCAGTCGCCCGACTCGTCATCGTCCAGGCTCCTGAGAAGCCGCTTGGCGATCGAGTCACCCACTGCACCGCCCGAGGAGAGACCAAAGCGGTTCGCGCTCATGAAGTGGATACCGCCGTAGATCCGGCTCATGCCACTTTCGACTGCCGCCGCGGAAAAGCTGGGATAGCTCCGAACGATGCCTGGCACATCATCCGACTCAGCCACGAACGCAATCGAATCCCTCCCAAACACCCGGACCAGAACAGCCGCAGCAGCCCCACTGAACGTCGAATGCCCGGAAGTGTATTCCGGGAAGGGAGGCGTCACGAGGAGCGGAGTCCAGGTCGGATCCGCAATCGTAAGGGGGTTGCCGTCGGTGTCGGCTTCCCGGATGGCGGCCACCGGACGCCAGAGATTGTACTCGTACTTGGTGTTCCACGAAACGATCGCGGCATCGGCCATGGCGAGGTTGAGGAGCGCCATCAATCGAGCCTCTTCCCCCACATCCAGGCCCTGCTGGGCGATCGCGATGCGGGCAATCTGGTTCCAGTGCCCCGGCGGCGTGGCCGTACCCCCACCGTTGGCCCAGAAGCGCGCGATCTGGGTTTGGTCGGCCGTGCGGACCGTGCTGTTGGCAGAGCCGAGTTCCTTTACCTGAGCCACCTCCTCGGCGTACTTGCTTGTGTTCAAGGCCGGCGGAGCCATCGGCACGAAGCTGGCAATCGGCTTCGGACCGAATGGAACCAGGTCGCCCCATTGCGGCAGCAGGGCCGGTGCGTAGGCAGGTGGGGTCGGCCGCCAATAGCCGGGCCCGACTCCCGGGGTGTAGGTGACCACGCTCGATGAACCGTCGTTGGCACGGGCAGCAAGAATTGCAGCCGCCACAGCCTGTCCCCATGCCATTCCCCGGGTCCGCGCGGGGCCGATGGCAATCGGGGCCAACTGGGCGGCCTGCTCAGCATCAAACTGGGCGGTACGCGAAGGGAACAACGTCACCAGCACGTCATGGGCTGCGACCGCCAGCGCGGCATCCTTCGACGAGTTCCGGATTGGCCGACCTTCCGTGACCAGGTACTGGCGATAATCCCGCGCGATACCGTTATACGCGTCGTGGATCGATGCATGCAGGATGGCCAGGCCGCGCGAAGCCTTTGGGGGAGGCGTTGACGTGGCCCGGATCGCGTCGAGGGCCTGCTCATTCCAGGCGGCGACGGGACTGCCGGTGACGGGCAGAGCCGCTTCGAGACACGCAAAACTGGCGACGATGGCCACCAAGGCCAGGAAGGCTTGCCGAATAGGGATCGGTTTCATCGGTATTTCGGTGATCTTTTTGAGCTGGCGGCAAAAATTACCCACCGCGCTTCCTCAGATCACGCAAAATCTACCGCCAGCTTGCAGCAAGCTTGTGGCGTGAAGCCGGATTCCCGGGGTGGATCGGTTCCTTGGGAACTGCTCGATCGCCGCCCAACGGGTCGAGGCCCACCAGACCTTCGCCCCGCACCCAATCCACAGAATGAACCCCGATACCCGACGTTATCGGGGTTCTCTCCTCAATTCCCCCACCCCGGAGACGGGCAGGCGGAGATCAAAGCGGCCTTCCCGTCAAACGGGCGAAGGCCTCCAGATACTTGGCCTGCGTCCGGGCCACCACCTCCGGCGGCAGCGCAGGTGCCGGCGGCGTCTTCGACCACGTCAGGGTCTCCAGGTAGTCGCGGACGTACTGCTTGTCGTAGCTCGGCTGGCTCCGGCCCGGAACGTACTGGTCCGCCGGCCAGAACCGCGAGGAATCCGGCGTCAACACCTCGTCAATCAGGACCAATCGCCCCTCGAAAACGCCGAACTCAAACTTGGTATCGGCGATGATGATCCCGCGGCTCCGGGCGTAATCCCGCGCGAACGAATAAAGCTTCAGGCTCAGATCCCGCGCCTGCGCCGCCAGGTCCGCCCCCGTCAATTCCGCCGCCTTCTCGAACGGGATGTTCTCGTCGTGCCCCGTCTCCGCCTTCGTCGCCGGCGTGAAGATCGGTTCCGGCAGGGCATCCGATTCCTTCAACCCGGCAGGCAGGCGGATTCCGCACACGGTCCCGTGACTGCGGTATTCCTTCCATCCGGAGCCCGCCAGGTAGCCGCGCACCACACATTCGATCGGCAACGGCGCCGCCTTGCACACGATCATGCTCCGGCCCTTCAACTGGGCCTCGAACGGTTTCAACTCCGGCGGCAGGGCGTCGCCCGCCCGCGCCAACCGGTGGTTCGGCAACCAGGACTCCGTCCGGTCGAACCAAAAGTGCGAAATCTGCGTGAGCACCTCGCCCTTTTGCGGAATCCCATTCGGCATGATGCAGTCGAACGCGGAAATGCGGTCGGTCGCCACGAACAACAACCGGTCACCCAGATCAAACACCTCCCGAACCTTCCCGGACTTCAGCTTCGGGATTCCAGGCAGTTCGAGGGACAATAGCGGGACATCGGACATGGGGCGCAGAACATGATTGGAAGGCGGCCACGGCGAAAGCGCGATTTCCCGGACTGCAGGGGAGTTTCGAGTCCCCAGTTCCCACTCACCAAAACTTGCCTCTTGAAAGTTGGCCCGCCAACAAACCTCCTTTCCTTCGTGATCGAGAGTGTCCCTCCACATCCGGACAGCGTGCATCTCCAGTTCGCCCGTGGCTGGCTGGAGCTCGGCAACATCCAGGAAGCCGAGGCCGAACTGGGCAACATCCGTCCCCAGTACTTCGGTTGCCCGGATGTCCTCGAAATCCGCTTTCAGGTCCTCGCCCGTCGCCAGTGCTACACCGAAGGCCTCGCCATCGCCAAACAGCACGTCGCCGACTTTCCCACCGACTTCCGCGGCCACATGAATCAGGCCAACGCCCTGTTCTGGCTCAACCGCCCTCAGGAAGCCATCGACTCGGTCATGGACATCCTGCCGCAGCATCCGAAGATCGCTGCCCTGCCCTACAACCTCGCCTGCTACTGGATGAAGCTTGGCGATGCCGCCCAAGCCGTCCACTGGCTCGAATCCGCCATGCAGATCGGCCTGCGCAAGGGGGTCATCCAGCACGCGCTCTCCGACCCTGACCTCCGCCCCATCTGGGATTACATCCGCGAACTCGAGGAGTCCGGGGACGGGGACTGATTCCCAGCCCCAGGTTCCCGCGGTACAAGCCGCACGCCTTCCACGTCCCAGCCCGTCTCCGGGATCTTCCCCTTCGTCCGCAACCGGACCGGATGATCGGCCATCCGGCGGATGTCCACCTCGCCGGCCTCCAACCACCGGACCGCACCCGCCGTATCCACGGGGGGCACCGACACCCCGTTGCCCGCCACCTCAACCTCAATGCGCTCGGGCGTTTCCGGACCGCAACGCACTCCGACCCACACCCCATACCGACCCGATCGCACGTCATCGATCTCCCACGCCAACGCCCCCGGCCCGTCCGGCCAACCCGTTACCCGCCGAATCCCATTCCTCTCCTCGAGCCTCAGGTGCATTCCCTCGACGGCCGCAGCGGCGGCCGCCAACTCGTAATTGCCCGCGGGCCCCGGCCGGTTCCGCGGTCCTTCCGGCGCCGGTCGCAGGATCACCCCCACCGCCCGGCCCAGGCGCGGCCGATTCGCTTCGCCCACCGTCAATCGCAGGGTCTGCGGCCCCGCACCCGCGATCCGCAACCGGCCGATCGACTTGTTCACCACCGCCCGGGTCCCGGTGAAATCCAACTGTCCCGTACGAAGCTTTCCGGAACACTCCACCTCGACCGCTTCCGTCTGTTCCCGCCAAGCCCCGCCGATCACCTCAACGGTGTAATTGCCACCGCGGGTCGCATCGAATCGCCACGTGTACAACTCGACTCCGGTCGGCCCAGCCGGACTGGCCACCGCATCTTCGAGCCGGAAGACCCAACGTCCGTCCCCGTATTGCTTCGTCGCCCGAAGCACCTCAAACGTCGCCGTCGCAGGGAATTCCCAGCCCCGCACATTCGCCAATCGGAGCCTTGTAGGACGCGTCCCACCTCCCGGGAGCCACGATCGCACGTAACGCTTTGGCTCCCCTTCCACGTGCACGGCGGCCAACGGCGCACCCTCCCACGACAGGTCCACCTTCCCTCCCCATCCGGGTCGGGGAAGGACGATCTGGATCCGATCATTTTCATCAGGGGCGGGCACCGGGAGAGGGTCCAGTGCACGGCAGAGGCTTGGCATCGCCGCGACCCAGAGGAGGGTCAGGCGCGTCAGCCAACGGCTGGAATTCATGGTAGGGTTTTACCTTACAAACCCCCTTTCCACTCAAGCTTCGACAGCTTAGCCCGCATTTTACCTAATAACAGTTACCCCCAAGTCCCCGGGTTCCCGCACCCCAGAACCCAGTCCGATTCGTTCCCGCCCACCCCATCTTCAAACTTCAAACTCACCACGGGCTCCGTGACACTCACGTTCTCATGCCGAAGCCGTTGGCCATCCTCATCTGGTTGCTCGTCGCCGGGACCGGTGCCTGGTGCTACTCCGCGATTGCCCGCAACCGCGGCGAAACCCTCAACTCGGGATACGTCGTCGTCGCCGCCCTTTGCACGTACGCCATCGGATACCGCTTCTACTCGAAGTGGATTGCCGCACGGGTTCTGGCGCTCGACGACCGCCGCTCCACGCCCTGCGAAGTCCACGAGGATGGACAGGACTTCGTGAAGACGAACCCCTGGATCGTCTTCGGCCATCACTTCGCCGCCATCAGCGGACCCGGGCCGCTGGTCGGACCCGTCCTCGCCGCGCAGTTCGGATACCTTCCCGGGACGCTCTGGATCCTGATCGGCGTTGTGCTCGGCGGCGCGGTGCAGGATTTCGTGATCCTCTTCGGTTCGATGCGCCGAAACGGAAAATCGCTCGGCCAGATGGTGAAGGACGAGCTCAACGGATTCGCGGGAGCGGTCGCCCTCGTGGCCATCCTCGCGATCATGATCATCCTGCTCGCCGTGCTGGGTCTCGTGGTCGTCCAGGTCCTTGCGGAGAGTCCGTGGGGCGTGTTTACCGTCGGAGCCACGATCCCGATTGCCATGATCATGGGCGGATACCTCCGGTTCCTGCGGCACGGCCGGACGCTGGAAGCCTCGATTGGTGGCGTGATCCTGCTGCTGCTGGCCGTCTGGGGCGGTCAATACGTGCACTCCCACGACGATCTGGCGAAGGCCTTCACGATGAAGGCCGAACCGCTCGCGTGGACGCTGATCGTGTACGGCCTCGCCGCGTCGGTCCTCCCCGTGTGGCTCCTGCTCGCCCCGCGCGATTACCTCTCCACCTTCATGAAGCTCGGCACCATTGGCGCGCTGGCCGCCGGCGTTGTCGCCATGCTGCCCCAACTCAAGATGCCGGCCCTCGTCGACTTCGCCGTCGCCGGCAAGGGACTCGTCGTGGGCGGCAAGCTCTTCCCCTTCTGCTTCATCACCATCGCCTGCGGTGCCATCAGCGGATTCCACTCGCTGATCTCGTCGGGAATCACCCCCAAGATCATCACGCGGGAACGCTTCGCCCGGCCGGTCGGTTACGGTGCGATGCTGCTGGAATCGCTCGTCGCCATCATGGCGCTCGTCGCGGCCTGCACGCTCGAACCCGGCGTCTACCTCGCCATGAACGTCAAGGGCGCCGGCGCCACCGAGGCTGCTCAGGTCGCCGACATCCTCCAACGCGTCAATGCCACCGGATTCCACCTTGAACCCGGCGTCATGGAAGTCCTCGCCACCGAGGTCGAAGAAAAGTCCCTCTACGGCCGCACTGGCGGCGCCGCCACCCTCGCCGTCGGGATGGCCCAGATCTTCAAGCAGATCACCGGAGGGCGTGGGCTCGGGCTTTGGTACCACTTCGCCGTCATGTTCGAGGCCCTGTTCATCCTGACCACCCTCGACGCCGGCACCCGGGTCGGACGCTACCTCCTCCAGGATTTCCTCGGTCACGTTCACCCGTCCCTCGGCAACACCCGCGCCCTCGGCCCCAACCTCCTCGCGTCCGTCCTCGTCGTCAGCGCGTGGGGCTGGTTCCTGATTCAGGGCGTGCGCGATCCCCTCGGCGGGATCAACTCGCTCTGGCCCCTGTTCGGCATCGCGAACCAACTGCTGGCCTCCATCGCGCTGATCCTCGCGACGACCCTCATCCTCAAGATGGCCCTCGCCCGGAAACGGTCCCCGGCCCTCGCCCTCGTCACGCTGCTTCCCCTGTGCTGGCTGCTGACGGTCACCTTCACCGCCGGCTACCAGAAGATGTTCCATGAGACGCCGCGCATCGGCTTCCTCGCCGCCGTCCGGGACTTCGACGCCAAGCTCCCGCCCCTCCAACAGACACTCGCCGAAGCGGGTGCTCCCGATTCCCCCGCTGGCAAAGCCGCCGCCAAAGCCGTCACCGTCAATCGCGCCCTCCGCTCCAACAACCTCATCGACTTCGTCGTCACCGGATCCTTCCTGTCCCTCGCCGGAATCGTGATCCTCGTCGCGCTCTACGAGTGGACCCGACTGGTCCGCGGCTCCCGCAAACCGGACCTCCGCGAATCCGAAACGGTCCTTCGTCCGCTCGATCCCCACGTCCCAGCCTCAGCCCTGGGTGCGGTCGCCATCGCCGTCGGACTCGCCCGGCACCTCACTGACCAGGACGCGATCGACCAAGCCGCCGCCACCGCCGTGTCGACCGCTGCACCCGCCTGTGGTCCACGCGTGCTGATCGATCTGCCCGAAGTCCGCGAGGCCGTCTCGGACGATGCCCGCGCCCAGGCCTACGTCGCCGCCGCCGAGAAGCGGTTCGACGGCATCAACCGTTGCTGCTGAACCTCCCATGCGCATCGGTCTCTACGGCGGCTCGTTCGATCCCGTGCACCTCGGCCACCTCCTCGTGGCCGAGGCCGCCTGCGAGGAGATGAACCTCGACCGCATCGTCTTCATTCCAGCGGCCCGTTCCCCCTTCAAGCCGGGTACAGCGCCGGCCCACGATGCGCTCCGCCTCCGGTGGCTTCGCATCGCCCTGGCCGGCCGCCCGGACTTCGCCGTCGACGAACTGGAACTCCGCCGCGGTGGAACCAGCTACACCATCGACACCGTCCGCGAGTTCGCCGCCCGTCATCCCGGTGCCGAACTCTGCTGGCTGATCGGTGCCGACCACGTTCCCACCCTGAACCAATGGCGCGAGGCCGATACGCTCGCCCGGACGGTCGAGTTCATCATGATCCCCCGCCCGGGGAACCCGCCGGTGCCGGCACCCGAACCTTTCCGGGTCCGCCCGCTCCGCGGTTGGCCGTTGGCAGTCTCTTCGTCCGAGATCCGCGAGCGCATCCGGACAGGCCGCCCCGTCGACCACCTGCTCCCTCCGCACGTCGCCGCCGCCATCCGGGAATCCGCCGCCTACCCGCCTCCGACCCCGTAGCCTCCGACCCCGTAGCCGTCGACGTCAGGAGGCGGGGCCCAGGGGGCCTTGAAACTTGAATCTTGAAACTCGGAACTCCCCACCCGGCTCGTGAGGACACTCGCCCCACCCTTTGGAGCTGGGGTCTGGAAACTGGCGACTGGGAACTTCACGCCCGGCTCGTGGGTTGGGGATTTTTCCCGCAGAGGCGCGGAGGAGCTTTGTCTGGAGTGGTTTTCCCTGCGTCCCAGCGTCTCTGCGGGAGGACCGCGTCGGGAGGTGGCACGCGGTGAGGGCGGGGGTTTTTCCCGCAGGGGCGCAGGGACGCAGAGGGGGTCGTTGCTGACGTCGCGAGTTTTCAGATCCAGGTTTCAAGCCGGCTTCGCTTCGTACTCGTACTCGTACTCAGCCCGCAGGGCGGTACTCGTACTCGATCCGGAGAAGGCCTCTCGTCTGCTGAGAGGCTTCATGGGCTCGAGTACGAGTAGGAGTACGAGCCCAACTTGAAACTTGAAACTGAAAACTATGAACTTCTGCGCCCGCTTCAAACCCTCTCCGCCAACGCCGCCTGACTGTGCTTCAGCACTTCCTGATGCAGGCTGCCGCCGTGCGAATCCATCGTCACCACCGCCGGGAAGTTCTCCACCTCCAACTCCCAGATCGCTTCCGGCGACCCGAACTTCTCCTTCAGGTACACGTTCCGCACCTTCTTCACGCACTCCGCCAACACCTGCGCCGCGCCCCCGATCGCATGGAGGTACACGCATCCGTGCGCCGCACAGGCTGCGAGCGTCCGGTCTCCCATGCCACCCTTGCCGATCACGCCCCGCACACCGAAGTCGCGGATGATCTGCCCCTGATACGGTTCCTCGCGGATGGAAGTCGTCGGCCCGGCCGCCGTCACCTTCCACTCGCCGTTGGGTTCCTGCATCACCACCGGACCGCAGTGATAGATGATCCCGTCGCGGAGGTTCACCCCCGGCGGTAACTCGCCGCCTTCATGGAGGTACTTGTGCACCGCGTCACGGCCGGTGAACACGATGCCGTTGATGGCGACCTCGTCGCCGACGCGGAGTGACCGCATCATTTCCTCGGTGAACGGAGCCTGGAGAATCTTCATGCGTGGATGGGGATGAGATGGGATGGAATCGGAAGCTTGGAGTCGGTTGGTGGGCGGTTCGGTTCAATAGAGCCAATGGGCGATGCCGAGGCTGGAATCCAGCTCCACACCCTGCCGCCGGAAGGCCCAGCACATGTAGCTGATCGAGACAAAGAACGAGGCCGGAAGGCGGTTCGCCACCCCGATCTTCACGCCCAGCAGCGTCGTCTTGCCGCCGAAGCCCATCGGCCCGATCCCGAGCTCGTTTGCCGTCTTCAGGATGTCCTGCTCCAACGCGTCGAGACGCCCGTCCGGGTTGCGGTCATCCAGCATCCGCAGGAATTGAAGCTTCGAGAATTCGTATCCCACGGCGCGATCGCCGCCGATGCAGACGCCCAGGATTCCGGGACCGCACCCCTTGCCCTGTGCCTGCAGCACGGCGTCCAGGATCACCTTCCGGCATCCATCGAGGTCCCGGTTCGCCTTCAGCTTCTCCGCCGGCAACGAGTATTGCGCCCCGACATTCTCGCACCCGCCACCCTTCAGCATCAGCCGGACCTCGATCTTCTCCGAGCGATGCTGGTGAAAGTGGATCGTTGGCGATCCCGGCCCGAGGTTGGTGCCGTCGTTCTCGCCCGTGATCGAATCGACGGAGTTCTGCCGCAGGTAGCCCTTCTTCGTCGCCAGCTTCACTGCCTCCCGGCAGACCTCGGTGAACGTGATCTGGTCAAAGCCCACCGGACAATCGACGTAGAACAGGATGCTGCCCGTGTCCTGACAGATCGGCTGGGACTTCCGCTTCGCCAATTCAATGTTCCGTTCGATGATCTTGAACGCGCTTTCCGCGATCGTCCCTTTCTTCTCGTTCTCCAGCGACGCCACCAGGGCCCGGTTCACATCATCCGGAATCTCGGCTGAAGTCCGTCGGATCAACTCCACCAGCGAATCGAGCAATACGTTCATCTGCCCCAAACCTACGGACCCCGACCGGGAACCGTCAACGCACCGGAAGCCTTCGCACAGCCCCCCGGTCCGCGCCGGTTCCCCCTCTCTGGAAACTGGCTTCTGGCAACTGGCGACTCCTGCTCCCCACTTCCTGCTTTGCCCACCCGCCCCACGTTCCCTAGCTTGCGTGTGCTTGAAGAAGTCGACCCGCCCGGAAATCCCGAGGAAGACGATCTACCGGCTGAGCATCTACCTGCGCTGTCTCCAACGTCTGAAGCAGAACCAGCTTCAGACCGTAAGCAGCGAGGCACTTGCCCGCGCCGCTGGCGTCAAGCCCACCCAACTCCGCAAGGATCTCACCTACTTCGGTCAGTTCGGCACCCGCGGCCTCGGCTACGACGTCGACCAACTCGCCCGGATGATCGGTGACCTCCTGGGCACCAGCCGCCTCCAACCCGTCGTCCTGGTCGGCGTCGGCAACCTCGGCGCCGCGCTTCTCCAGTACCGCGGATTCGAGCAGGAGGGCTTCGAAATTGTGGCCGCCTTCGACCTCGATCCCGTCCGCGCCCGCGAAAAGGCCCCGAAGGTTCCCCTTTTCGGCATGGATCAACTCGGCGAATTCGTCCGCGAGAACCACGTCCGCATGGCCATCGTCGCCGTCCCCGCCGTCGGCGGCCAGGAGGTCATCAACGACCTCGTCGAGAACGGCGTCGTCGGCATCCTCAACTTTGCTCCCATCGTCCCCTACGTCCCCGAGAACGTCATGGTCAACAGCGTGAACCTCGCCATCGAACTCGAAAACCTCTCCTACTTCATTCAGGACTGAAGGAGAGTTGCCAGTTGCCAGTTGCCAGGCCCGTTTTTGGAGGCCGCGTGCCCCACGCGGCGGTTGACGAGCAACGCCGGGTGAGGGCACCCCAGCCTACAGGGTACTGGAGTCTGGAAACTGGGAACTTCTCTGGCCCAACTCCCCGCTGGGAACCCCCGCTCCCGGGCGCTAGGCTGTCCCCGTGTTGCCTGATGTCCGACAAGAGACCCGCGAGACGCTGACCGCCCGATTCAAGGAATGGGACGTTCCCCACTACCGGGTCGACCAATTGCTCCACTGGCTGTGGCCGCGCCGAGCCGCCTCCTGGGACGAGATGACGAACCTGCCCAAGGCCCTGCGCGAATCGCTGGCCGGCACGTTCTCCCTCGGCTCCCTCACCCTGGCCCGCAAGCAGGGATCGCGCGACACCACCCAGAAGTTCCTCTGGCAACTCCACGACGGGGCCTACGTCGAAAGCGTTCTCATCCCCGCCAACCCTGCCCTTTACGGCGATCGCGCTGACCGCCACACGCTCTGCGTGTCCACCCAGGTCGGATGCGCCTATGGATGCCGCTTCTGCGCCTCGGGGCTCGACGGATGGAAGCGCAACCTGGCCCCCTGGGAAATCTCCGGACAGGTCCTCGCCATCGAACGTTGGAACCAGTCCCAACCGGCCGCCGAAACGCCTGCCCCCACCGCCGAAGGCTCCACTGAAACCGCGACTCCCACACGCGCGGCCGCCAGCCAACCCGAGCGCCTGATCAACAATCTCGTCATCATGGGCATGGGCGAACCCCTCGCCAACTACGACAACCTCCTCGCCGCCCTGCGTTCCCTCAACGCCCCGTGGGGAGCCCATATCGGCGCCCGCAAGATCACCATCTCCACCTCCGGCGTCGTCCCGCGCATCCGCCAACTGGGCGCTGAACCCGAGCAGTTCCAGCTCGCCATCTCCCTCCATGGGGCCACCGACGAGGTCCGCAACCGGATCATGCCGATCAACCGGAAGTACCCCCTCGCGGAACTCACCGCGGCCTGCGACGACTACGTCCAACGCAAGGGCCGCATGATCACGCTGGAGTACATCCTGATCGACGGAGTCAACGACGCCCGCGACCAGGTCCAGCCGCTCTCCCAGCTCGCCCGGCGCCTCAACGCCAAGGTGAACCTCATTCCCTACAACAAGGTCGAGGGCCTCGAATGGTCCCGCCCCGCCGAGGAACGCTGCCGCGCCTTCGCCTCCGCCCTCGAGGCCACCGACGTCGTCACCACCCTCCGCATCGAAAAGGGGCACGACATCGACGCCGCCTGCGGCCAGCTCCGGCTCCGGACCGAACGCGAGATCTCCGGGCAGCCCGCTGCCCAACCTTCCGAACAGCCCGGTTGAAAACTCCGGACTTCATTCCCGCCCCAGCCCAACCCAACCTTTCCCCGTGCTAGCGCTCCTCGATTACGGCGCCGGAAACATCCGCAGCGTCGAGAAGGCCCTCCGGGCCGTCGGTGCCGACGTCCAGCGCATGGATTCCGTCCATGGGCTCGAGAAGGCCTCCGGCATCGTCCTACCGGGCGTCGGCGCCTTCGACGACTGCGTCAACGCCCTTCGCCGACAGGAACTCCTCGGCGGCATCCAGAAGTGGATCGCCGACGGCCGACCGTTCCTCGGCATCTGCGTCGGTTACCAGGCCCTCTTCGAACGGAGCGAGGAATTCAACTCCTGCGCCCTCGGCCTCGGCGTCTTCAAAGGACCCGTCGTCCGCTTCCAGCCCACTCCTGCCGAACCCCACCTGAAGATCCCCCAGATCGGCTGGAACCAGATCGAGCTCGCTCGCCCCGACTGCCCCCTTTTCCGCGGCATCCCGGACGGCGCCTACTTCTACTTCGTCCACAGCTTCTTCCCCCAACCCGCGGACGAATCCGTCATCGCGACCCGGACGGAGTACGGTCGCAAGTTCGCTTCCGCCGTCTGGCGCGACAACGTCTACGCCACCCAGTTCCATCCCGAGAAGAGTCAGGCCAACGGGCTTCGCCTGCTCCGCAACTTCGTTGAGATCGCCGAAGGTTAGGCCAGGCGCCGAACGGGGCGGCAAGGTGCGCGGCAGGTGACCCCCAGGTTACAGTACGGTGACAGGCGCTTGGAGGTTCGACAGAAAGAAGCCAGTAAGTCCCCATCCCCGCTTGATGGCGTCCAGGTCAAAGGGATTCGTGTTTCCCCCGGCAGAGCAGATCCAACGGGACTTGCAGGCGGGTGTTGTGGTCGCGGCGTTCACGTTGGTGCTCTCCCTCTCCTTCAGCTCCTTGATCTTCTCGGGAGGACTGGCGCTGGCGAGTGCCCAAGGGGTGCTCATTGCCCTGATCACTGCTGTGATTACGGGGGTGATCGTCACCTGGCGGAGCTCTTACTCGGCGGTGATGGCAATCCCACAGGACCGGATCGCGCCCATCCTCGCCGTCATGGCAGCCGAGATCGCGGCGGCCCTGCCTGCGTCTGCGGGAGCCGATCTGAAAGCTCGCGTCGTCATGGCCGCCATCGCGATCACCAGTATCGGGACCGGCTTGGTTCTTTATCTGGTCGGCAGATTCCGTCTGGGAAACGTCTTCAGATTCATCCCGTATCCCGTGATCGGGGGGTTCCTCGCGGGGTCCGGCTGGATGCTGGCGCGTGGTTCATTCCGGGTGATGGCGGACTTCCAACTCGGCGTGGACACTGTCGGGCGGTTGCTGGAGTGGGACGTGATTGCCAAGTCAGCCCCGGGGATTGCCTTTGGAACGGCCCTGTTCATCACGCTTCGGAGGCTTCGGAAACCTGCACTGATGCCAACCCTGCTGGTGGCAGTCGTGGTCGTGTTCTACCTCGTGCTGCTGGCAACGGGAACCAGCATCGAGTCCGCGCGACTGGCCGGTTGGTTGCCGGTACCGCCGGGCGAGGGCGGAATCCACGGAGAACTGTGGTCGCCGCGAATGATCACCGAACTCAGCGCAACGCCCCTGCTGAAGGTCGCGGGAATCGCCGGGACCGTCCTCCTCACCGCGCTGATCTCGATCCTCCTGAACACATCGGGTCTGGAACTGGTGGTCCACGAGGAAATCGACATCAACCGGGAGTTGCGCGCCGCCGGAATCGGCAACCTGGCAAGCGGCCTGTTGGGAGGCATGCCCGGCTTCAATTCCCTGAGCCTTTCGCGGCTCGCCTTTGACCTGGGTGCGCGGACCCGGTTGACGGGCACGGTGGCGGCCGGCTTGTGTCTGGCCGCGCTGATCGCGGGGCCATCGTCGCTGGCTTTCCTTCCGAAGTTCGTGCCCGGGGGACTGCTGTTTTATCTGGGCTTGGGCTTCCTGTTCGACTGGGGCTACGCAGCCTGGTTCCGACTCCCGAAAGCAGACTATGCCGTGGTGATCCTGATCCTGTGCGTTATTGGCGGTGCCGGATATCTGGCCGGGGTCGCTTCCGGAATCGTGGCGGCCATCTGCCTCTTCATCCACAACTACAGCCAGGTCGGAGTCGTAACGCGCACCCACACCGGAACCGATCGCCAAAGCAACGTCGAACGCCCCCTCGTCCACCAACGCGTGCTTCGGGACCACGGATCGGAAACCCAGGTTCTCCGCCTGCATGGGTTCATCTTCTTCGGAACCTCCGCCCGCATCCTCGACCAGATCCGCAGGCTCGCGACAGACGCCCAACTGCCCAAGCTGCGCTTCTTCGTCCTGGATTTCCGTCAGGTGAGCGGCATCGATTCCTCGGCCACGCTCAGTCTCGCCCGGGCCCGGCAACTCGCCGAAAAGCAGGGGTTCACGCTGTGCTTTTCCCACGTGCCGCCCGAAGTCCGACGCCAACTGAACCGGGCGGGTTTTGAGTCCGAAACCGATGAAGCCTACCGCTTCTTTCCGGACCTCGACCATGCGCATGAGTGGTGCGAGGAACAGACCCTGTCCGAGCACCGGGACGAGATCGATGACAAGCTCGACATCCGTTCCCAACTGGAGGCGATCTGGTCCAAACCGGCCTGTGTCGCCAAGCTCATGACCTATCTGGATCGGGTCACCTTTGAACCGGGCATGCACCTCATCCGTCAGGGCGATCCCGCAGATGCGTTGTACTTTCTGGAGTCCGGGGAGGTCACCACGCGCCTCGAACTCGGCAACGGTCAGACCCAACGGCTCCGTCGTCAGTCAGGCGGTACCGTTCTGGGTGAACTGGGACTCTTCCTCGGCGTACCCCGCACCGCTTCCGTCGTCGTCGAACTCCCGAGCGTCGCCTACCGACTCTCGGCTTCCTCCCTCGCCGAGATGAAACGGACCGACCCCGAGGTCGCCGGGGAGTTCTACGAATTCCTCGTCCGCTACATGGCCGAACGGATCGTCAACTGCAACCGCACCATCCGCGCGCTTGCTGAGTAAGGCATCGCCTCTCCCCGCCGCACCCGCAGCGATCGAGACTTCGCCATCTTGGTCCGCTCCGCGTTCTCCGCGGCTCCGCGTGAACCGTCCCCAAATTCCGCGTCCTCAACCCCGCGTGATCCACCCGGCCGCCACACAGCCGCCCACCACCGCGATCACCGGGACCCGCCCCCACAGCAACGCCGCCAACCCGGCGAGGGCGACCACCGCATCCGGCCATCGCTGCACCGCCCCGATCCACACCGGATCCACCAGCGCCGCCGCCAGCAGACCCACCACGCCCGCGTTCACACCCGACATCATCCGCGTCATCGACGAGTCGCGCCCGAGCCGATGCCAGAACGGCAGCACCCCAGCGACCAGGAGCAACCCCGGTGCGAAGATCGACAGCACACCCACGAGCGCCCCAAACCACCCGCCGCTCGTCCCCGGCATCAACGCCCCCAGGAACGCCGCGAGCGTGAACATCGGCCCCGGCACCGCCTGCGCCGCACCGTAACCTGTCAGGAATTCGTCCCGACGGATCCAGCCCGGCTGCACCACCGCTTCCTCCAGCAGCGGCAGCACCACGTGCCCACCTCCGAAAACCATCGCCCCCGCCCGCACGAATCCCGACGCCGGCTCCAACGACCCACCCACGCCCGACGCGACCCACGGCAACCCAAACACCAACCCTCCGAACAACCCCAGACACCACACACCACCCCGACGCCCATACGGCACCGCCCCCGCCTCCACGCCGGCCGACTCCGTCCCCGGGCAAAGCTTCCACCCCACCAACGCCGACACCACCACCAGCATCGGCTGCACCCACGCGGGCTTCAGCAAGAGGCTTCCCGCCGCCACACCCGCGGCCAGCACCCAACGCGTCGGATCCGGACACAGCCGCCGTCCCATCGCCCACACGCCCTGACCCACCACCGCCACTGCGACCAACTTGAGTCCGTGCACCACGCCGTCGATCCCGCCGGCACCCGGCCCTCCCAGCAGGATCCCCAGTCCCGCCATCATCAACGCCGAAGGCAGCGTAAACCCGACGAACGCCCCGATCGCCCCCGCCACCCCGGCACGCAACATGCCGATGCAAAATCCCAACTGGCTGCTGGCCGGTCCCGGCAGGAACTGGCACAGGCCGACCCAAGCCGCGTACTGATCCTCCGTAAGCCACCCGCGTCGCACCACGAACTCCCTACGGAAATACCCGATGTGCGCAACCGGCCCGCCAAACGAGGTCAGCCCGAGCCACAGGAACGCCCGGAACACCTGCCACACCGCGCCCGCACTCTTGGGTCCTGCCTTCACGCGCAATTCACCGACCGGCTTCCTTCGTCCATCCACCCCGGTTTCATGGGGAGGGAGTTCCAAGTTTGAAGCCCCAAGTTTCAAGCTCCGACTTCCCCCTCGCTCTCGTACTCGTACTCCTACTCGCCCCCGCCGCCAGATCCGTGTGCCCTTTCAGGGCACGTCGAACATTGCGCGGACCCGGTTCCCGGGGTTCCACCCCGGGCTTTCATCGTCTGCCCCGTTGGGGCACGAGCGCCTCGCCCCGGTCGGCACCAACCCGCCTCCCACCCTCCTCATCCCTTGAACCAGACCAGACCTCTGCGCCGCCGCGCCTCTGCGGGAGATCCGCCCCAACGCCGGAGGTGTTGCAACCGGTAGCCAACGGTTCATCCCCTTCCGCGTGCCGGCCCATGACCCCACCCCAGGCTCCGCCACGCCGACACTCCCGCAGCCACCCCCCACCCAATCCCGATCCAGCGCGCCGCCCCTTCGACAAACACCACGCCTCCGTTCACCCCCATGAACAGGAGGACGCCCCACCAGATCCGGCGCCCGGGGAAACCCAATCGGTCCCAGCGCCACGCCACCCAGGCCCACGCTGCCAGGAACAGGTGATTCACCCAGATGCCGCCACCCGATCTCACCCCGGTCACCGCTTCCACCTGTCGTGCGGTCGCCTCCACAGCGGCCTCGTGGCTCCACCCGTGAACCCCTTGAAACGCAAGGGCGACGTGCGCCGCCAGGCACACGCCGCCCCCTATCCAGCACCCCCGCGACCACCGCACCCACGCCGACAGCACCGCCAACCACAGCGCCGCCCAGATCGTCGATTTCAGCAGCAACGGCAGCATCCGCAGCCTCTATCGTGAGGCCCCGCGAGGCGCAACGTCGAGGCACACGGCTTCCTCGGCGCTCCGCGCAAACACGTGCCCGCCCGCAACCACCGGTGTCGTCCAGCACTTGCCCGGCAGCACGTCAGCCCGCGCGACCTCCTTGTACTCTCCGGTCACCGCCTCGATCAGCACCAGTTCCCCGGAGTCCGAAAGCGCCAGCACATGCCGGTCGATCCCGATGACATGACCGGGCCCAAATCCCGCCTTCTCCCATTTTACGTCCCCCGTCTTCACATCGACGCACTTCACGGGGCCGGATCCATATTCCTTGAACTGGAACATCCCGAACAGATGTCCATCGAAGAGCACGGGGGTGGACCAGTGGTTGGCCAACGGCTTGTTGCCGGGCTTGCGGTAGATCTCCGTCGCCTTCCAGACATTCCCCTCGCGCGTGATTCGCGCCGCCCCGGCCCCGACACCGTACCCGGCCGAGCAATAGACCACGTCTCCAGCGATCACCGGACTGATGGCGGTGGAAACCGCAAACGGGAACGTGTAGCGCCAGAGTTCGGCCCCGGTCTTCAAATCCACGGCGAGCAATCCCGACTTCAGGAAGAACACCGCCTGACGCTGCCCGAGGATCTCGCCCACGACCGGCGTCGAATGGGTCATCGTCTCGTCAAAGCCCTTCCACTTCACCTCGCCCGTCTTCTTGTCGAAGGCGAGCAAGGACTGCCCTGCCCCGCCACCCGCCACGATCACCAGATCCCCCTCCACCACGGGCGACTGCGCGTTCTGCCAGGAAATGTTCCGACCGGCGAATTCCTTCACCAAATCATGCTTCCAGACCTCCTTGCCCGTCGCCGCGTCCCAACCCTGCAGCACGAGCTTCGCTGAAAGCGTGTAAACCCGACCACCATCCACCGCCGGTGTCGAACGGGGCCCATCGCCTCCCTTGTTTCCAGCAGCGCCATCCTGACCACCGTCGTTGATCTTCAGGGTTCCCAGCGGCTGGACCCACTGTTCCTTGCCCGTGTCTGCAGCGCGCGCCACCACGGCCTCCTGCTCCACCCCGTTGAATTCCCGCAACTCGAGGCAAACCGCTCGCCCCCCTGCCACGGCGAAGGAACTGAACCCACCGCGGCTCGGCACCCGCCAAAGGACCTTCGGGCCCCCTTCAGGCCACGCTCGACTGATCTTCTCAGGCGAATGCCCGTTGCCCAACGGGCCTCGGTACGACGGCCAATCCGCCGCCTGCACACCCATCACCGCCAGCACGCCAGCCGCCAGGGCGACTCGCTTCCATTTCGAAACCGGGAATTCAGTCATCGAATCAACCTGTTCCGGGTCCGCCCGGCGTTCAATCGCAAACTCCATCGGACTCCAAAGCCTTTCCTGAGTCCTGGTTCACGCCTGCCACCTCGTCCTCCTCCGCACCCATCGACTGGCCCGCCTTCTCCAACGCCGTCCTCAATTCCGCCCGGAACGCATACCGATGCTTCGGGGTGATCAACACCCGCCGCCGCCATCCGGTACGCCGATGAACCACCAACTCCCGATGGTCCGGACTCCACGTGTTCCTCCAACTCTCCGTGGTCGTCCAACCCGCCTCCCGCTTCGGCGTCGATGCCCGCTCGATGTCCGTGAAAGGGATGCGCCGCAGCGTCACGCCCAGGCACATCACCCGAAGCGAGGAACGCCCGATCACATAACGGACGCGCGAACGCAGCCAGCAGGCCATTCCAAACACGAACGCCAGACCCGTTGCTCCTATCGCCACATACCACCAAGGATTCACCGAAGTACCCTCCTCTCCGTTGCCCACCCTCGACCAGTCGACGACTGGATTCTTGACGTTGCTCCGACTCCGCCGGCGAAGGAAGCCGGAATTGCCCTCTACCAACCTCCAAACGGAATCGGAAAACTTCAAACTATCCGCGCGGCACCAAAGGCATCGGATCCCCGTGATCCAGATGCTCGCGGCACACCGCAAAGAACGATGCCCGATCCTCCACCCTCCGGATGGCATGCAGGAACTCCGCCGGACGCCCCACGCCTTCGCCAATGAAGTTCATGTACTTCTTCATCTTCTCGACCTGCAACCGTTCCCGGAACTCCGCCACCGGGATCGTCTCCTCATACAAAGCCTGCACATACGCCAACACCTCACGTCCCGAGGGGTGTACCGGCATCCGCCCCGCCTGATGCGCCCGGATCTGCTCGAACAGCCACGGATTCCGGATGCAACCGCGCCCAATCATCAGCCCGCGCGCACCCGTCCGCCCCATCACCTCCGACGCCCGCTCCGGCGACCAGATGTTCCCGTTCGCGATCACCGGACAGGGCATTGCCTCCACCGCCCTCGCGATCAGGTCGTACCGAACCTCCGTGCGGTACATGTCCACGACGGTCCGGCCATGCACGGTCAGCAGGTCGATAGGATGCCGACGGAACACTTCCAGCAACGGCTCCCATTCCGCTGCCGCGTCGCCGAAGCCCAACCGCGTCTTCACGGTGAAGCGCACCCGCGTGACGGCCTCCCGCAACGTCCCGAGCAGGACATCGATCCGACGCGGTTCCCGCAACAGGCCTCCGCCCGCGCACTTCCGGTACACCACGGGGGCGGGGCAGCCCAGGTTCAGATCCACCGCCGCAATCGGCATCCGGTCCAACTCCCGCGCCGCCCGAGCCATCGCCACGGGGTCGTTCCCGATCAACTGGGCGATCGCCGGACGTCCGGTGGGATTCTTTTCGATGGCCTCCAACACCGAACGTTCGATGCTGCTCGTCCCGTGCACCCGGGAATACTCGGTCCAGTAGACATCCGGCCCTCCGTACCGTGCCAGCAGGCGCCAGAACGGCAGGTCTGTGACATCCTGCATCGGCGCCAGCGCCAAAAGGGGCGACGGCCCCGCCAGGAGGGAGTCGAAGGTGGCAACAGGATCGCTCAAGCAATTCATCCTCCGAGCCCACGGCGCAGCTCGGGTTCGATCCGCGCCAAACGTTCCGGATCCTCGATCTTCGATCCCTTGACATCGGTCACGTAGAACGTGTCCAGCACCGCTCCCCTTTCGGTGCTGATGCGCGCCAGCGCGATCGAAAGCCCCAGCCCGTACAAAACCCGGCAAACCGTATAGAGCAACCCGACCCGATCCTCCGCCTCGATGTCGATCACCGTGGCCGTCGGTGACTCGCCGTTGGCCACGCGTACCTTCAAGGGCAACCGCTCGCCTCCCGCCCGGAACAACGAGGGATACCTCGGGGCATTGGCGATCGCCGCATCCAGGTCAAACGCCCCCGTCAACACCCGCAACAGGATCCGCTCGAACCGATCCCGGACCTCCTGCGTCGGCAGGGTACCGGTCCGGGCCTCGGCCACGTAAAAGGTGTCGAGAACGATCCCGTCCGCCCGCGTGAAGATCTGTGCACCGAAGATGTTCAACCCCGCCGCCGTCAGCGCGCCGGCAACCTTGGCGAACAGGCCGGCCCGGTCCCACGTGCAGATATGGACGGCCACATAGCCGCGATCCCGGTCCTCCTGCCAGGCAATCACCGGCTCCAACGACCGCTCCGCCTCGGTCAACTGCAGATGCATGAACCGATGGGCAAGCGTCAGGTCCCGGACGATGTCCCGCGCCCCGTGCAACTGGAAATAGCGCGGCGGAAGCCCCTCGAAGTGCGCATCGATTTCATCGGGCGCAAAGGTCTTCGGCAACAACGCCCGCACTTCCCCCCGGAGCCGGTCCAAAACCGCACGTTGGGCCTCGATGAATTCCGGACCGCCACGCATCAACGCCATGGCCTTGTGGTAGAGCGTCCACAGGAGCGAATCCTTGAACCCATTCCAAAGCGTGTCGCTGGTCCCCATCGAATCCGCGAACGTGTGCAACGCCAGCATCATCAGGTTCTCCGGACTCCCCACCGTCCTCGAAAAGTCCGAGATGACCCCGGGATCCTCCAGGTCCCGCCGCTGCGAGACCTGCACCATGAGCAGATGCAACTCGATGATCAGCCGCAGCGAGTCGGTGGTCCCCGAATCCAGCTTCAACCGCTTCGCCACCTTCAGCGCCAACTCACCCCCCACGATCTCATGATGCCCTGTTTCCGCCGCCTTGCCCGCGTCATGCAGCAGCAATGCCAGATACAGGACGAAGGGTCGCTCCAGCGACCGGAACACCTCCGTGTAGTTGCGGTAGGGCCGCTCGGTCGCGTTCCAGACCTGATCCAGTTTCTCCACACAGGTCAACGTGTGCTCGTCGACCGCGTACTGGTGGTAGAACTCGTGCTGGACGAGATTCGTGAGCTTCCCGAACTCAGGGATGAACTTCCCCAGGAATCCCACCTCATGCATCGCCCGCAGGTGCGCGGACACGTTGCCCCGCTGGTTCAGGATCTCGAGGAAGGTCACGTGGTTGTGCCGGTCCGCCAGAAAGCTCCGGTCCAGCACCGACATCTGTTGGCGCATCAATTGCGCCAGGTCCGGATGCAACTCAAGGCCGCGCTGCTGGCAATGCAGGAACGCACGCAGGAACCGCCGAGGATCATCCCGCAGCGCCGTCTTGTAGACATGGCGCAATTGCCCGTCCACCACCCGGAAGCCGTCGAACTGCGCCCCAACCGCCGGGACCACCGGTGTCGAGGTGCGCCCGCGCCCCAACGCAAGTCGCTGCTCCAGCGTCCGCGTGATCAGGTAGATGTTCCGGGCATGCGTGTAGTAATCCCGCATGAACCGCTCCACCCGAACCCGGGGTGACCGCTCCGAGTAACCCAACCCCAACGCCACCGCCGGCTTCACGTTCGCCGCCAGGACATCGACCGGCCGGCCCGCCACATGGTGCAACTCGGTCCGGGTCCGCAACAGATAGTCGTACGCTGCCTCCAACTGCTTCCGCTCCGCCGTCCCCAGCAGGTCGTGCGCCTGCAGGTCCTCCAGCGTCTTCGAACCCTCCTGGAAAAACGCCATCCAGAGCAGGTTCTGGAAGTCCCGCAGGCCTCCCACGCCGTTCTTGATGTTCGGCTCCTGCAACGCCGGTGAGTTGCCATGCTTCTGCCGGCGCACCCGCTGGTCCTCCAATCGCTGCCGGATGTACTCCTCCGCGTGCCCCTCCACGCACTTCGCCTGAAACCGCGTCTCGAACTCTTGGTACAACCGCTCGTCCCCCGCCACCCGACGCGACTCCAGCAACGACGTCTTCGACTGCATGTCCCCGTTCGCCACTTCCACACAGTCGTCCACCGTCCGCACCGAGTGCCCCACCTTCAGCCCAATGTCCCAAAGCGTGTACAACAGACCGCTCGTCCAGTCCGCCAGCACCTTCTGCAACTCCGTCGACAAGGCCGGACCACCCGCGTGCAGGAACATCAGGTCGATGTCCGAGGCCGGATTCAGCTCGCCGCGTCCGTACCCCCCGAAAGCCACCAGCGCAATCCGCGGCACCACCCCACGCGCAGGAAACGCCTTCTGCACCGCCTCCCAGACATGCCGCACCAGCACGTCCATCATCGCCGACCGCGCCTGACAGACTGTCAAACCATCGGCCCCGCCCCGGTGCAGGATCCGAAGCCGATGGGATTCCACCTTGAGGAAGTGCCGGTACCGCGGCAGTTCATCCGATGGTTTGCTGAGGGGCGGCAGGATCAGCCGTCGCCGCGCGTTCTCCTCGATTTTTGCAATCAGGTGGTTCACCCGGGGCCCACTCTGCCCCACCTCCGGATGAATGTGGAGCCCCGCGATGGACGGTTCGTTCGTCCCGGATTCCCGCCGTTCCGTTCGTCCCCCAAATGTCGCAAAATTTCTGTTTGCACCCTCCCGGCTGCGCTTCATGTTCCGCCTGTCGTCCACGGGTTTACCTCCAACGGTTCCCTCCCGGTTCACGTCGTCCCCCTCATCGGTGTATTCCCCCCCGAAGGTAATCCGCCGCCCATCCGTTTGGGTGACCCGTCCACCGACGACACGAACACTCGATCACTTTCATCCATGGCAAGAGCACCAAAAGAAGCGGCGGCGCCCAAGAAGCCCCGCGCGCCCCGCAAGAAGGCGGCTGAGGAAGATCCCATCCTGCCGGAGTCGGCTCCGGAAATCCCCGCTGCCTCCGTTCAGGAACCCGAACCGGAACCGCCGCCCGCACCCAAGCCCGCCAAGGGCCGTCGGGGTGCCGCCCGGCAGACCGAGTCCCCGACTGCCACCCAACCGGATCTCATTGCCCGGCCTGAGCCGAAACCCGAGCCCACACCCGTCCCCCGCTTCGAGGAACCGTCCGCAGCGGAGCTGGCCCCGGTCGAACCTCTCCCCGTTGCCAGTGAACTCGACGAGGAACCTCCCCTCGTCCTGAAGTCCACCCCGAGACCCAGGGAACGCATGGAGAATCCCAACGAGGATACTCCCGCCCCCCCGGCTCCCGAGGCTCCCACCATCAAGGTTTCGCCCCGGACGATCCACCTGCACGAACTCCAACCGATGCCCATCACCCCGCTCAGCGAGGTGGCCAAGGAGTTCGGCATCGAGAATTACGGCACGCTCAAGCGCCAGGAGATCATCTTCCAGATCGTCCAGCGCAACCTCCAGGCCGGCGGCACGATCTACACCCGTGGCATCCTCGAAGTCATGCCCGAGGGCTTCGGCTTCCTTCGGTCCCCCGCCTTCAACTACCTCCCCTGCCCAGAGGACATCTACGTCTCGCCCTCCCAGATCCGCCGCTTTGATCTCCAGACCGGCGACGACGTCGAGGGCCAGGTCCGCCCGCCCAAGGACAAGGAGAAGTTCTACGCGCTCCTCAGGGTCGAGAAGGTCGCTGGACTCGACCCCGACATCGCCAAGGAGAAGACCCACTTCGAGAATCTGACGCCGCTCTTCCCCCAGAAGCGTTTCCTCCTCGAAACCGCCCCCGACGAACTCAACACCCGCGTCGTCGACCTCGTCTGCCCCATCGGCAAGGGCACCCGCGGCCTCATCGTCGCCCCGCCCCGCACCGGCAAGACCGTGCTGATGCAGAAGCTGGCCAACGCCATCCTCGCCAACAACAAGGAGTCCCACCTCATCATCCTCCTCATCGACGAACGTCCTGAGGAAGTGACCGACATGGAACGGACGTGCCGCGGCGCCGAGGTCGTTTCATCGACCTTCGACGAACCGCCCGAGCGCCACGTCCAGGTCGCCGAGATGGTCATCGAGAAGGCCCGCCGTCTCGTTGAGCACAAGAAGGATGTCGTCATCCTCCTGGATTCAATCACGCGCCTCGCACGCGCCTACAACACCGTCCAACCCCACTCCGGAAAGATCCTCTCCGGCGGCGTGGACGCCAACGCCCTCCACAAGCCCAAGCGCTTCTTCGGCGCCGCGCGCAATATCGAGGAAGGCGGTTCCCTCACCATCATGGCCACCGCCCTCGTCGATACCGGGTCCCGCATGGACGAGGTCATCTTCGAGGAGTTCAAGGGCACCGGCAACATGGAGGTCCACCTCGATCGCGCCCTCGTCGATCGCCGGATCTTCCCTTCGATCAACATCGAACGTTCCGGCACCCGCAAGGAGGAGCTCCTTTACCACCCGGACGAGTTCAACCGCGTCGCCGTCCTGCGCCGCGCGCTCACCAGCGTGCCGCCCGTCGAGTCGATGGAACTGCTCCTCAACAAGCTCAAGAAGACGCCGAACAACATCATGTTCCTCCTCAGCCTCGGCACGCAGGGCCGCTGAGTCGTCAACCACTCCCGCAGCGGATTCCATGGGGCTTTGCAGCCACCCCGGATCCCCTGCGGGATTTTTCGTGCCCACCGCCAACCCGTCACGCAACCCCTACCCGCAACCATGCATCTCGATCCCGAGGCCCTCTCCATCCGCGACATGTACCAGTGGATGATCCACACGATCCTCCCGCGCCCCATCGCCTGGGTTTCGACGCTCGACACCCAGGGACGCACGAACCTCGCGCCGTTCAGCTTCTTCATGGGCGTCTGCGCCAAGCCACCCACCCTCCTCTTCTGCCCCGTCAACGACCGCTTCGGCCGCCCCAAGGACACGCTTCGCAACGTCGAGGAAACGGGCGAGTTCGTCGTCAACCTCGTCCCAGCCCGACTCTGCAGCGCCATGAATGACACCGCTGCCTCCCTTCCCCACGGCGAGAGCGAGTTCGAGCGGTTCCACGTCTCCCCAAGCCCTTCTTCCCACGTCCGCCCTCCCCACGTCGCCGGTTCCCCGATCTCCTTCGAGTGCCGACTGGATCGCATCATCCGCGTCAGCGAGGGCCCCGCTGGCGGCAATATTGTCCTTGGCCGCATCGTCGCCCTCCACGTCGATGACGCCGTCCTTGGATCCGACGGTTTCCCCGATCTTTCCCAACTCGACCTCGTCGCCCGCGGCGGCGGCGACGTTTACCTGCGCGGCGGCGAACAGCTCCGTCTTGCACGTCCGGACTGACCCGACGCTTGCCAACGGCCAATGGGTCCCCATGTTGGCCCCACGGATGAGTACCTGTGGATCAGGGCCGGCAATCGGCCTCGAAGCGGCTCCGGCACCGATCGCCCTGCGGTCGCGTCGCCGCCTGCCGGATTGGCTGAAGGTTTCGCTGCCCGCGAGCAGTGCGTTCACCAAGACCCGGGTCCTGCTCGAAGACCTGAAACTCCATACGGTCTGCGAGAGCGCCAAGTGCCCGAACCATTGGGAATGCTGGAGCAAGGGCACCGCGACCTTCATGATCGCCGGCGACCGCTGCACCCGCGCCTGCGGCTTCTGCGCCGTCAGCACGGCCAAGCCCTTCGCCCTCGAACAGGACGAACCCCGCCGCGTCGCCGAAGCCACCCGTCGTCTCGGTCTGAAGCACGTCGTGATCACCGCGGTCGCCCGCGATGACCTGCAGGATGGCGGCGCCGAACACTTCGCCTCCACCATCGCCGCCGTCCGCGAACTGAACCCCGGTATCGTCGTCGAGGTGCTCACTCCGGACTTCCTCGACCGGGACTTCGCCCTCGACCGCGTCATCGAAGCCTCCCCCGAGATCTTCAACCACAACCTCGAAACCGTCCGCCGCCTCACACCCTCCGTCCGCCACCGCGCGATGTACGACCGATCCCTCGCCGTGCTCCGCAAGGTCAAGGACCGCGCCGGCGAACGCATCCATACCAAGTCCGGCATGATGCTGGGCCTCGGGGAACAGGAGTCCGAGGTCCTCGAATCCATGCGCGACCTCCGCACCGCCCGGGTCGACATCCTCACCCTCGGCCAGTACCTCCAGCCCACCCTGAAGCACCTGCCCGTCGTCGACTACGTCTCCCCGGAGAAGTTCGCCGAGTACGGCCGGATCGCCGAGGAAATGGGTTTCATCCATGTCGCCAGCGGTCCGCTCGTCCGTAGCTCCTACCACGCGGACGAATTCTCGGCGACGCACTGACGCCCGCGTCAGATCCCGTCCACCAACCGGCGGATCAACTCCTCGAAGTAATCCGCCGTCGCCGGACCATGAAAGGACATGGTCTGCGGTTCATACCCGCCGAGGTGATAGTACTTCGTCGGGATGACGTATCCGATGTAATCGCCATTGAAGCTCGTGACGGTCAGGCGGCGTCCGCGGGACTGGGCGTGTTCCTTCAGGACCAGCGCCAACTCTCCCGAGAAGTCGCAGGGTGTTGACACCCAGACGGTGTCGCCGATCCGGACTCCCTGCAGGAACGAGGTCGGCCGCACCGGCAACAGTTTCTCCGCCGCCCAGGGTCGGATCCGGATGTCGTCCGACACCCGCGGATTGAGCGGCGGCAGGTCCACTTCGATCCCGGCCACCGCCAGTTCCACCTGCGACTGAAACTTCATCTGGCTCACCCGACCCACGGTCTCCAATGCCAGACGGGATCCAAGACCTGCGACCCGCTCGAAGTCGGTTCCCGCACCCGTCTGCGGTGAATGGCTGCCCACGCCACCCGCGATGAACACCGCCATCCCACCCGTCGCCTTTTCCACTTCCGCGGCCCAGTGCCCCGGATAGTCCCCGCTGAACTGGCGGTTCCCCGATCCCAGCACGGTCGCGTGGGCTGCAAACGCGCCAAGCACGGCAGTCCCGCCCTCCGCCTTCTTCACGGCCAGCAGGCTGAACTCGTCGTCCACCCGCCCCGCTTCGCCCACCAGACGGTTCCGGACCTGTCCCGGAGCCCGGAATGAACCCACGGCCACCTCCGCTGACCCCATACCCGCGAGCGCGCCACGCACCGCTTCCACCAGACAATGAGTCATCCAGGTCCGAACCCCCGGCTGGAAATCCCCCGCGAACGCCTCCGCCACCACGCCCTCACCCCACCCCCCCACGCTCGAGTGCGTGTGGGTCGCGCCCAGATAGAGTTCCTCCCGTCGCAACCCCGGACTCCGCCCCAGTTCTGCCGCCACCGCTTCCGACACCTCCCTCGGCACAATCAACGCATCGATCCCCACGAACACCACCCGACGCCCCCCCGACTCCAAGGCCAGTGCCTTCACCCAGACATCGTCGTGGACTCCCTCCGCCGGCGCTCCCCGCCTCGCCCCGAACCCGGCCAACGGCACCCACCGAAACTCGCCTTTCGCCGGTGCATCCGCCGCCGTTCCCATCGTTGGCGTCAGCTTCACCCGCGCCCAACCAGCCTTCACCACCTGTCTTTCCGGCGCCGTTGGCAGGGACGCCAGCGCGGCATTCAAGCGGACCACGGTGTTGGAATGATACGCCGTCCGCAGGTACGGCCGGTCATCCACGGGCGACACCAAGGCCACAACCGCCACCCCAATCAGGACGACCAAGGCCGCCAGAATCCGGAACACCCACCTCAACCCGCGACGCATGCCTGCACCGTGCGCCACCCACGCCCCCCGTGACAACCCACGAGCCTCCCCTGCAAAAGATCGGTACGATCGGTCGGATCAGACCGATCGGACTGATCCCCCCAGAAACAACCGCTGGAAGTTCTGCTCCAACTGGTCCTCCAACCGCTCGGGCGCCACCTCCAGCACGCCCGCCAAGGCCCGTTGGATCCCCACCAGATTCGCCGGGTGATTCAGCGGCCTCCCAGCCACGCCGCCCTCCAATCGGTGCTCCAGGAATTCATCCGGAGGGGACTGGTCCGGCGCATCGGTCTCCACCAGCACCCGTTCCAGCGGAACCTTCCGGAACACCTCCCGCTGCCGCTCCTTGCGCGGGTGCAGGAAGTACCCAGGGAATCCAAAGTAAGCTCCCAACCGCACGAACTCCCCCACCAACTCGACCGGCCCGCCGTAGCTGTGCAGCAGGAATCCGCACGCCGGCACCGGTCCCTCCTTCAGGATCTCCAGCATCCGGCCCCAGCACTGGAGGCAATGGATCGAGGCCGGCAGATCGCGGGCAGCCGCTTCCGCCAACTGGAAGCGGAAGACCTCCACCTGTTCTTCCAGGGCCGTCGGTTCCACTTCACCCAGCGCCGGGACATACCGGGCACGCAGCCCTGCAGGTTGATCCAGGATCCATCGGTCGAGACCAATCTCGCCCACCATCCCCCCCGGCGTCCGGTCCAGCCATTCCCGAAACTCCCCCTCCCACCCCCTTCGGCGCTCGTGCAGGTACCACGGATGCCAACCCAGGCTGGGGATCACCAGATCCGGATTGTCGGCCGCCAGGCGGACCACATCCGGCCAGTCCGACGCACAGGCCCCGTTGACGACCATCCGCTGGACGCCCGCACTCCGGCAGGCATCAAGGATCGGTCCGCGCCACGCCGCCAGGCGTTCGTCCTGAAGATGATTGTGCGCGTCGTAGGCCCGCATGGCTCAGCCGAGCCTCGCAGCAATGCCGCGGAAAGTCACCGCGGCGCGTCGGAGATCCCGGCTTCTCCCCCGACTTCACGGAGTCATTGACCCGAAGGACTTCACCGACCGTCTCAGCAGGTTTCAGGTGATTTTCCGGGCTCGCAGAAGTCCCCTTTTTCGACCCACTGTGGGCGCGTTCGCATGAAGGAGTACCCCCTCCCCCCCCGGCTGATCTGTTTGCTTTGGCTCCTGGCCCTTTGCGCCCTCATCGCAAGGTCCCACGCCGCCCAAACCCCAGAAGCAGGCTTCACCCCGTTCACCTGCGAAACGGCTACCCCGCCCACCGCCGAACTGCTCCAGTCCTGGGCCCAACGCCGCGCCGCCCCAGCGTCCGCCTGGACCGAGGGCCGCAAACGACTCCTCCTGGTCCGGGTCGACTTCAGCGACCTCGTCACGGTCCCCTTCACCCCCACCCAGGGAACCAACCTGCTCGTCGAGATGGACCGCTTCTACTCGGAGATGTCCTACGGAAAACTCGGCTTCCACCCACCCGGCGCAGGTTCCGACTACACCCCGGTGCTTCGCATGCCCCGGACAGCCGCGGTCTATGGCTTCCTGGATCCCTCCCAATTGCGTAACGATGCCCTCACCGCTGCCCGAAACGCCGGCTACATCGCAGCGAACTATGACCTCGACGTCATCTGCACCGCCAACGTGACCGGATACAGCTTCACGGGCCTCGCCTACGTCGGCCTCCGGGGCGCCTGGGTAAAGAACGCGTTCAGCAATGCCGGCGCCATCGCCCATGAGATCGGCCACAACCTCGGCCTCAACCACGCCAACCTCTGGAATACCTCCGGCCTCGGCATCATCGGACCCGGCAAGGAACTCGAATACGGGGACTCCTCCGACTCCATGAGCCTGTCGACCGGCTATTCCCGTCACTTCAACGCCCGCAGCAAGCACCTCCTCAACTGGCTCGCCGATTCCGAGATCGCCTTCCCCACCGCCAGCGGGGTCCACCGGATCTACGCCCACGACGTCACCAACGCCGCCTCAGGCCCTCGCGCCGTCCGCATCACCCGCGACTCCCGCACCAACTACTGGTTCGAGTTCCGCGATGGCCACACCAATGCCCCGATCTCCTCCGCTTCCCTTGGCATCCGCTGGGCCGACAACACCAACCGCGCCACCCTCTTCCTCGATACGACCCCAAACTCGGTCCCAGGCGCCCGCGACGGTTTCCTGCGCCCCGGCCGGACGTTCTCCGATCCGTCCCTCCAACTCCACGTCACCACCCTCGCCCGGACCAATACCACGCCGCCCGCCCTCGACGTGGATTTCCAGTTCGGCCCCTTCCCGAACAACCGCCCCCCGACCGCCACCCTCAACGTGACCGATACCAACATCGCGCCCGGGTCCCCGATCACGTTTCAGGTGACTGCGTCTGATCCCGACCTCGATGCCCTCGCCTACGGTTGGGACACGGGCGATGAATCCATCCCGGAAAACGCCCCTTCCCTGACCCGCACCTTTTCCACAGTCGGCGAATTCATCGTGCAGTGCGTTGTCAGTGACCGACGCGGCGGCACTGCCACCGTGAAGTCCATCGTCCGCGTCGGAGAACCCGCCGGATGGCGCGTCTCCGGAAACATCCGCCGCAACGGTGAACCCTTCGACGGCGCCTCGATCATCACCGAAACCACCCGCATCGCCCGATCGGACTCCGCAGGAAACTTCGCCTTCGTCGGCCTCACCAATGGACCCCAGACCCTCCGTCCCTTCCTCGATGGCCACGCCTTCGTCCCGAACCGGGCCAACATTACGGTCGCCGACACCAACCTGACCGGCATCAACTTCGACGCCTACGCCTACGGGGACCTCGAGTCGGTCGACCTTTCATCCACGAACTCCAATTGGCGCTACCTCGACAACGGCACCGACCCCGGCGCGAACTGGAAGAGCACCAGCTTCAGCGATACCGCCTGGAAGTCCGGCAATGCGCCGCTCGGCTATGGCATGAACGACCTGGCCACTACGGTCAGCTATGGCCCAAATGCCTCCGGTAAATGGGTCACCACCTACTTCCGACGAGCCTTCAATACTCCCGTCCCCGCCGAATGGCTGGCCCTGCGGATCCACCTCCAACGCGATGACGGTGCCATCGTCTACCTGAACGGAACCGAGGTCGCCCGCAGCAACATGAAGGACGGTACGTTCACCTACCTGACCTTCGCCACCGAGCAGACCACCGGTGCCGAGGAACGGGCCTTTTTCACCTTCAACATCGATCCCTCGAGCCTCCGCGCTGACCGCAATGTCATCGCCGTCGAGGTCCACCAGTCGACCGTCAACACGCCGGATTGCCGATTCGACCTCCGGATCGAAGGCCTCCGCGTGCCCGTGATCACGCCGCCTACCTTCATCACCACACCCACCAACCAAACCCTCATCGCCGGTCAACCCGCCACCTTCAGTGCCTTGGCCTCCGGTTCGCCAGCGCCCAGCTACGCCTGGCTCCGCAACGGTTCGCCCATCGACGGCGCCAACCTCCCGACGCTGAACTTCGCAGCCGCTTCCACCAACGACGCCGCCGCGTATCAGGTCATCGCCTCCAACTCCGCCGGCAGCGTCACTTCCGCTCCGGTCACGCTCACGGTTTTGGTGCCGCCATCGTTCGTCACCGCCCCCACCAACCAGACCCTCATCGCCGGTCAACCCGCCGTCTTCCGTGCCTTGGCCTCCGGTTCGCCGGCGCCCAGCTACGCCTGGCTCCGAAACGGTTCGCCCATCGACGGCGCCAACCTCCCGACGCTGAACTTTGC
>CAIMMI010000282.1 GCA_903842505.1 uncultured Verrucomicrobiota bacterium | reverse complement strand
TTGTGCCTCCCCAGCCCCAGCGGGGCGACAGAACCGGTCCTTCCCGGAAGTCTTTCGCCACTCCCGGCGCTGGATCCCGTGGATTGGGATGAACTACACCCAACCACGCCCGGCGCTGCGAATCGCCCTTCCGCCGCGTGGGGTCACGCGGCCTGCTATCGCTTCCAACTTGAAACCTGAAACTTGGCTCCCGACCTCAGATCGCGAAGTCGTTGTACTCGGGTCGGACCGCCTCCGTGGGCGGGTTGAGCATGCCGGCGGCGACCGTGTGATTGGAGCCGGGCTCGACGAGGATGAACGCGCCGGTGAGGCGGTTGGTGCCGTAGCCGTCGTAGACGAGGGGCTTGGCGGTCTTGATCCGGATCGTGCCGATGTCGTTCATCGCTAGTTCACCCGGCTCGGGGAGGGCCTCGTAGGTGTGGATGTCGATCTTGCTCTCGATGGCCGTGACGACGGCCTGGACGGTCTGGGTCGTGTGCTTGAGCAGGTACTTGCGTCCGGGAGCGAGGGGACGTGGGTGCATCCAGCAGACCTTGCCGTGCAGTTCGGTGGACATGCCCGGAAGGTTCTCGAGGGCCACCAGCATGTCGCCGCGCGAGATGTCGATGTCATCCGCGAGCCGGATGGTGACGGACTGCGGGCAGAACGCCTCCTGCAACGGACCGTCGTAGGTCCAGATCTCCTCGATCGTGCTCTTCATCCCGGAAGGCAGCGCCATGACGCGCTGGCCGACCTTGACGATGCCGCCGGCGATCTGGCCGCTCAGGCCGCGGAAGTCGTGGAGCTTCGCGTCCCGCGGATTGTTCGGGCGGTTCACCCATTGAACGGGGAATCGGAAACCCTGGAGGTTGCGGTCGCTGGCGATGTGCACCGTCTCCAGATGCCCCAGCAGGGTCGGTCCCTCGTACCACGGCGTGTGGGCCGACGGCGTCACGACGTTATCGCCGTTGAGCGCACTGATGGGGATGAACTTGACGTCCTTGATGTCGAGCAGCGGGAGGAACTTCTCGAACTCGTCGCGGATCTCGAGGAAGCGCTCCTGGCTCCAGCCGACGAGGTCCATCTTGTTGATCGCGATGACGAGGTGCGGGATCCGCAGCAGCGATGCGATGTAGGTGTGGCGTCGCGATTGCTCGATCACGCCGAGGCGCGCATCGACGAGCACGATCGACAGGTTGGCCGTCGACGCGCCGGTCACCATGTTGCGCGTGTACTGCACGTGGCCGGGGGTATCGGCGACGATGAACTTCCGCTTCGGCGTCGCGACGTAGCGGTAGGCCACGTCGATCGTGATGCCCTGCTCGCGCTCGGCCCGCAGGCCGTCGGTCAGGTTCGCCAGATTGATCTGGCCGCCGCCGCTCAGATCGGCCGACCGCTCCAAAGCCTCCAGCTGATCTTCCATCAGCGACTTGGAATCGTAGAGAAGGCGGCCGATCAACGTGGACTTGCCGTCATCGACGGAGCCACAGGTGTTGAATCGCAGGATTTCGACAGGATGCGCGGACATGGTTGGAAAAGGGGTCAGAAGTATCCCGCCTTCTTGCGGTCTTCCATGGCGGCCTCGGAGGCCTTGTCGTCCGCGCGGGAACCGCGCTCGGTGACGCGGGCGGCGGCCACCTCGGCGATGATGTCGTCCACCGTGTCGGCCGGGGATTCGATCATGCCGGTGGAAATCATGTCGGCAATGGTGCGGACGCGGACGACGAGGCGGCGACGGTCTTCGTTCGGACGCGGCCGGGCGCCGGCGTACGGATCGGGCGTGGCCGGATCCGTGTGGTCCGGCGGCACGGGCAGCCATTGGCCGCCGCGGCGGAAGCACTCGCGCTCGTGGGTGAAGTAGATCGAGGGCACCTCGAGCTTCTCGCGACGGATGTATTGCCAGACGTCCATCTCGGTCCAGTTCGAGAGCGGGAACACGCGCATGTTCTCACCCGGGTTCAGCCGGGCGTTGTACAGGTTCCAGATCTCGGGGCGCTGGGCCTTGGGATCCCACTGGCCGAACGCATCGCGAAAGCTGAAGAAGCGTTCCTTCGCTCGGGCCTTCTCCTCGTCACGTCGCGCACCGCCGATGCAGGCATCGAAGCGGAACTCCTCGATGGCCCCGAGCAACGCGGGGATCTGGAGCTTGTTGCGGCTGATCTCGCCCGGCGCCTGCACGGCGAGGCCGCGCTTCAGGACGTCGTCGACCGTGCGCACGATGAGCTTGGCTCCGAGCTGGGCCGCCCGGCGGTCGCGGAACTCCAGCAGCTCCGGAAACTCATGGCCGGTCTCGACGTTCAGGAACGGCATCGGGATGTCCGAAGGCCGGAACGCCTTCTCGGCGAGGCGCAGGATGCAGATGGAGTCCTTGCCGCCGGAGAACAGCAGCGCAGGACGCTCGAACTCGGCTGCCACCTCCCGCAGGACGTGGATGGCTTCGGTTTCGAGCTGGTCGAGGTGATCGAGATGGTACGACGTCACGGGGAGATTCCGCAGAGGGTGGAGATCGAGCTATCCACAGATTTCACAGATGACACAGATGGGTTCAGGCCGGTGCTGGTCCACAGATTGCATGGGGCTGTGGTCTGGTCGTGGACTTCGCCGCTCTTGGAGTGGTTTCTGTGGCTGTTGGTTACTTGGCGAGGGCCTTGCCGCCCCAGGCGGCGTGGAGGCCGCACTCGCGCTTCTCGTCGGCCTTGGCGGGATCGAAGTAATCCCACTCATTCGGGAGGCCGTGCTCGGCCAGGTAGGCGTCGAGCTGGGCGTCGGTCCAATGGAAGAACGGACTGACCTTGAGCGAACCGAAGTTTCCGTCGGGCGAGATGATGTCGAGTTCGGCGCGGTTCGGGTTCTGGACCTTGCGGAGGGCGGTGATCCAGACCGTCGGCGCGAGCTCGCGCATGCCACGTTGGAAGGGCTCGAGCTTCATCACGGCGCTGAACTCCTTCAATTGCGCCTCCTGCTCGGTCGTGGGAATCGGACCGTGCACGGCGTCGCGGTGCGCGGGCGTCATGCGGGGCAGGAACGGCTTGATGTTCAGGCCGAGCTGCTTCCTCAACGCCTCGGCGTGCAGATAGGTCGCCGGCTTGTTGTAGCCGTGATCCACCCACAGCACCGGAATGTCGGCCTGCACCCGCGTCACGACGTGCAGGATCGCCGCTTCGTAGGGCCGGAAGTTGGTCGAGGCAATCGCACGCCCACCCGCCTTCGAGATCGCCCAGCGGACGATTTCGATCGGGGACTGGTTGCGGAGCTCCGCATTCGCGGCACGGATCTGTTCAGCGTTCAGCATGGCTGGAAGCAGGATTTGGTGGGTTGCCCTCTGCGGATCAGGCCGCGGCCGCGGGCGTCTCGTTCCACACCGTGCGCGCCACCCAATCGCCGAAGCGTTCGCCGGTCTCGCGCTCGGCGGCGAACCGCGTGAACAGCCCCTTCAGCTCGGGCAGGATCTCGGCTTCCTTCACGACTTCCTTGTACACGCGGTTGATCCGCGTCGAGGTCGCGTTGCCGCCCAGCCACAGCTGGTAACGCCCCGGGCCCTTCCCGACGAAGCCGATCTCCGCCATGTAAGGCCGGGCGCATCCGTTCGGGCAGCCGGTCATGCGGATGAAGATCTCCTCGCCGCCCAACCCAACTTCGCCCAGCACGCCTTCGATCTGGTCGACCAGCGTCGGCAGGTAACGTTCGGATTCCGCCAACGACAGGCCGCAGGTCGGCAGCGCGGGACAGGCAATCGAACCGAGGTGCAAGGCCGAGGCCTGCTGCGCCACGCGCACGCCGTGGGCCGTCAGGACTCCGGTGATCGCTTCCTTGGTGGCGTCGTCGACGTTCGCGATGACGATGTTCTGGTTGGCCGTCAGGCGGAACTCGACTCCCGGGAACTGGTCCGCGACCGCACGCAGGCCGGACTTAATCCGCAGCGTGCCCGCATCCTTGACGCGACCCATGTCGACCCACAGCCCGAGGAACCACTTTCCATCGAGTCCCTTCTGCCAGCCGATCAGGTCGGTCTGCGACGTGAACTTCACCGCAGGGGCCGTACCGAACTTGAATCCGGCCCGCGCCTCGACTTCCGACCGGAACCAGTCGGCTCCCTTTTCCTCGAGGACGTACTTGAGCCGGGCGTGCTTGCGATCCGTCCGATCGCCGAAGTCGCGGTGAACCGTCAACACGGCCTTCGCCGCCGGGATCAGCTGTTCCGGCGTGATGAAGCCGATGACGTCCGCCATGCGCGGGTAGGTGGCTTCGTTGCCGTGGCTGCGGCCCATGCCGCCGCCCGCCGTGAGGTTGTAGCCCAGCAGGCGGTCGCCCTCGACGATGGCGATGAAACCCATGCAGTTGGTGAACACGTCCATGTCGTTCACCGGCGGGATCACGAACGCGACCTTGAACTTCCGCGGCAGGTATTGCTTGCCGTAGAGCGGATCGACGAAATCGCGGTTCTCGGGGTCATCGATGTTGAGCTGCACGCCCTCGACCCAGATGGAGTGGTAGGCCTTGGTGATGGGAAGCAGGGCCTCCGAAACGCGGCGCGCGTCTTCGTACACCTGCTGCCGTGCGAGCGTCGTCGCCGGCACCACCGGCGCCATGACGTTGCGGTTCACGTCGCCGCAGGCCGCGAGCGTGTCCACCAGCGCCTCGTTGACCTGTTTCATCAGTGGTCCGAGGCCGGTCTTCACCACACCGTGGAACTGGAAGCTCTGGCGGGTCGTGATGCGCAACGTCTGGTTGCCGTGCGTCGTCGCCAGGTCGTCAAACACCCGGTACTGCGCCGCCGACAGCACGCCACCGGGGATGCGGCCCCGGATCATGAACATGTAGTGCTTGCCGATCTTCCGCTTGTCGCGGTCGTCCTGCTGGTAGATGCCGTGGAACTTGAGGAACTGCTCGTCATCGGCCGAAAAACAGGCCAGTTCCGGGTTCGAAAGGGTGGCCGCGATGTTGCCCGCGAGGGTCGGGATGTTGGTCTTCAACACCTCGTTCCGCGTCACCGTCTTCGTCTTCTCTACCGCATCAGACATAAATCCTTTGTGATTTACTAAGGTTACTCAGAATAGGGTTTCGACCCCATCCAGTCAATTCTCCAGCCGGGCCAAGCAAGTTGCCAGTGGCCAGTCACCAGTTCCCAGATTCCAGTGGCCAGTTCTCAGATTGCTGGAAACTGGCCTCGGAAGACGGGGAACTCATCCCCAGCCTCCTGACGCCGGCTGCTACGGTGGTAGCTGCCGAGGTAACGAGGCAGGTCCAAGGGAGATTTCGACAGCCCCCTCGCGGAAACGCCAGTTTCCGGATCCCACGACCGTCGACAACCAAAGAAACGTCCCAGCTTCAAACCCAGGGGCGCCTCCGCGCGAAACTCTCCCTGTTTTCAACCGCATGGTTGCGGCTCCGTGGTCCTGTGTCTGTCAGAGGGTTGTCAATCATTGGTGCCGGAGGCGGATCGGACCGATCGGACCGATCTGGAGGATCGGGTTGGCTCAGGCGATGGGAGTGGTATTTGCCGGAAGATCGCCGGGGAGGGAGGGTGTGGGCATGACAACGATCCGACGTTCAGCAGATCGCGGGCATGCCGACCATGGCTGGCTCGATTCGCGGCATACGTTCTCCTTCGCGGACTATCACGATCCGGTGCACATGGGTTTCCGGACCCTGCGCGTGATCAACCAGGACATCGTCGCGCCGGGCGGCGGATTTCCGACGCATCCGCATCGCGACATGGAGATCTTCTCGTACGTGCTGGAGGGGGCCTTGCAGCATCGGGACAGCCTGGGCAATGGCCGGGTGCTGAAGCCGGGGGACATCCAGTTGATGGGTGCCGGAACCGGGGTGCAGCACAGTGAGTTCAATCCGTCCCCGGCGGAGCGCGCGCACTTCCTCCAGATCTGGATCCGGCCCCGGGCACACGGGCTCGCCCCTTCGTACACCGAATGGCATCCCGATCCGACGCAGGCCACCGCGGACAAGGTGCTGGTGATCTCGCAGGACGGGCGCGAGCGATCGGCAGTGATCCGGCAGGATGCCGACATCTACCGGGTGCGTCCGGTCACCGGGAGTGAGTCGGTGCACGTCCTTCGGCCGGGTCGGGGACTCTGGCTGCAGGTCATCCGGGGTCCGATCTGGCTGGATGGGGTTGAGCTGTCGGATGGGGACGGTGCGTCGGTGGAGGAGGCGGGAGAACACCGGATCCGTGGGGAATCCGGGACGGAAGGACTGCTTTTTGATCTGCGGTGAGGGTTGGAATCGGGATCGGAGAGGGGGCTGCGGGCGATTCCGATTCGGGCTCGTGAGGACACTCGCCCCACCACCCGGCTGGGGGCAGCGTCCAGATGTGCCCGGGTAGAAGAAGAAGGGCTTTTCGGGAGGCCCACGGCGGGGGATTCTCTGAGGCATGGAATCTCCCCGGGTTGTGTCTGGATGGCGGTGGCGTCTGGCTTGGATTCTGGGCTGGTGCGTGTTCTGGGCGACCAATGCATCGGGGGCGGCGCCAGCGCCGGTGCGGCTGCCGAACGTGGTCCTGATCTTCTGTGATGATCTGGGGTGGGGCGACGTGGGGTGTTTCGGGGCGAAGGGGATCCGGACGCCGAACATCGATTCGATGGCGCGCCGTGGGACGAAGTTCACGTCGTTCCACGTGGCGCAGGCGGTGTGTTCGGCGTCGCGGGCGGCGCTGTTGACGGGGTGTTATCCGAACCGGCTGGGCATCCATGGGGCGTTGGGACCGAACCAGAAGATCGGACTGCACCCGGAGGAAATGACCATCGCGGAAGTGCTGAAGACGCGCGGGTACGCAACGGCGATGTTCGGGAAGTGGCACCTGGGCCGGCCGGCGGAGCTGCTTCCGATCCGTCAGGGTTTCGACGAGTACTTCGGCCTGCCGTACTCGAATGACATGTGGCCGCGGCATCCGAGTGCCCAGACGGGAACCTACCCGCCATTGCCATTGATCGATGGGGACCGGGTCGTTGAGGAGATGCCGGACCAGTCCCGACTGACCCAGCGGTACACGGAGCGGGCGGTGGATTTCATCGGGCGGAGCGCCGGGAAGCCGTTCTTCCTGTATCTGGCGCACTCGATGCCGCACGTGCCGATCTTTGCCAGCGAGCGTTTCGCGGGCCGGTCGAAGCGCGGGTTGTTCGGGGATGTGATCGAGGAGTTGGACTGGTCGGTGGGCGAGGTCTTGAAGGCATTGCGGCGGCACGGACTGGAGGACAACACGCTGGTCCTCTTCACGTCGGACAATGGGCCCTGGCTGAGCTATGGGCATCATGCGGGCGGAGCGGGTCCATTCCGCGAGGGGAAGGGAACCAGTTTTGAGGGCGGGATCCGGGTTCCTTGCGTGATGCAGTGGCCCGGTCGGATTCCGGAGGGTCGGGTGTGCGACACGCCGTTGATGACGATCGATGTACTTCCCACGCTGGCTGGTTTGGCGGGGGCGGCGTTGCCTCCGCGCAAGATCGACGGAATGGACGTGTGGCCGATCCTGAGGGGTGTTCCCGGGGCAACCAATCCGCACCCGGCGTACTTCACCTATTACAACCAGGGCGATCTCATTGCCGTGACGAGCGGCGACTGGAAACTCTTCCTGCCGCATGTCTCCCAGACGCTGGCGGGTGGGTCGGGTGGAACCAACGGCGCGCCGGCACGGTACCGAGCGCTTCGGGTGGGACTGGAACTGTACAACCTCCGCCAGGACCCCGGCGAAACGCGGGACCTGGCCGCCGAGGAACCCGAAGTCCTGAGCCGCATGTTGCTGCTGGCGGAGGAGGCACGGCTGGATCTGGGGGATGCGCGGACGCGTCGGGTGGGATCCGGAGTCCGGGAACCGGGTCGGGTCCCGTGAATCGCGCCGTTTGAATCCCGAGGCGCGGTCAAGGAGGGTAAAGGCAAGACTCTGTCGAGCCGTTCCTCGGAATCGGGGGCGGGGTCGCTATCGGCATCCGGATCCAAGCGGGGGAAGCGGAACCATTCCGACCCCGGCTCCGATGTCCTGGGGGCGAAGAGCGGGGTTGCTTCGCCGCGCGTGGGACACTCTCCCCACCCACTCGCGGCGGGGATTGAAGCTTGAGTCCGGGGCCTGTTTTCGGGGCACAATGACCCTCCATGGAACGTACGTTGGTCCTCTGTAAGCCGGATTGCATGGAGAAGAACCTCGCCGGCGAGGTCATCCGTCGCTTTGAAGCGGCGGGTCTCCAGCTCAGTGCTGCCAAGATGCTGCGCCTGACCGGCCCCCTCCTCACCGAGCATTACTCCCATCTCGCCGATCGCCCCTTCTTCCCGGAGATCGTGGCGTTCATGTCGTCCCGCCCAGTACTGGCGCTGATCCTCACCGGCCCCGGCGCGGTGCTGAAGGTCCGTGACCTTCTCGGACCGACCGATTCCAAGAAGGCGCCCCAGGGCACCCTTCGCGGCGATCTCGGCACGAACAGCATGCTCAACGTCTGCCACGCGTCGGACTCGGTGGAGAACGCCGAGATTGAGGTTCGCCGGTTCTTCCGCGCCGACGAGATTCCGGCGTAAGGAGGCCTTGGTGATCATCCTCGTCATGGGAGTGTCCGGATGTGGGAAATCCACCGTCGGGCAACTCATTGCGGATTCGCTCGGCTGCCTGTTCCGGGACGGGGACGGGTTTCATCCCGCGGCCAACGTCGCCAAGATGAAGGCTGGCACTCCGCTGAATGACGAGGACCGCCGCCCCTGGCTACTGGCCATCCAGCAGTTCATGCGGGCGACCCACGCGTCCGGTCAGGACGCCGTGGTGGCATGTTCCGCGCTGAAGGAATCGTATCGGGACCTGTTGCTGCGGGGTGAGCCCTGGGTCCGGTTTGTGCACCTGACCGGCCCAAGGGAGGTCATCGAGGAACGGATGAAGGCGCGGGCGGGCCATTTCATGCCGGTGACCCTGCTCGACAGCCAGCTGGCGACCCTCGAGACGCCGACGGATGCGTGGGCCGAAGACATCCGCCGCACCCCCGCCGAGATTGCAGCCAGCGTCGTGGCCCGGATCCGATCCGGTCAGCCTGGGTGACGGGCTGACGGCGAGACCTGGCCCCAGAAGGGACCTGGCTCTCATCCGCGAAGCAGCCCCTGGTCTCAGGACATCGGGGCGGGGTCGGGATCGAGCACGAACGGAGTCCGGCTTGAAGCTGGAGTCGGATAACTTGCGACTTCAGGAACGGCTCGACGGAGTCTCGCCCCACCCAAAGTCTCGCCCCACCCCGTGAGGCGCCCACTCGGGTGGGGCGAGTGTCCTCACGAGCCGATGGGGAGCCCCCAGTTTCAAGGCTAGTCCAACATCGAACTCGCCCCGAACTCGCCCCACCCGCCGACCGCCTGTCAGGAGGCGGGGGCGGTCACGAGGGAGACGTCGCCGGGGGCGATCGAATCGACGCGGACACGGCGGCGGTTGTCGCCGCTGACGAGTTCGGCTTCCTGACCGGGACCCTTGTTGACGAGGGCCTGGGCGAGGGGCGAGAGGTAGCTGAGGAGGTTGCGATCCGGGTCGCCATCCCAGGCGCCGAAGATCTGGACGGTCTCCTGCTTGTTGGAATCGAGGTCCGTGAAGGTTACCTGGGTCCCGGGGACGACGACGTCGGTGCGGGTGTTGGCGAAGTCCGTGCCGCGGGCGCGGGCGAGCTGGAGTTCGAGGTCGTGCTTCCGGCGGTGCAGGACCTTCTGCATTTCCTTGGCGGCCTTGAACTCGTGGTTTTCGCGGAGGTCGCCGTAGCTCTTGGCGATGGCGATGTCCTTCACGTTGGCCGGGATGGCCTTGTTCACGAGTTCGTCGTACTCGTCCTTGCGGCGGCCGAGGCTCATCCAGCTCACGAGGAACGTCTTGTCGTCCTTGCCGGAGTCCCCGGTGATCATGGACTGGATCTGGGGGTAGACCTTGACGATGCGGCCCAGGAGCGAGCGCTTGTCCATGTCGTCGAAGGCGGGCGAAAGCTGGAGGGACCGGACGAGGTCCTTGATGATCTCGACGTCGGCGGCCTCGATCAACTCGGGGAGGAGCTGTTGGTCTTCGAGGACGAAGTCGTGGAGCCGGTTCGTCTTCTTCTCGTTGAAGGCGTCGCGCTCCATCGCGGTGATCATGGCGCGGAAGACTTCGGGTCCGAGGATGTCGGCGAAGTGGTCGGCACGTTCCTTGCCCAGCCAGAGGAGCAGTTCGCTGGAAGCGGCATGCTGGCTGATGAGGCGGGCGAGGGTGTCCTTGAGGAGCTGACCGCGGCCTTCGATCATCAGGAGGCGGACGCCTTCGCCGGCGAGCTTCGCCGTGACGCGGTTGATGATGAGGACCAGCTGGGCGCCCCAGTCCGGAACGACGTCGCGGAACGCCTCAAGGGCGCGGCGATGTTTGACGGCGGGGAGTTCCTCGAAGAAGGCGACCAGCTTCTCGAGCAGGCGTTCGACGGGGGTCTCCTGGCTGAGGGGGATGAAGATTTCCCGGGCGGTAACCTGGGCTTCGGGTCCAGCGGCTCCGATGGCGGCCCGGAGGTCATCCCGCATGAAGACGCCTTCCAGCGTGAGCGAAGGCATCGTCTGCAGGTGGGACATGATGTCCGAGCTGAGCAGGTTGATGGCCTCCTCGATGACGTTGTGGCCGCGGATGTCCTCGACGCTCTTCAGGATCTCGGAGGAGACCGCGATCTTGGCCTTGAGGCCCTTGGCGGCGCGGAGTTCGGCGCTCAGGCGATCGCCGAGGGTGATTTCCTGCTCCTGATAAAGAATGGGCTCGGTCTTCTTGAGGGGGACGGTGAAGTGGCCGTCGCGTTTCATTTCCGAGCGGGCGACCTCCCACCATTTCTTCCAATCGGACGTCACGACGTCCGAGAGCATGGCCTGGACCTGATCGACGGTGGAGCGGCCGTTCATCGAGCGCAGGACGAGCTTCACGACGTCCAGGTGGTGAAGGGCCGCCTCGCGCTTGAGGCCATCGAGATCGGTGTGTTTCCGGACGAGGATATGGTCGCGGGTGATGGCCTTGAGGGATTCGGCGGCGAAGACGAGGTCCATCGTATGGCCGGCCTTCGTGGCGAAGTCGATGTTGAGCCGGCCGAGGGCGCCGTCGAGGGCTGTGATCCGGCCAAAACCCCAGCTCTTGTGCTGGCAGAAGCCCGCCTGGACCAGATTCAAGAGCGGCTCGACATGCCTGACCTGAATCTTTCCGCTGGCGACCAATTTATCGAGTTCGTCTTTCATCTTCGTACACTCCGGATTCGATCGACGACCTGCCCGGGCGAATTACTACCGTGCCCGGACCCTTCGGGGCGGGAACTGCAGGCTGGCCGATTGTCGATTCGTCGACAGTATGGGCGCGTGGCCGATGCCAGACCAAGACAAATTGCCTTCCGCGCCTTGCAGCGCGCAGGCGCTCCGGGAGATTTCGTGGAGCACCGTATGGAGTCCGATCCCGGATTCCTCTCGCTCAGCGCCGCAGACAGACGCTTCGCCCAGGAGCTCGTCTACGGCGTCATGCGCCAACGTTCGTCGTTAGATTGGATCATTGCCGCCTGTACTGAAGGCAGGCCCCAGAAACCGGCCCTGCAGGATATCCTGCGACTCGGCCTCTACCAGTTGTTCTACCTCGACCGTGTCCCGGCCCATGCGGCGGTTCACGAGACGGTCGAGCTGGCCCGTGAAGCGGGCTTCCCGCAGCAGAGCGGGTTCGTGAACGCCGTGCTCCGGAGCTGCGACCGGGAGCGCACCAAGGTCCGGGAGGACATCGAACGCCTCAAGAGTTCGCATCCGGCCATCGCCTGGTCGCATCCGGAGTGGTTGGTGGAGCGTTGGCGCGGCCGCTTCGGCAAGCCCGGGCTTCGGAAGCTGCTGGAATGGGACAACACGCCGCCGCCGACCTACGTGCGGGTCAATACGCTGCGGAACACGCCGGAGCAACTGGTGGAACGGTGGCAGGCGGAAGGCGTCGTGGCGCTTCCCGTATCCTACGACTGGGTCACGCCCGGCCACCTGTTCCATCTGGAGACACATCCGCCACTCGCGACCCTGCCGTCCTTCGTGGAGGGGGGCTTCTATGTGCAAGACCCGAGCACGCTGCTGGCGGTGCGGGAACTGGACGCGCAACCCGGGGAAACGATCCTGGACTTCTGTGCGGCGCCCGGGGGAAAGACCGCGCACATCGCCCAGTGCCTCGGCAATCAGGGTCGGATCGTGGCCCACGACAACAGCTCGACGCGGCTGCGACTGGTCTCCGAGAACTGTACCCGACTCGGGGTCTCCTGTGTGGAGACCATCAGTCCGCCCGCGGCGCCCGGGTTGGCGCGGTCCTTCGATCGCGTGCTGCTGGATGCGCCTTGTTCGAACACCGGCGTCCTGCGGCGCCGCCTGGAGTTGCGTTGGCGGATCCAGCCGGAGGAGATCACCCGGCTTGCGGAGACGCAGTGCCGCCTCATCGCCCGTGTCGCCGAATTCGTCCGACCGGGAGGCATCCTGGTCTACTCCACGTGCAGCCTGGAATCGGAGGAGAACGACGGTGTGATCCTGGCGTTCACCGGACCGGGATCGCCGTTTGAACTCCTGCGGCATCGTCAGGTGAATCCCGTGCACGACGGGGTGGACGGCGCCTTCGTGGCGGTGCTTCGTCGCCGGCTGGCATGAGCCAATTCCCCGACCCACCCGGGGATCCGGTGATCGTGGCGCTGTACCGGAGCGCTGCCCACAACTTCGTGGGGCATCACGGAATCGAGCCTGGCACCCACGAGATGGTACGGGTGCCGTGGCTGGATTGCGTCGCGGGCCGGGGGATCGTCGGGGACCGCTTCTACGATCACCGACCGGACTACAAGGGGCAGATCACCTTCTTTTCCGAGGAGGTTCACGAGGAAGTCCTCGCGACGTTCGGGGTCGAGGTGGATTCGTCGGTGTACCGACGAAATGTGCTGATCTGCGGCGTGGACCTCAACGGCTGGATCGGCCGGGAGTTTGAGCTCCAGGGAATCCGGTTCGAAGGGGTCGAGGAATGCCGACCCTGTTATTGGATGGACCGTGTGGTGACTGCCGGGGTTGAAGAATTTCTCAGGGGACGGGGCGGCCTTCGCGCCCGGATCCTGAGAGACGGACGGCTCTGCGGGAATCGTCTGCGGACGTGATCCCGATGGATTCTGCATCCACCTGCCAAGGCGGAGCGCCCCTGCGTGATGCAGGGGCCCTCCGCCTCGGGGTTGTCGGTTGAATACTACTTGGCCGACTTCTTCGCTGCGGGCTTAGCGGCTGCCTTCGCGGCCGGCTTGGCCGCGGGCTTCGCTGCGACCTTCGCCGCGACCTTCGCCGCGACCTTCGCCGCGGGTTTCGCGGCGGCCTTCACTGCGGGCTTGGCGGCTGCCTTCGCTGCAGGCTTTGCTGCGGCCTTGGCGGCGGGCTTCGCTGCAGCTTTCGCTGCGGGCTTGGCGGCCGGCTTGGCGGCGGCTACTGCTGGTTTCTTCTTTGCTGCCATGTGTTCTCACCTCCCTTCGATGCCGTGGTGGCAAAAGCGGAAAAAGTGTTCATCGGGGATTTTTCGGCACTCGTTGGCTTCGACGCGGAGCTCGGACGCTCTCTCTGGCCCGTGTGGATTGTGCCTTTTTGGGGGAAATTTTGCCCGAGATTGCCCACTCGTTGTTAAAGGTCAAACTGTCTTTGATTTGTCAGGAGAGATCTTGCCCTCGGCGAGACTGTGCCCTGTCTCGACCCGAGAAGCTCATCTTGATTTTCAATCGTTCCCCCTCGCGGCGGTTCATGGTTTGATCCTGAGAAGTCATGACGCTTCCAGAGCATCGACAGGCCATCGACGAGATTGACGCGCGCATTGTGGAACTGCTGAACGCGCGCACACGCCACGTTCTCGAGATCGGCGAGATCAAGACCCGGCAAGGGCAGGAGATCTATGCACCGCATCGCGAACGGGCGGTGCTGCAGAAAGTCTGCAAGCTCAACGCCGGACCGATCACGAACGATGGGCTCCGCGCCATCTACCGCGAGGTGATGTCGTCGGCGCTGTCGTTGGAGAAGAACCTGACGATCGCGTATCTCGGGCCGGAAGCGACGTTCACGCACCAGGCCGCGATCAAGCGGTTTGGATCGAGCCTCAAGTACTCGTCGCAGCGAACCATCGCGGATGTATTCCACGAGGTTGCCAAGCATCGGGCCGACTACGGCGTGGTGCCGGTGGAGAACAGCACGGAGGGAGTCGTGACCCACACGTTGGACATGTTCGTGGACAGCGACCTGAAGATTGTGGCGCAGGTCGTCCTGCGTATTTCGCACTGCCTGGCGAGTTCAGCGAAGCGGAGGGAAGACATCGCGAAGCTGTATGTCCATCCGCAGACGCTGGCGCAGTGCCGCGGATGGATCCAGCAGCAGTTCCCGCAGGCGGAGCTCTGCGAGACAGCCTCCAACGCGCGGTCAGCGGAGTTGGCGGCGGCGGACCGCAAGTCGGCGGCGCTGTGCGGCGAATTGGCAGCGGAGACGTATGGAGTGCCCGTGCTGGAGCGGGACGTGCAGGACAACGCCGCCAACTCCACCCGCTTCCTGATCCTGGGCCGCCAGATTCCGCCACCGGGCGACACGGACCGCACCAGCCTGATGTTCAGCATCCGCGACGAGGTCGGAGCCCTGCACCAGGCGCTCGCCCCGTTCCGACGATTCAAGATCAACATGACCAAGATTGAGTCCCGCCCCTCCAAGCGGAAGGCGTGGGAATACTTCTTCTTCGTGGACTGCGACGGCCATGCCGAGAGCGGGAAGCTGGCGAAGGCGGTGGAACTGCTCGGCCAGCACTGCAGCTTCGTGAAGGTTCTTGGCAGCTATCCGAACGGCGACTGATCGGAGTTTTCCTTGCCCCGGGGGGCCATCCGCGGTCGATGATGCGGCATGCCCGAGGTAACCCCACGTCAGGACCTCCTCGTCGGTGTCGATCTGGGTGGAACCAAGATCCTCGCCGGTGTCTTCACGCCCCAGCTCAAGCGGGTCGCGACCGCCAAGCTCAGCACCAAAGCCGAGCGCGGGTACGCCGCCGTCCTGGAGCGCATCGACCGCTGCATCCGCGACGCGGTAGACGAGGCGGACCTTTCGCTCAGGCAGGTTCGCGGCATTGGCATCGGGGCACCCGGGGCGGTGAATCCGGAGACGGGTGAAGTGCTGTTTGCACCCAATCTTCGATGGAAGGACGCGCCGCTGAAACGGGACCTCGAGAAGCTCCTCGGCGTGCCGGTCTTCGTGGAGAATGACTGCAATGTCTGCACGCTGGGCGTGCACGGGGTCGAGCTTGAAGGCAAACCGCAGAGCCTCGTGGGCATCTTTGTCGGAACGGGCATCGGAGCCGGCATCATCATCCAGGGGCGGCTGTTTGGCGGCTTCAACCGGACGGCGGGTGAAATCGGCCACATGGTCCTGGAGATTGAGGGGCCCAAGTGCGGCTGCGGCAACCGCGGCTGCTTCGAGGCCCTCGCCAGCCGGACGGCCATCTTCCGGCGGCTCAGCGACGCCATCCGCGACGGCGCCAAATCGCAACTGACGGAACTCCTGGGACCGGGCGAGGAGATCGTCGACCTCAAGTCCGGCGACCTCCGAAAGGCCCTCCGAAAGGGCGACAAGCTCGTCGAGAAGGTCATCGAAGAGGCGTCGGAGTACATCGGCATCGCCGTCGCCAACGTGATCAACTTCCTGAATCCGCAGTGCATCGTGCTGGGCGGCGGGGTGCTCGACGCCCTGCAGGACGACATGATGCCGATCATCGTGGCGACGGCCCGGGACTATGCCATGACCGGGACGGACAAAGGCATCGAGATCATCGCCTCGCGCCTCGGCGACGAGGCCGGCATCACTGGGTCCGCCGTCCTCGCGCGGCAGGGCCTGAAGACCTGAGGAGGGCACCTCTGGAGTCGAACCCCGGCGAGGGGTGGGGCGAGACTCCGTCGAGCCGCCCCGGAGTTTGAAGTTTTCAGATTCAAGTTTGAAGCGGGAGCCGGCCTTGAATCTTGAAACTTGGGACTCCCAAGCGTCTCGTGAGGACACTCGCCCCCCGCTTCGCCACCGGGGAGGCAAAATGATGCGCCCCGTTTCTGGCGGTGCCGGACTGCGGAGTTGTGCCCAAGGGACGAGTGCCTATAGTGGAAGCGTCTTTTGGACAAACCATTGTGACGCGGGCAGGTTTTACCCTGCCGGACGAGGCGTTTCCGGCGTCACCGCGTTCCTCCCTATGCTGGTTCACCTGCTGAAATCGAAGATCCATCGGGCCACCGTCACCGCGTCGAGCGTTGATTACGAGGGCTCGCTCACCATCGCGGAAGACCTGATCGAGAAGGCCGGGTTGTTTCCGTTTGAGCGGATCCTCTGCAGCAACATGGCCAATGGGGCGCGTTGGGAAACCTACGTGATCCGCGGTCCGCGGGGATCCGGGGCGATCGAGCTCAACGGAGCCGTGGCGCACCTGGGCAAGCCGGGCGACCGCATCACCATCATGTCCTTCACCGAGGTCGACTCTGCACAGGCCACCGCTTGGCAGCCCCGCGTCCTCGTGCTCGGTCCCGCCAACGTCATCGTCAACGAACGAGGCATTTGACTCCACCCAACCCTCCGTCGCCCATGCCCACGTACACCACCGGCCAGATCGCCGAACGAATCGGGGCCACCGTCATCGGGGATCCAGACCTGCCTCTGACGGGCTTCGCCCCGGCAGATTCCGCCAAGCCCGGAGACCTGACCTTTGCCGAGAACGAGTCCTACTTCGCCCGGGCGAAGCAGAGCGCGGCCTCGGCCATTCTGGTCGCCGGGGATTTTCCGCCGGATGCCAAGACGCTGATCCGCGTGACGAACGCCCGGGTGGCCTTCGCGCAGGTGCTGCCGCTGTTCTTCCCGGAGCCGACGTTCACGGCCGGCATCCATCCGTCGGCGGTGGTGGCGGCGACGGCGCAGGTCGATCCAACGGCACACATTGGGCCGCATTGCGTGGTGGGGGAGCGGGTCAAGATCGGGCCGGGTGCGGTGTTGATCTCGCAGGTCTACGTGGGGGACGACTGCTCGGTGGGCGAGCAGACGCGCCTGTTCCCGCACGTGACGCTCTACCAGCGTTCGCATCTCGGGAAACGCGTGCGGATCCATGCCGGCGCGGTGATCGGGGCGGACGGGTTCGGATACGTGTTTGATGGAAGCGAGCACCGCAAGGTGCCGCAGGTGGGACAGGTCCAGATCCAGGATGACGTCGAGATCGGCGCCAACACCACGATCGACCGGGCGGCGCTTGGGGCCACGATCATCTGCAAGGGTACGAAGATCGATAATCTCGTGCAGATCGCCCACAACGTCACCATCGGCGAACACTCGATCATCGTCGCGCAGGTGGGCATCGCGGGCAGCACGAAGATCGGCGCCTACGTCACCGTGGCCGGCCAGGCCGGCATTGCGGGACACCTGCGCATCGGCGACCGCGTCACGCTGGCGGCGCAGTCCGGCGTGATGCACCACATCCCGGAAGGGCAGAAGTGGATGGGCTCGCCGGCGCAGCCCGACCGGGTCACCAAGCGGCAGCTGCTGGCGATCGAACGGCTGCCGGACCTGTTGAGGCGGGTCCACGAGCTCGAGCGTCGCCTGGGCGAACCGGAAGCCTGACGAGGTGGGGCGAGACTCCGTCGAGCCGCTCCAGAGTTCGAAGTTTTCCGTTTCCAGTTTGAAGCGGGAGCTGGCCTTGAATCTTGAATCTTGAAACTCGGGACTCCTTCCCGGCTCGTGAAGACACTCGCCCCACCCCTCGCTCGGGGGAGTGTCGGGACTCCCAGCTGTCGATTGCCAAGGCGGCGACTCCGCGGTTTGCTGGGGGAATGATTCGAGGATGGCGCAGTTGGCTGGTCGCGGGAGTGGCATCATGGGTTGCCGGACATGCGGCGTTGGGGGCGACGCCATTGCAGGAGCGGGCGGATCGATTCCTGTCGCTGGTCAACGCGGGTTATCAGGCGTTGTACCGGGTTGAGAGCGAGGCCCAGTGGAAGGCCTCGACCGACGTGAAACCGGAGCACGATGCCGCGAGCGAGACGGCGGGTCGGGCGCGGGCGGCGTTCAACGGGAATCCAGCGATCATCCGGGAGGCGCGGGAGTTGTTGGGGCAGCGGGAAGGCTTGAGCGAACTGCAGATCCGCCAGTTGGAGCGATGCCTGTTGAACGCTGCCGAGGGTCCGATGACCCACCCCGATCTCGTGGCCCGGCGGATCGCTGCCGAGACAGCCCAGGCATCGACGTTGAATGGGTTCCAGTTCCAGTTGGGTGGCTCGAACGTGGTGGCCAACGACCTCGACCGGATGCTGTCAAAGTCGACGAACCTGGTCGAACGTCGGGCGGCGTGGGAGGCCTCGAAGAAGACGGGGCCGGCGTTGAAGCCTGGCTTGGTGAAGCTCCGGGACATGCGGAACGCCTGCGCCCGGGAGATGGGCTATTCCAACTATTTCGCCCTGCAGGTGGCAGCCTACGGGATGACGTCCGCGGAGATGGTCCGGCTGAACGAGGACTTCATGGCCGCGCTCCGGCCGCTCTACCTCCAACTCCACACCTGGGCCAAGCACGAGCTCGCCCGGAAGTACGGCCAACCCGTCCCCAACCGGATCCCCGCACACTGGATCAACAACCGCTGGGCGCAGGAATGGGGCGGCCTCGTCGACGCCGTGAACATGGATCGGTTCTTCGAAGGACGGGAGCCGGCTTGGGTGACGCGGACGGCAGAGGAGTTCTACGTCGGGCTCGGCTTCAGCAAGCTGCCCGAGACGTTCTGGTCGCGGTCCGACCTCTTCCCGGCGCGTGCCGGAGAGGCCCGACTGAAGAACAGCCATGCCTCGTGCTGGCACGTCGACCTCGAGAATGACATCCGCTCGCTCATGAGCGTCGAGGCCAACCCGTGGTGGTTCACCACGGCCCACCATGAACTCGGGCACGCCTACTACTTCATCAGCTACACCCGGCCCGAGGTGCCGCCCCTGCTCCGCATCGGCGCGAACCCCGCGTTCCACGAGGGCGTCGGCGAACTCATCGGGCTCGCCTCCGGCCAGCTTCCCTACCTGAAGGCGAAGGGGATCCTGCCCGCCGATTACGCGCCCGACGAAATCGCAGTGCTCCTCAACGACGCCTTGGCGCATTCGATCCCGTTCCTGTTCTGGGCATCGGGCACGATGACGCACTGGGAGGCGGACGCCTACGCCGGGGAGTTGTCGCCCACGGAGTGGAATGCGCGCTGGTGGAAGCATGTGGGCGACTTCCAGGGCATCGAGGCGCCGGGCGGCGCGGGTTCCCGTGGCGAGGAGTGGTGCGACGCCGTCACCAAGACGCACATCAACGACAATCCCTGCTACTACTACAGCTACGCGATCGCCACGGTCCTGAAGTTCCAGTTCAACGACCACATCGCGCGAAAGATCCTCAAGCAGCCTCCGCAGAGCTGCAATTACGAGGGCAACCGTCAGGTCGGCGAGTTCCTCAAGTCCATGCTCTCCACCGGTGGAACCCGCGATTGGCGCAAGGTGCTTCGGGACGCCACCGGCGAGGACCTCAGCACCCGCGCCATGGTTGAGTACTTCCAGCCACTGCAGAAGTGGCTCGAGGAACAGAATCGCGGTCGGAAGATCGGGTGGGAGTGAGGTGCCGGGGAGGCGGCGAGGACGTTGCCGCCACGTTTGAGCTGGGCCGGGGGGTACTCGTACTCGTACTCGAGCCGACTGGGGGCGGGCGGGGCACACGACAAACGCTGGAGATCGAGTGCGAGTAGCGCGGGCTGAGTACGAGTACGAGTACGGGTTCGGGCCACGACCGGGGCGAGGGCGAAGGGATCGAGCGTGCTCATCGCCCGCCTTGCCTGAAGTATTTTTCCACGACCCAAGCCGGCTGGGATTCGTCTGGTTTCCGGACGTAATCCTTCGACAGATCGATGGCGAGGGGAGCCGGCGTTTGGGTGGAAAGGGGTTGGCGATCACCGAACTGTTTCTGGGATTCGATCATCCGTTTCTCCAGTCGGGCGACGGTGGCGGCATGGCGCGGGTCGGCGGCGAGGTTGTGGCGTTCGTCCGGATCCCGGCGGAGGTCGAACAGCTGACGATGATTCGTCCGCGGATAGACGATGAGCTTCCAGCGTTCGTCGCGGATCGAGCGCATGGTATCGGTGAAGGGCAGGAACACGGTGTCCCGCCAGGGAGTCTTTGGCCCGGTCCAGAGCGGCGAGAGGTCACGTCCGCCCATCGGGTCGGGCAGGTCGACACCCGCAAGGCGGGCGACGGTGGGGAAGATGTCGAAGAGGTAGGTGAACTGCCGGGTCTCGCGTCCGGCGGGAATGCCCGGGCCAGCGATGACCAGCGGACACTTCATGCTGTGTTCGTAGAGGCTCTGCTTTCCGAGCAGACCGTGACTGCCCATCGCGAGGCCGTGATCGGCGGCGTAGATCACATAGGTGTTCCGGCCGCGTGGATGGTTCTTCAACGCCTCGAGGATCCGGCCGATCTCACCGTCGAGGTGGGTGATGAGCCCGTAGTACTCGGCGAGTTGGTCGCGGATCATCTCCGGCGGGCGTGGATAAGGAGCGAGGTTTTCATCGCGGAGCCCGCGCATCCAGCCGTTGTCGAAGGGATGCTGGGGAAGGAAGTTGGCCGGCAGCGGCGGGCGGTTCCGGTAGTACGGCATCACCGAGTGGGTCAGCGGATTGCGGGGATCATGCGGGGCCGTGAACGCGACATAGCAGAGGAAGGGCGCATCGTTCGTGGCCTGTGCGAGGAACTGGATGGCCGTGGATGCGAACTCCTCGCTGGAGAAACGGGTGGCGGTCCGTTCGGTGCCGAAGGTTCCTCCCGCATAGTCCACCACTGGCACCTTCGTATGGTCGGCCATGCCGCCGAAGAACACCGAGCGTCCCTCCTGGAATGCGCGTTTGAAGGATTCCCGGCCGTTGTGCCACTTGCCCGTGGCGAAGGTGCGGTAACCGGCCGCGCCAAGCCGCTCCGGCATGAGGGGAATCCCGGCGAGGTCGTGGCGTGAATCGAGCCACGTGCGTCCACTCATCAGCATCGCCCGGCTCGGGATGCAGACGGCGCCGCTGTTCGAGCCGAAGCAGTAGTTCGCCCGGAACCCGAATCCGCGGTGGATCAGCCGGTCCAGGTTGGGAGTCCGGATGTTCTGGTTCCCCCAGGCGTGCAGGGTGTCCGCGCGCTGGTCGTCGGCGAAGAGGATCAGAAAGCTTGGGCGGCTGTCCGCCACCACCCGTCCGGCTGAGACGGACGCCAGCACCCCCAGCGCGGCGATGAACCGCCGGAGCCAGGACAACAGGGGGAATTGCACCGCGCTATTCACCGCGCCCGAGACGCTGCGTCAATCCCGGCTTGGCCTGTTCTGGATTGAATCCCGAGGCGAAGGCCGTCATCCAAGGCGGACAAAATGAAACGCTCCGGAATCCTCTCCCTCGCCTCCATCACCCTCCTCGCGGGCACCTGTCTCGGCACGTTGGCCGCGGACTCCAAGGACACGCCTCCCCCCGTGGTCACGCCCGCCGCGACGTTCTCACACGGAGCCGGGGCTCCCGCGGATGCGGTGGTGCTGTTCGATGGAAAGGACTTGTCCGCCTGGAAGGGGGAGAACGGTGGGGAGCCGAAGTGGAAGTTGATCGAGGGTGCCATGCAGGTGAACGGCGGCGGCATGATGACCAAGGAGGAATTCGGGGACATCCAGCTGCACCTGGAATGGGCATCGCCGTCCGAGGTGAAGGGGGACGGTCAGGGTCGGGGCAACAGCGGCGTGTACTTCCAGGGGCGTTACGAGATCCAGGTGCTCGACTCCCACCAGAACCCCACCTACTCGAACGGGCAGGCGGCGTCGTTCTACGGGCACTCCGCCCCGCTGGTGAACGCCTCCCGCAAGCCAGGGGAATGGCAGAGTTACGATATTGTGTTCCACGCCCCGAAGCCGACGGCGGACGGCAAGGTGGAAGCGGGTTCATTCACGGTGTTCCACAACGGTGTCCTGGTGCAGGACCACATTCCCATTCCGGGTGGGGCGTCGGCGGCAGCCAAGTTCAACGGGGTCACGCCCAAGGGCCCGCTGGTCCTCCAGGATCACGGCAACCCGGTTCGCTACCGCAACATCTGGCTGCGGAAGCTGGATGCGAAACCGACGAAGTAAGGGACTCGGGGTTCAGCGGACGCCGGGGACGAGGTCGGAGTAGAACTCCCACGGGTAGTCGTCTTCGTTGAAGAGCACGGTGAGCGTCCCCGCCGCGGGTTCGGCTACGGCGCGGGACGGCGCTCCGGTCGTGGGACTGCCATCGGGGTAGGCGCGGGTCCGGAAGATCTTCCGGGGAATCACCGCGCCGTCCCGCTGGGCCCGCAGCGTCTGGCCCTCGAACTGGGTGAACGGCCTCTGCCCTTGGGTCGGGGAGCGCAGCCCATGCAGCTGGCAGGCGGCCACGCCCACCTGGTTGCCGTGGCCCTGGATCAGGCGGGTCCAGGCGTCGCGGCGCCAGGCCAGCGGATGCAGGTAGGAGAACTGGACCGTCTCGGTCGTCTCCCGCAGCTCGGCTTCCCAGGATCCTTCCTCGGGCTGCCCGACCCGGGCAGTGGCCGGCTCCTGTGAGGTGTTCACCTGGTTGCCCCAGCACGCGTTGGTCTGACCCCTGCCGTGCGAAGGGGCCTTCAGCGCCGGATCCGCCGGACAGACGAGCACCCGCGGATTCGGCAGGAGCGATGGCTTGCTCGCCAACCGCGTAAAGCTCCGGGCCCGGCGTCCGGCATCGTCCATGTACATCTCCACTGCGACGGCGGCCTGCCGGAGGTTGTTCCGGCAGACGGCCTGATTCGATCGCGTACGCGCCCCGGAGACGGCGGAAACCAGCAGCGTTGCCAGCACCGCCACGATGGCAATGACGGTCAACAGCTCCACCAGCGTGAAGCCTTCGGATGCCCGGGGGCTCTGGAGGTGCTTCGAAGTCATGGTCCAGTCAGTGCCGCGCCCGGCTGCAGGCGGATCAGCCGGGCTCCGTAGCCCGAAGCCCAGACCGTGCCGTCTGCGGCCGCATCCGCTGCGTTCCAATCGAGGGCATAGCCGCAGATGCCCGGCGCAACCCCGAGCAGCGACGGGCCGGCATCGAGGGGCCGGAGGAACCCGAGCCCGGCGGACGCCTCCGAGAGGACGAGCGAACCCACGCTTCGGAGGACGGGGCTTCCGCCGGGGACATTCAGGGCCATTCCAGCGGACCATTTTCCATTCGGTCCGACGCCGAGTTGGAGCACCTGGGCCGGCGCGTCATTGGTTCCGGTCGGCTCGGTCACCAACACGTATCCGGACGACCGGACGAGCACCGGCGCCGACGCCGACACAGCGGTCGTATCGACGAGGCTGGCCGCCAGTCCGTCATAGGCCAGCGCGCTCAGCTCGGTTCGACCGGCCGGCGTGTTCGTCGTGGTGCCGGTGGTGTACAGCAATGCACCCCGATGCGAGATCCCGGCGAGTTCGGCAGGCAGGCCGATCGGCGCGCGGAACATCGGTTCGGCGGGATCGGTGAAGTCGACCACGTCGAGGACGTGCCGGGTCTCGGTGACCCACCAGGGCGTCGGAATCCCGGGCCCGATCGGGCCGCCGGTGATGTCGCCACCCTTGGTCTCCGCGCGGGTGATGGCCTCGCGGTGGGAGACGTACAGACGGCCTTCCGTGGCGAAGGCCTGGGAGAAGCCTTGATGCAGGCTCGTTCCACCCAAGGTCAGGCGGCTGCGCAGCGCGGGTCGGCCGAGGGACGAGATGTCCTCGGCGACGACGGCAAGGGATCCTTGCCACCACCACCAACCGCGACCTCCCCAGAATCCATCGCCGATCGGGATGTTGGCGAAGCCTGGCCTAACCGCGCCGGGCACCAGAAAATCGGTGGCCCAGATCGGGCCGTACCCGGTGGAAGAAGGCTCGACCCAGAGCAGCAGACCCGGGGACGCCCTCAAGGCACGGAACGTCGCGCCGTAGTACTGGTCCGGCCGCAGGATCCGGCTCTC